>JAJRAN010000087.1 GCA_028682915.1 Methanomassiliicoccales archaeon | reverse complement strand
AAGAATGCCCTGAGGTTAGAGTTGTGAGTCATGGACTAAGGTCATTCTGATCAAAGCACCATTTAGCCTCGAGGAAAGTGCCTCTTCAGCATCGCCATCTTCCTTTCATATTCCTCATCGGAGATTTCTCCATTAATGTATTTAAACGATAGATATGCAAAGGGGTCGGTCGACGTCGAATCATCGCCTTGCTTCTTAGCATGCTGGCGTGTATCATGGAGTACCCATCGGCAGTACTCTCCTCCCTCGCTCATCCTCTGCGAACAGTCGAACTCGAACGAAGGGTTCAACCCCTTTACCAAGCCCTCATAGAAAGATAGGAATGCACTGCAGACCTCGCCTGGCTCCCCAGACAATGGACAGGTGGTCGTTCTTCTCTCAATTGACAGGTCCGTCCTATTTGTTAACGTACCCTCCTTCAGGAAGGTCGAGTTGAGCGTATCTATGCCTTCGGCGACGGACCTTAGATTATCTCCTTGCACACCTAGTTCCTTCTCAATCCTCGGCGCTGCTTCCTCGCCGATCTGGTGCATTATTGGCTTCAATCGTTCCATGGTCGCATCAGGGCCCAGTACCTCGATCATGGCCTTGATCTGTGTAATCCATCCTGTGCTGAAATAAGAGTGGCTCCAGAGGATGCTCTCCCCCTCATCCAGCGGAGGTGGGAGGATGGAAGCGATGGCGGGGGCGCTCATAAGTTCCTCTGCACTTTTTGATTCAGCAACCATTAGCATTTCGCAATGGTCATCACCACCGTTGAGGCAACTTCTGCTCACGAACGTGTGTTCCGGGGCCAAGGATGTGCAGATCTTCGTGGCCGCGAAACGAAGGTGCGCCTTGCAAAGGGCACTGGAGCCAATGGAATAACGGCAGGAATCTACTCTGGAGCGGATGCCGTAAATGGTCACTTCTGACCTCTGATCGCATCCCCAAAGTCTATCTGCCCAGTTCAAGCTATAGCCAGCGACGATGAAACCCTTCTCTGCCAGCCCCATCTTCCTAATAATGTTCAAAGGAATTGCAGAGCCTATGTGCTCCCATTCTCGCTTCAGGGCATCCACCGCTTTCTCCATGCCCAGTGCCTCCGTCATCACGTGGGAGGTCCTCACAGTGAATTCGCTGTAGATATCAAATGCGAGATTAGCCATTGGCGAGAGATACAGAGTCCCATTGCCCGGGCTTCCCATTGAGCAATCAATGCGTTGTCTCTGGCTTAATGATAGCGACCAGGCTTGTTCAATGTTGCCATTTAGTATGCTAGCGATAATGCTGCGAAAACCGCCCCAGCAGAGCCAATCGCGAGATAAAATATCGTCGAGGAGGCTTTCTAATGCAATTGTCCAAGCTGCACACAGGATGCCATCGTTCTCGCCCTCCTGCGTCTAATATGCCTGGAAGGAGCACCCTATCAAAGTGCACCAAAACCCCGTTATTGACGAAAAATTCGACAACACTGGATATGTGTAATGGTGGGTCTGTCCGGATTTGAACCGGAGACCCGTGGTCCCGAACCACGGAGTTTAACCAAGCTAGCCCACAGACCCGATGGAGCATTTCGGCTAAAACAATTAGAGTATAAAATATCTACTCTCCCCCTTGACCTGGCAATACACGACCCAAGTCACTAAGCCCTTGATCGTATGATGGCGAGGGCTTCCTCCTCGCTCACGTCGTACCAATGCTTGTAGGCGTCGGCGACCGCGTAGAAGGGGGCGCTCCTGATGTTGAGGCAATGCACCTCGTCCGCCTGCTCGAGGACGAGCTCGACCGACCGCTCCGACCCGGTCGGCACCGCGACCACAACTTTCCTCGCGCCTTTCGACCTTACGAACTTTATTGCTGCCAGCATGGTGAATCCAGAGGCAAGCCCGTCGTCCACCAAGATGACCGTCTTGCCGCCCAGGTCCGGGTACGGCTCACCGCCTCGGAACATCTGTTCCCGGAAGTTCAGCCCCATCCTCGCCTTGGCGATCTGTCCCTCCGTTACCACGTGAGAGAGCCTTGCGGATTCGATTAGGTAATCGTTGAGGACGATGATGTCGTTCGGGCCGACCGCCCCGAAGCCCGCCTCCGAGTCCTTCGGGAACTGCACCTTGCGCACGACCAGGACGTCCATTTTGAGCGAGAGCATCTGGCAGATCTCGGCAGCCACTGGCACGCCTCCCGAGGGGATGGCCATGACCACGACATCCGTGGATGCGTATTCCAAAAGGGACTCAGCGAGAGCACCTCCCGCATCCCGGCGGTCCTTGAAGACTTGTGTCCTCTCGCGCAGGTTGAAATCCTGAACCACGTCTTCCAACACCATCGTTCGGAACTAGTCGAGCCGACTATTTAATCCATGCTCCAGGCTATCGAGAATTGCTCAAGCCAAATCTCGTCTTCGTGTTTAGTCGTAGGCGATGTACGACAAATTTAAATACGCTCTAACTTCTCGACCCCCCATGCGGGAGCAGCTCAGGGAGAAGATAGCTGGTGAGATCACCCTCTCGGCGGATGCGGGCAGGACCATCCGCAAATGGAGGGAGGAGTTCGGCATATCCCAGCAGGAGCTGGCTCGGCAGATGAAGGTCTCGCCCTCCGTCGTCTCGGACTACGAATCGGGAAGGCGGAAGTCGCCAGGGATCGTCATCATCCGTCGCATCGTCGACGGCTTCCTGGACATCGACCAATCCACTGGAGGGAAGGTTCTAAAACGCTACTCCCTCGGTGAGAAGAGCGAGAGCATAATCAGCATCAAGGAGTTCAAGCACTCGATCCTGGCCTCGGAGCTGGTCAGCATCATGTCTGGGTCGAGCATGAACAAGCAGGTGCCGTTGGAGCGGGACGTGCATGGTTACACCATCATCGACTCGATGAAGGCCATCACCTCGCTGGGGTCGATGGACTACCTCAAGATCTATGGATGGAGCAGCGAGCGCGCCCTGATATTCACCGGGGTGAAGTTCGGGCGGTCGCCCATGATCGCCATCCGCGCCCATCCGCTGAAGCCCGCCATGGTGGTGTACCACAAGCCTGAGCACGTGGACGACCTTGCGGTCAGGCTCGCCACTTTGGAGGGCATACCCTTGGTTCGGACTGATCTTTCCTTGCCGGCGCTCGTGGAGCGCCTGGAGAAACTGGAGTAGGATCGTATGGAAGTAGGGATCGTTAGCTATGGCGCTTATGTGCCGAGATACAGGATCACCCCGCAGGAGATAGGGAGGGTTTGGGGCTCGGACGGCGAGGCCATGTCCAAAAGCCTCCTGATCAACAGCAAGTCGGTGCCGGCCCCGGACGAGGACGTGATCACCATATCCACCGAGGCGGCCAGGAACATGATGAGGCGGGTCCCGGAGGTGGACCCCAAGGACATCGGCGCCCTGTACGTGGGCTCGGAGTCCCATCCTTATGCGGTCAAGCCATCGGGGACCATCGTGGCCGAGGCCATCGGCTGCTCGCCCAACATGACCGTGGCCGACTACGAGTTCGCCTGCAAGGCGGGGACCGCGGCCATACAGACCTGCATGGGCCTGGTCGGCTCATGCATGGTGAAGTACGGCGTGGCCATCGGCGCCGACACGTCCCAAGGGGCTCCCGGCGACCCGCTCGAGTACTCCGCTTCGGCAGGGGGGGCGAGCTTCCTCATCGGGTCGAAGGACATCATCGCGGTCATCAACCATACCAGCTCGTTCACCACCGACACCCCCGACTTCTGGCGGAGGGAGGGCCAGGACTATCCCTCGCACGGAGGGAGGTTCACCGGGGAGCCGGCCTACTTCAAGCACGTCACCTCCGCCGCCAAGCTCGTCCTCAAGAGGACGAACTCCGCACCGGCCGATTACCAATATGCGGTCTTCCATCAGCCCAACGGCAAGTTCCCCCAGCGCGTGGCGAAGATGCTGGGCTTCACGGACAAGCAGATCGAGGTCGGCCTGCTCACCCCCCAGATCGGCAACACCTACTCTGGCGCGGTGCCGCTCGGCCTCTCCGCGATCCTGGATGTGGCGCAGCCGGGGGAGCGCGTCTTCGTGGTCGCCTACGGCTCCGGCGCCGGCGCGGACGGCTTCGACATCACCATCACAGACAACATCACCCGGTTCAACCGCTCCGCGGCCCCGCTGGTCTCGCATTACATCGAGGACAAGAAGGTCATCGACTATGCGACCTACGCCAAGTTCCGCGGCAAGATCCGCGTCAAGGAGGAGGTAGCATGAGGGAGGTGGCCATCATCGGGATAGGGGGCACCAAGTTCGGGGAGCTTTGGGACATGTCCCTGAGGGACCTGGGAATACAGGCCGGGCTGGCCGCGGTCGCCGACGCCAAGCTGGCGGCGGAGGACATCGACGCGCTGTACGTAGGTAACATGTCCGCTGGCCGCTTCATCGAGCAGGAGCACGTGGCGGCGCTTATCGCCGACTACTCTGGATTGGCAAGGGACAACATCCCGGCCACGCGCATTGAGGCCGCAGGGGCCTCGGGAGGCCTGGCCTTCAGGGAAGGCTACCTAGCCGTGGCGTCGGGCATGCACGACATAGTGGTGGTCGGGGGGGCGGAGAAGATGACCGATGTGGGGGACGTGCTCGCCGCGGAGATCCAGTCCACGGCGGCCGACCAGCAATGGGAGGTGGTCTTCGGGGCCACCCTGGCGTCCCTGTTCGCCATGATCGCCAGGAGGCACATGTACGAGTTCGGCACCACCAGGGAGCAGATAGCCCAGGTGGCGGTGAAGAACCATAAGCACGGGGCCCTCAACCCCAACGCCCAGTACCAAAGGGAGATCGACCTTTCCACCGTCCTGAATGCCTCGCCCGTGGCGGAGCCGTTGGGCGTGTTCGATTGTGCCCCTCTCTCCGACGGCGCGGCCGCGGTGGTCCTCTGCTCCATGGACCGGGCTAGGAGCTACACCAGCAAGCCGATCAGGATCGCCGCCTCGGCGCAGGCGTCGGATACCCTGGCGCTCCATTCCAGGACGACCGTGACCTCGTTCAAGGCCACCCAGGTGGCGGCGCAGAGGGCCTTCCGCCAGGCGGGCAGGAGGCCAGAGCAGGTGCAGCTGGCCGAGGTGCACGACAACTTCACCATCGCCGAGATATTGGCCATCGAGGACCTAGGCTTCTTCCCCAAGGGGCAGGGAGGGAAGGCGACCATGGACGGCGAGACTGCCTTGGGGGGCAAGGTGGCGGTGAACACCTCCGGAGGGCTCAAAGCCCGAGGCTTCCCCTTCGGGGCGACGGGCGTGGCCCAGCTGGTCGAGCTGGTGGAGCAGCTGCGCGGCGAGGCGGGGAAACGCCAGGTCCCGGATGCCACCCTGGGGCTGGCGCAGAACGCCGGCGGGACCGGCGCCACCGTGGTCGTGAGCCTCCTGGAGGTGGCTTAGATGGCGACCGCGCGCTTCTGGAGGGAGAACCCCTCACGCTACAACCTCAAGGCCGTGCGCTGCAACAACTGCGGGAGGGTGTTCTTCCCGCCGCGGGGGGTATGCAGCGTCTGCCACCGCAAGTCCATCGGCAAGATGGAATGCCTGAACCTCAAGGGGGAGGGGGAGGTGTTCTCCTTCACCGTGGTGCACGAAGCCCCCAGCCAATTCGAGATACTCAAGCCCTACATGGTGGTCATGGTCAAGATGGACGAGGGCGTCATGCTGACCTCCCAGCTCATCAACTCCGACCCCAAGGACGTCAAGATCGGGATGAGGGTGAAGGCCACGCTTCGCCGGTTGGGGGAGGACGGGCCCAGCGGCGTCATCTACTACGGCTACAAGTTCAGGCCCATCGAGGGCTAGCCTGAGTTCGGCGGGGGCTCAGGACCGCCTTCGGACGCGCCTAAAGGCGTGAGCCGCAATAGGCGCAGTCCTCGCGATATCTTGGGTTCCCCTTTTTGCAGGAGGGGCAGGTCTTCTCGGCCACGCTTCCGAACAGGAAGGGCCTTCCGCATTCCGTGCATCGCGCCGCCTGGTCCTCGCTTGTCGCTCCGCAGGCTTTACAGGTCTTAGGCATCGGTCCCTCATTCGCTTGGCCTGTTGATTATCCTATCGAGGCATTTAGACAGAATGTGCCTCGACCATCATTCTTTTCTATTCAAGAAT
>JAJRAN010000051.1 GCA_028682915.1 Methanomassiliicoccales archaeon | reverse complement strand
GAGCTTGTCGGATTCGATCTTGAAGGCGATGGCCCTGAGATTTGATTGGTATGTGGCCACGTTGGTCTCCAAATGATCGATCTTCTTCAGCATGCCTCGCTTCTCCATCTGGCGTACGAGGCGGTAGCATTTGGTGATGGGCATCCCCAAGGTGAGGGAGATCTCCTTCACGCAAAGGGCGGAGGGCGAAGTCAGCGATAGAATGCGGCGCACGTCGTCATCGAACGCTAATCTGGTGATCTTGAACTCCGTCCCGCCAATAGTCATTTACGCTGTTCGATGATTTAGGACATATAAACTCCATGTCATCAAACTATCAAAATTGATTATCATGCCAGACGGTCCCTTGGGCGGGGTATTTTCTATGCTGGTGGGAAGGCTAGATTTATTATCATTTTAGATAACATATAAAAAAAAGTGAGAATCCATTATCCAGTACCCAGCCAAGTTTTATATCGCAGGAAACGAATTCATCTGGGTACGGGATGGGAGCAATGGGAAAGATTGGCAGAGCGGGCGCGGTAGCTCTAGCTGTAGCGTTCCTGCTGACTTCCCTCGTGCCGTTCATCCCATCAGGTTCTGCAGTTACCGGAGCGATCCCATCTGATGGAGGTGGGCTCCTGGCGGAACAGTACGACCCTACCAAACTGTTCGAGCCAGGTACCATATTTAAAGATCATTCCTCGGTCTTCGCAGTGGATCCTTGGGCCAGGGATTTCGCCATCGGCGACCTGAATGATGATGGCCTTGAGGATATTGCCGTAATCAGCAATTTCACGAATGATGTATGCATATACAATCGCTCGAGCGACGGGTCATTGAGCACGCAAGCCTGGAGAATTTCCAGTCCTGGTGTCGAGGACATGAGGAGCATCGTCATCGGTGACCTTCTGGCGAAAGACGGCAAGAACGACATCGCCGTCAGCTATAACAGTAGTTCAGGACAAGGAAAAATTTGCATTTTCAATCAATCAGATTCGTTTAGTCCAAGAATTTTGGATTTATCTACTGCCGAACCTTTTGAAATTTGTTCGGGCCGTTTTGGTGGCGCGAGTATTGGACTTGCCGTTGTGTGCCATGGTGACCCATTTGCCAATTATGATGATTACATCGAGGTCTGGAAGTACCCTTATAATTCCTTTGCTGTTGACCATAAATTACACACCATCCCAAGCAGTGCCTACTTCACCTGCAGCCAGTATCTATCAGTCGGTGACATTAATGATGATGGAATGGATGATATTGTTGTCGGTAACAGAAGTGGATCTAACGTTTACATAATGATTCAGACTAGCACATGGGGCGCATGGACCACAAGCGTCAAACCCATAACCGGCCAGGCCTCCGATGTCCAGCTCGCTGACGTCCTCGGCAATGGTCGAATGGACCTCATTTTCGCGAATGCCGCCAACGTTGGAGGCTATTCATACGTCTACGTTTATCGCAACGATGGAACTGGGTTCGAGACTACCCCGCAGACCCCGGTCAAAGCTTACTTGGGATTAGGGTCGGTCATGGTAGGGGAGTTCTATGGATTAGCGGGAGCTGACCTGCTTGCCCTGTGCGAATCCAGTGCCAATGTCTCCGCTTACTTCAGGACCTCGGCTTCGGTTTGGTACGGGGCTTCAGCGAATATGACCTTCCCTACCGATGAACACCCACTGAAGGCAATGGCGGATCGCTCCATCTCCGGATCGGAGGGTGTGTTCATCCTCAGTCGGGGACAGACCAATCAACCTTCCACAATCACCTTCTTTGATGCCAGTTCAAATCTTACTGGGAACGCGGACAAGAGCCTATTCGTCGGTTCGAAGACCATAGGAGATACCACCGCTGGCAGGATGGCCAATGGTGATGTCGTGGTCGCCTCGATCCTAGCTTCCTCGAACGAAGTGATGATCTATAATAAGAACACGAGCCAGACGCGCGTTCTGCATACCGAGAACGGACCGGTCAGCGTTTGCATGGGCCGGTTCAATCCTGATGATAACGACGACGTCGCCGTCTTGAACTCGGTCACGGGTTCCATCAGCATCTACAATGGCTCGACATTGTTCTCATCCAGTTATCCAATCAAGAACATTACCCTCTTCCTGCCTAGTCCAAACTCCATCATCTCGCTGAGCATCCGCGAGGATGGCTACGACGATTTGGTCATCGCCTTCAATGGCGGTGGACGCATCTTGTACTGCCTAGAGAACTGGCAATGCTTCTCGCTCGCTTCATTCGAGGACATTGGGATCGGCATCTCTGGTCAAAGGATAGGGATGGCAAGTGGCGACCTCGATGAGAATGGGGTGGCCTCGGACCTCGCCGTTGTCAATTCCCAGACGGACACCGCAGAGATCTTCCTACGAAACTTGACGGGTTCCGTGGGAGCCTATTACAATAGCCTCCCTTCATCCAACCTCACTGACAGCGGAAAGGAATTCATAGGAATCGCAACCGGCGACCTCGGTGACACGGGCGCGCTCGGGAACCCCGGTCGAACGGACATCGCCGTGCTGGCTGATGGCGGGCAGATCCTCGCCTATCTCCAGCCGAACTTCGGATTCGATGCCTTCACCTTCTCCGTCCCGGACAAGAGGATAGTTATCGGGGGAGAAGCGGCGACCATCACATCCGGGGATCTGAATGATGACGGTCTGGATGATCTCGCCGTCGGCCTCTCCCCGTTTCCGCAGCTCAATCCCCTGCTGAGGACGGGTTCGTTGGCCTTCGTGAACCCTTACAATTTCACCACCGGCGCTGAGTCTTCCACGATCGAGGCGGCGGACGTCGATGGGGATTCGCGCCTTGACCTTTTAGCATCATCGTCCGGCAGTCATTCCCTGAGCATATGGTATCAAGCTGACCTCTCACCGTTCGCGAACGCCACCGCATCCAAGTATACAGAATACGAAGGAGTCAGCGTTTCGTACAGCGGAGCGGCCTCAACGGACTCGCTCTCGGACCGAAGCTCCCTGAACTTCACCTGGACCTTCACTCTGGGCGTGCAGCGATACGGCCAGGATGTGGCCTATGGCTACCAGTCTAACGGCACGAAGACGGTATCGCTCAAGGTCACGGACCGCTCCGGGCTCTCATCCTGGAGCAACATCACCGTGCAAATCCTTGATAAATCCCCGACGGCCTCGTTCACCTACGACCCTGCCAGCCCATTCGAGGGCGCCACCGTCCAGTTCACCGACAGTTCCTCTTCCTCTCCGGACCCGATCGTGAACTGGACCTGGAACTTCGGTGATACGACACCTCTCAGCTATGCGAGCGATCCTACCCATGTTTTCGTCACCCAGGGCACCTACGGCGTCGTGCTGCAGGTGAAGGACTCCGATGGCAGTACCGATGTCCACCTCGGCAGCGTCGTCGTCAAGGACAGCGCACCGAGCGTTTCCTTCACCGAGTCCGCCACCAGCATAGTCGAGGGCGGCAGCATCCTTTTCACGTCGACCTCCACGGTGGTCCACGACCCGATCGTCAACTACACTTGGAGCTTCGATGACGGCTCGTTCGCGTACTCCACATCCGTCTCGCACACCTTCGCCCTGAGCGGCACGTATCACGTTTCCCTGGCCGTAAGGGATTCCGACGGGTCCTTGAACTCCACCTCACATACCATTCAAGTCCAGGACACTTCCCCCGTCGCCGACTTCAGCTTCTCTCCCGACAATGCACCCGAGGGCACAGACATCACCTTCGTGGACGCCTCCACCGGCTACGATCCCCTCGTGAACTGGACATGGGATTTCGGCGATGGTAAGCACGGATATGGGTCGACGGTGACCCACGCCTACTCGGACAATGGCGGCTACATCGTCACTCTGACCGTCAGGGACTCGGACGGCTCGTCCGATTCCACCACCGATATCGTCACCGTCCTCGACAGCATTCCGACGGCATCGTACACCTACGAGCCGACCTCGTTGGTAGAAGGGATCCAGATCAATTTCACCTCCACCAGCACCTCCATCGACCCGCTGGTGAATTGGACCTGGGATATTGGGAGCGCAAAGAGGTACGGATCGAGCGTGAGCTACACCTTCTCGGACTCAGGCAGCTATACAGTGAGGCTAACGGTGAGGGATGATGACGGCAGCAGCTCCTATCACTCTCTGAGCCTCGTGGTCAGCGAGGCGGGGCTGGACACCAACTTTACGATGGAGCCCGACCTCGTCTTCGAGGGCACCATGGTCTACTTGAATGACACCTCGTATAGCCCGGTCGATCCCCTCGTCCGTTGGGAATGGGGGTTCGGGGACGGCGCGACCGGTAGTGGACAAAATGTGACGCACGCATACCAGCGCTCAGGTGTCTTCTTGGTGAACCTCACGGTAACGGACAGCGATGGAAGCGTGGGTTTCAAGCAGTCGAGCCTGATGGTCAACGAGGTTGTCCCGCTACCAGAATTCAGCATCGAGCCCTCGGACATCATCGAGGGGCAGACGGTCTACTTCAATGGCACGGCCATCACCTATGACCCCGTGGTCTCATGGAAATGGAAGTTCAGCGATGGGTACGCCTCGACCATCACGAATGTGACACGCGCCTTCGGGGACGGCATGCAGTGGGCCAATCTGACGGTTAGGGATTCCGATGGCACAGCCAACTATCTCAACCTCACATTCATGGTCGAGGACTCTTCGCCGAGGGCGGGCTTCGCCTCGGGCCAAGTTGTGGAAGGGCAACCGACGAGCTTCTCCGACGCCTCGTGGACAGCTTGGGACGACATTGTGATCTGGTACTGGGACTTCGGGGACTCATCGCCTCTGAACTATTCCGAGAATCCCACCCACACCTACGACATGGGAGGGAGGTTCCTGGTCAACCACACCGTTTGGGACACCGACGGCAACTCCGGCAGCATCCTAGTCTGGGTCGATGTGGAGAGAGTCCTGCCACGCGTCTCCTTCACCGTCCAAGGGTCCAAGGTGGAGGGGGAGACGCTGCTCCTGACCAGCCTGTCCCAGAGCTATAATGAGATAGTCCTGATGAACTGGAGCTTCGGGGACATGAGCTATCAGCTGGGTAGCCTGGAGCTAGTCCAGGTCAACAAAACCTACGCTTCCCAAGGCTTGTACAACATCACCTTGACCGTTAAGGAAGCTGACGGCGATTTCAACCAGACCACTGTGGTTGTCACCATCCAGGACACCGTCCCCACCATCTCCTCCTTCCGCACCGTGGACGGGGGCTTCCGTTACTCCGAGTACGACCAGGTCTGGTTCCAGGTGACGGCGCTGCCAGGCTATGACCCCCTTGCCTCCTACAGCTGGGACTTCGAGGGCACGGGGACCTACATCCCCTCCAATCCATCACTGGCGAACATAAGCTCCTACCGCTACACCCAGTCGGGCGTGTACCTGGCCAAGGCCATGGTCCAGGACGCGGACGGGAGCAAGGTGTACTCGCTCTCATTCCAGATAGTCATAGTCGACGTCCCGCCGGTGGCCAAGTTCACCTGGCATAACGACACCTCTGCCTCTGGAATGGTCTGGTTCAATGCCAGCAGCTCCACCGACACGCCCAACGACCTCAGCACCCTCAGGTACCGCTGGGACTTCGGGGACGGGAACGGCACCAGCTACAATTACAACTACCTGGTCTCGCACACCTTCATGGAGGACGGCACCTTCACGGTCACCCTGATCGTCAAGGACAACGACGACATCGAGTCCACCCCCATGGCCACCAGGATAGTGGTGGACATGACCGAGCCGGAGGTCATCATGGAGCAGGACGGCATGAACGCCACCGTCGGCTCTCCCATTCACATCTCCGCCAAGATAACCGACGCTGGCAGCGGGGTCAAGTCGGTCACCCTGCTCTACCGCATCGGGGACGGGCCGGAACTGTCCATGCCCATGACCCCGAGTCAGTCGCCCAACCTCTATACCGCGGTCATAGCCGCTCAGGACAACGAGACCACCATCGTCTACAAGATAGTGGTCGAGGACAACGCCAACAACGAGCAGAGCACGCAGGATTTCACCGTCCACGTCGAGCAGCCGAGCGACCTGCCCACCATTCTGGCCATCGGCCTGGTGCTCGCCGCCCTCCTGATACTGGTGGGATACGTCATCGGCCGGCAGTCGGTGGCGGTGGACGAGGTCTTCATCATCTACCAGGACGGGCGGCTGATGGCGCACCAGACCCGCCGCCTCAAGCCGGGCATGGACGACGACATCCTCAGCTCCATGCTGGTCGCCATCCAGTCCTTCGTCAAGGACTCCTTCAAGGACGAGAGCTCGACCCACCTGCAGCGCCTGGACTTCGGGGAGAAGAAGATCCTGGTGGAGAGGGGCAGCAGCTTCTTCCTGGCGGTGGTGCTGCACGGCAAGCGCGCCGGCGCCGTCCCCACCAAGATGCAGCGCGTCATCGAGGACATCGAGAAGGAGTATCACGAGGCGCTGAGGGAGTGGGACGGGGACTTCGAGAAGGTGCGCGGCATCAAGGACTCCACGGGCAAGCTCATGAAGGGGCTGGCCCTGCTGCCGGAACGGAAGCAGAACGGCGAGAAGGACGAGAAGTCCTGACCGCCAACGTTATTATAGGGGATGGGCTCATCCCCGGCGAATGACCCCCCTGGAGAACCTTGTGGTGGTGCTGGCCCTTTGCGCTGTGCTCTCGGCCATATCCTACAAGTTCAAGCTTCTCACGGCCAGCGGCAGCCTGGCCGCCTTCCTCATGGGAGTGGTCGTCGGCGTCTTCGGCTCCATCAACTGGCTCCTGCTGCTGATCGCCTTCACCGTCGCCGGATTCGTGGTCACCCGCTTCCGCCTGGAGATCAAGATGCAGTCCGGCCTTCAGGAGGGGAAGAGGGGCGAGCGCACCTGGAAGAACGTCCTAGCCAACGGCCTGGTCCCGATGCTGGTGGCGGTCATCGCCTGGGCTCTGGGCATGCAAGGCACAGTGGAGGCGGGGCTGGTCTACCTCACCTCCATCGGGGTCGCCGCCTCCGACACCATCGCCAGCGAGCTCGGCGTGCTCAGCGGCAAGGCCAGGTTGATAACCACCATGCGACCGGTCCCCGCAGGGACGGACGGCGGCGTCTCGCTTCTGGGGACGTTCTGGGCCTTCATGGGCGCGCTCATCGCCGCGGTCCTGGGATGGGCCATCATCTTCCCCGGAACCTGGCCGGACTACCGCATCCTCATACCCATCGTCCTCGGCTTCGTGGGCTGCAACCTGGACAGCATCATCGGCGCCACCTGGGAGCGTTCGGGGAAGGTATCCAAGCTTGGCACCAACATCCTCTCCATGGCCATCGCCACCGCCATCGCCGCCCTGATCCTTTGGCTCTAGCCTCGTCACCTTCTTATGCCCGGGGTGCCATGGGACGGGATGGTACTCTGAGATGGCGCTAGTCGTGCTTGAGCCGGGCAACATCTGCATCGTCATGGGCAAGAAGGCGGACCGCGCCTTCGGGCTGTACAAGACGTTCTTGGAGAGGGGCCATGAGGTAGAGGTTTACGCCCGTATGCACCCGGAGCGGCTGGAGAGGGAGTTCGGCATCCCTCAGGCCGGCATCACGTGGCTCTCCAACGTGAACGGCCCCCGGGCCCTGAACCCGCAGAGCATGGGCGTCCTCACCGACAGCATGGTGCGCCTCTACGAAAGAGAGACCAGCCCGGTGGTCATCCTCGAGGGCATCGAGTACCTCATGGCGCAGAACGACTTCGGGAAGGTCCTGAAGATGTTCGATTACCTGTTCGAGATGGTCTCCATCCGGCAAGGCCTCCTGATATTGCCACTGGACCCGCAAGCCTTCAGCGAGAAGGAGCTGGCATACCTCACGCGCGAGGCGCTGGTGGTCGGCGAGGCCGACGAGAT
>JAJRAN010000052.1 GCA_028682915.1 Methanomassiliicoccales archaeon | reverse complement strand
TAACGATCTTGAACATGCCATAGTTGTCGTAGGCATCTGCATCGATGGTCCTGAAGCCGATTTTCTCCCCCTTGCCAACGACCTTAATTTCATATTTGTGGGTGGGTGTGTAGACGTCGTTCTCAGGTCGGATGCTGGTGGTCCACGAGGCTCCATTATCTAAGCTTATTCTGAAACTGCCCGGGGTAGGCAAGGAGCTCCATCCCAATCCGCTGGCATAGTCCCAGCCATAGATGCATGCGAAAGCATAGAACGGGTCCACTCCTACCCTTCCCGTCCCTCCATTACCAAGATACATCGGCGCTTCTTCGTACGCACCTACAGGGGGATCGTCCACGCTCAGCCAATGACTTGCCCCCCAAGGGCTCCATGTCCCTTCGACAGTAATCACATACCTCGTTCCATTGACGAGAGGATTCTGTGAGAAGTCGGTGGGATAATAATCTCCAAAGTTATCGTGCCATAATGTCTCATTCTCAATCGCTTGGACAGCTTCCGAGGCAGACGCGCCTCTCAAGAGGATGGCATCATCATTTTGACTGACCGGCAACGGAGCAATGCTGACAAGCAGCAACAGAACGACGATCACCGATAGCAATAAAGCTCTAATTCTCAACTCCCCCTAGCATCCTCGCTTCTAGTAATCCAGTTCTGGCAAGGATATCCTTGTGAAATAGAGTCTAATTTGAGTATTATAACTTGCTATCATGAAAGAGCAGCTCATCTCGAATTTCCTGAAATCCGATCTCACGGCGCGGGCGATGACAGGACTATTGCTCTTTCAAGAGCCCGAAAAAGGGCAATATGCCGCCCTAGGGCGGTCATATTCATATATCGGACTGTGCAAATGTATGTTCATGCCTGCATACGAAGCCCGAATAAGACTCGTCCACGATTGCTTCTACAGTCGCCTCACGCAGAAGTACCCTGAGGCCGCCATTGCCATGTGGTGCAACCTTAATACGCACGTCTTCGAGGTCGCCTCCTCCGATGCCGACCTCACGACCAAAGTGGAGGGCGAGCTCCTGCGCGAGGAGGTCGGAGGCACCGCCATCCAAGAGGGGAAAGTGGTACGGATCGTGGCCCAGAGATGCGACTGCGGACCTGGTGCCGCCGCTGCCATCACCGAGGTCGGTGGTTGGTTTGAGGAACCGGTGATCTACAAGGACGGTTGGGAGCACTACCGCGTGATCGCCCATGAGAAGTCCATAATAACCGAGGCGGTGGAGAACCTGAAGGCCAAAGGGGCCAAGGTCGAGCTGGTGTCCATCAAGCCCCTGCGCCTGAAGGGAGTGGCGGAAGACCTGGTGGTGGCTTCCTCGAGCGTCCTGGCAGGTCTGACCGATCGCCAGGTCAAGGCACTCGCGGAGGCATGCAACCAAGGCTATTTCGAGGAGCCTTCCAAGATTGATCTTGACTACTTGTCAAAAAGGGCAGGGCTCTCACGGTCCACCTACGCCGAGCACCTGCGCAAGGCGGAAGGGAAGCTGCTAACGAACCTGTCGGCGATAATCCAACTGGCCGCGGACCAGGCCTAGGCCTCGGCGGCCTCGTAGCCGCACAGGCCGTTGGCGTTGAAGAACGGCCCGAACGCCTTGTCCGAGCCCATGATGTGGTCCCTCAGCCAGGAGCTCAGGAAGTTGAGCACGGATATCGAGAGCCCCACGTCCCCGTTCTCGTACTGCTTCTGGAAGCGCGAGACCGTGCGCACGAAATCCTCGTGCTCGGCGCTGTGCGACTGGAAGCCAGGGTAATGGAACAGGGCCATGTACTTCTCCTCGGTGGCGAAGTGGTAGGTGGTGTAGTCCATGAGCTCGCCCAGGATGCTCGCCAGCAGCCTCTGGCCCTCTCTCCGCACCATGGCCTGGTGCAGCCGGTTGAGCATCCCGACCAGGCGCTTGTGCTGCTCGTCGATCTCTCTGACGTTGCAGCTGAGCTCGTCCGACCATTCCAGCAGGGGCATGTACCTTCGCTAGGCCACCTGGGTTTAAAGCCCTTGCCGGATGGGTATCAGATGAGATACTCAGCTCATGGGTGGAGCTTCTTGAGGAGCCAGGCCATGTTCTTCCCCAGGTTCTGCATGGTGGCCACGCCCTCGGCATCGTTTAGGGTATCACCGGGCTTCTGCGCGCTCACCACGTTCCAGTAGGTGGAGCCGACCACGAGCATCTCCCCGATGAGGAAGAGGCGGTTGATCTCGTCGAAGGTGTTCAACGAGCCCGCTCGGCGGTTCACGGCCACGGCCGCCCCCACCTTCCTCCGCAGGAGGTTGCCGTTGCCCCTGGACACGTACCCGACGCGGTCGATGAACGCCTTGGTCTGAGCGCTCAGACCCCCGAAATAGGTCGGGCTGCCGATGATGATGCCGTCCGCCTTCTTGATCTTCTGGATCCAGCCGTTGACCTCGTCGTCGATGACGCACTTCTCGTCCTTGTTCTTGCCGCAGGAGCCGCAGGCGGTGCAGCCGCGCACGTCTGCGCTGCCCATCTGGATGAGCTCGACCTTGATCCCTTCCTTCGAGAGCTCCTCGAGCACGATCTCCAACGCGGCGTTGGTGTTCCCCTTCTTCCTCGGGCTGCCGTTGAACGCTATGACCTTCATGCAAGCACCTTCCAATTGATGTGAGGTGATTGGGGTTGCCGACTCAAAGATTTTACTTCGGGCGAGGCTTGGCTCGACCCCTGGGGCAAACCGCCACGCACATCCCGCAGACGCCCGGTCCTCCTTTGGCCTCGAGCTCGTCGAAGTATACCTCGCACTTCCGCGCGTCGAACCTGGCCTCCCTAGGTTCCGTGACGACGAACGCTCGTCCGGTGAACGCCTTGACCGGGCAGGCATCTACGCATTCCCGGCACTCTCCGCACTTTGGCGGCATAGCGCTTCCTGTTGCCGTCAGAGGGGCGTTGGTTAGCAAACTCGCCCACCTCACCCTCGGGCCGTGGTCCGGGGTGATGAGCATGCAGCTCTTGCCTATCCAGCCAAGCCCGGCGAGGTGCGCGGCCATCTTGTGCGAGAACATCGCACATATCCTCTCGTCGTCGTAACGCTTGGAAGCGGGCACAGGGACGGCGGCGTGGCCCTGCGACTGGACCTCGCCAGCCAAACGCGAGACGATCTGGTCGAGGCGGAGGTTGAGGATTTCGTAACAGTGGTGGCGGTAGTCGATGGCCACCGCCTTGTCGTGCTCAGGGAGCTTGTCGACGAGGTCGTCGAACATGCGTATTCCGACGACCACCGCTCGGTCATAGGGGCGGAGCCACTCCCCACCTTGGAGGGGGATCGCGTCCTTTGCTGGTCCGAGGTCCGCTATCCCGAAATAATCAGCCATTCCCTCGGCGGAGATCTCCCTCAATCTCTTCTCTAGAGGCTCGACCATGAGCATGAGCATGCCCTCCAAAAATAAACAGGTATCGGGTTCTCAGAGCATCCCCAGATTGGCCCGGCCTCTGAAAAATGATAAATACCATTCAGGCGAGAACAGTCTCGCAGGAAAAACGGATATGGAAGCAGAAGAGCCGAGCAATGAGCTGACCGCCGAGCTGCTAGGGAGTTGGTGGGCTTTATCCCTAGATGCGCTAATCGAGAGTGCTGGTCCTGAGAGGACGCTCGCGACCTTCAAGCCCCATATCATCAATAGCAGTCATGCTGGGTTCCTCTTTATCTGTAAGAGGATGGGATGGAAAACCGATAACATCGAGGACATTGGCAGGAGCTTAGCATTGATGCACACCTTCTTTGGAAGAGGGGTGGATCGCTCATTGGCACGTGATGATCAGGAGTGCCTGATCCGTTTCAGCTCCTGTCCCTTCAGTCAGGGGCCAAGGGAGTCCTGCATGGCCATCTGCTACTATGCGCTTATCGGTGTAGGAGAGTTGATCGGTCCTGGGTACGCCGTGGACATGCCCAAGATGATGAAGAACGGGGATCCGGTTTGTGTCAAATGGGTCAGAAGGGTTGACGCAACGCCAAGCTCGGACCCAAGCGAATGGAGGGATGTCGAGTATAGTCTCCAAACCCTCTCGAAGGAGGAGCGGGATTGGTTCTTCAGAGCGTACATGGGTGAGATGTGGATGCTCGCCATTCGCGCATTCAATGACCTTTATGGAAAAGAGGGGACCTTGAAGGCACTTGCCCCGCGCATGCGCGCAGATGGCATGTCCTTAGGCACCCGTTTCAGCCATAACAATAAGGGTCTTGGACCCGAGGAAGCCGTCAAAATGGTCATGAGTTCGTTGAGGCAGAAAGTTGCCGATAGGGATGATGGCGGCGGTCTCGAGGTCACCGAATGCCCGTTCTCAAGCCAGCCAGAGGTCTGCAGTCTCCTCGAGGCATTCCTCGACGGCCTGTGCGACGCGCTCCGACCAGGGTCCGGTTACTGTATCACGCAGAAGATGACCGATGGAGCAGCTAGCTGTATGTCGAAGGTCCGTTGAGGTCGCCCTTCATAAAAATTTTTTAAAAGTCCATACATAAGGCCAAGTCCAAATCATAATTGTACAATAAGGATAACATTATCCTACTAATACGATATTCTTAAATACCTTCCCCGCCAACTACGATATTGGCCCTGATTGGAGCGGGGCCAGGCGAGGAGCGAACTCGTAAAGAAGGGGGAAGTTGGATGAGCAAGGTCCTATTCATCAGCGGGTCGATAGGTTTGGGGCACGTCTCCAGGGACGTGGCGATTGCCAAGGAGCTGAGGAGGATCAAGCCGGACGTGGACATCGTCTGGCTGACTGAGGCGCCTGCGAACATCGTCCTGGAGCAGGAGGGGGAGGTGCTTCATCCCGACTGGAGGAGGCTGAGGAGCAGCAATGACATCGCCGATAGTGTCAAAGGGGAATACTCCTGCGACCTCACTGAGTTCTCCATGCAATGGATGAAGAGCTTCCCGGATCGGGTGAGGATCTATCAGGACGTGGTCAAGAAGGAGGGCATCGACCTGGTGGTCGGCGACGAAACCTACGAAATCGCCACGGAATGGTACAACCATCCCAAGGACTACGAGCGGTTCCATGTGGTCTTCCTGGTCGACTTCGTCGGCTTCCATCACATGAATCACGATCCGAAGAACATGTTGGGGACATACCTGATCAACAAGATGTGGTGCAACGTCATACGCGCCAAGCAACCGACCTGGAAGGACTACATCTTCCTCGGTCAGCTGGAGGACGTCCCGGACGAGCCCTTCGGCCTGCTTCTGCCCAACCGCAGGAAGGTATGCCAGGAGCATGTCGACTTCGTCGGCTACCCGCTGCCCTTCGATCCAGCGGACTATCAGGATAAAGAGGGGATCAGGGAGAGGCTAGGCTACCAGAAGGAATTGTTGGTGCTAGTGACGGTGGGGGGCACCAGCATCGGCAGGCCTCTCCTCGATCTCTGTTCTTCCACGTATTCCATCCTCAAGAGGGCGATAACCGAGCTGCGCATG
>JAJRAN010000135.1 GCA_028682915.1 Methanomassiliicoccales archaeon | reverse complement strand
AGAAAACATTATAGTGGGGCAGCCTGTTACGCTCGGCACCGGAGCCGTCAATTTGGAATATAAACCAGTTAAGAGGGGGCAGACCAATGATTGATATCGGAAGGGCATTGAAGACCGCCGTGCAGACCGGGAAGGTCGTGTTCGGCGTGCAGCAAGCTGAGAAGGCCGTGAGGAATGGAGAGGCGAAGATGGTGGTCATCTCCGCGAACTGCCCCAGTCAGTTCCTAAAGACGACGACCTCCGTGCCGGTGAGAACGTTCGAGGGCACCAACATGGAGCTGGGCGCCCTGGCCGGGAAGCCGTTCTCGGTCTCGGCGGTGGCCATTATCGACAAGGGCACCTCCAACATACTTTCGCTGTGATCCTCATGCCTGAAGTAAAACTGACCGAAGACACCCTGCGCTACATCACCCTCTTCGAGAACGTCACCAAGACCCACGTCAAGGACTGCATGGAGACGGAGGAGAAGCTGGTGTTCGTGGTCGAGCCGGGGCAGGCCAACCGGGCCGTGGGCAAGGCGGGGGAGAACGTCATCCACCTGAAGAACACCACCGGCAAGAACATCCAGGTGATCGAGTACTCCGACGACGCCGAGCAGTTCATCAAGAACGTCTTCTATAACTACGGCGTCCAAAGCGTGGTCATCGAGAACCGGGGCAACATCGTGCATGCCACCGTGACGGTGGACCCTAAGGTCAAGGGGCGGGCGATCGGCAAGAACGGGCGCAACCTCAAGATCGCCAGGGACATCGTGGCCAGGCATCACAACGTGCAGAGCATCATAGTGGCCTAGCGCGCTCGGGCCTTCCTATCCTTTTTCCTTTTCCCGAGGAGCAGCTCGCGCTCCACCTCCAGGCGGTCGGCGGTCGGGTACTCCTCGACGATGAAGGAATCGAACGGAAGCTCCCCCTCCAGCTCCCTTAGGATCCAAGGGGCTACCTCGAGCCTTCCCGTCCTCTCATCCTTGGACAAGAGATCGTCAGGGACGTCATAGACCCCCTTCAGCAACCGGAGGGCCCGCTCGGAATTCTCCGCCTCCACCACCCCCTTCAGCAAGGTCCCTTCCTCGGTGATGACGTCGCCCTTCCTCGCCACGCTCTTGGCCCGCCGCCTCAGGCGGTTGCGCAGCTGCACCGAGTCCTTGAAGGAGGACGAGCAATAGTGCACGGGGACACGGACGTCCAGCTCGAGCATCTTCTTCGCCAGCGCCTCGCTTCCCTTGGCCGCCGCGGAGATGTCGTCCTTCACCTCGATCCCTTTGCGGTGCAGCGCCAGGTAATTGGTCTCCGAGAACTCCAGCTCGTTCAGGTTGACGAAGTCCAGCCCGATCGAGTCCGCGTATCGAATCAGAGCTTCCAAGGAGGATTCCTCTCCCGGCAGGGCGGGGACCTCCAGCCCGACCGTGACGTCCAGATCATTGACCGCTTCCGCGAGGCCGCTTCCGCCCATCCTCTTCCAGAGCCGTAGTGGAGGGTGAATGCGGAGCTCGTCCAATCCCGCGTCCTGGAGGGCATGGAAGGCGGCTTTGTCTATCGTCGCCGTGTAAAGGTGGACGTGATGTCCCTGCCCGAAGGTGGACTTCAGCAGGCGGATAAAGCCGAGCACCGCCTCTAAATTGTCCAGGGGATCTCCACCGGTGATTCCCGTGCCCTTGGCCTTGATCAATTTCGCCTCATGGAGCACGTCCTCTGGCCCATCCACGGCCATCTCATCCGCGAAGATGACTTCCTTGCCCTTTTTCGTCTGGGACAGCGGGCAGTAGAAACACCCGCTCTGGCATTTTCCGGTCACCAGGAGCACCATCTTCGAGCCTTGGCGGCAGCGCTTGCACCCGGTCGGAAGCGAGCGGGTGTAGGCCGAGCCAGCCTCCAAGACCTTGGGCTTCATGCCTTGTCCCAGGGCAAGTCGGCATATCAACCTTTGCCGAAGGCTATGCTTTTATCCAGGGGATTCGCTGTTCCTCAGGAAGCTCATGTTGCGGTCCACCCGGTTGATATTGGCCTTGGACGAGACGGATGTCGACAAAGCCCTGGCCATCGCCACCGAGGTCAAGAAACAGGTGGACGCCATCAAGATCAACTGGCCCCTGGTGCTTTCCGGCGGTCCGGAGATGATCACCAAGCTTTCCGTATTGGCCCCGGTCATCTGCGATTTCAAGGTGGCCGACATCCCCAACACTAACCGTTTGATCGCTGAAGAGACCTTCCGCCGCGGGGCTTCTGGCATAATCGTCCAGGGGTTCGTGGGGCACGACTCTGCCAAAGCCGTAGTGGACGCCGCCAAAGGGAAGGACGTGTTCGTCGTCACGGAGATGAGCCATCCAGGCGGAAAGGAGTTCACCGCCCCCATGGCCGATCAGCTGGCCAAGCTCGCGGTGGAGGTTGGTGCCAGCGGAGTGATCGCACCGGCGACCAGGCCCGAGCGGATCGCTCATTTGCGTTCCGTCATCGGAAGGCTTCTGATCCTCTCCCCGGGAGTAGGGGCGCAGGGAGGGAGCGCATCGGACGCTATCAGGCATGGCGCTGACTACGTCATCGTCGGCCGAAGCATCTACGGCGACCCTGATCCGAGGGCAGCCGCGAGCGCCTTTGTCAACGACATAAAATCGGCCTTGAAAGGGTAAGGAAAGCCCATTCCCGGACAATCAGCCAGAATGCGATTTTTTGCCTCGTCCTTGAAAGAACGTATTTATAGTGGTTTTGTAATCTGTTGTCAATTCCTAGGAGATAGTTGATGGCATCTATTGAGGGAGGGTCAGGTGGCCCCACGAAGCGGAGCCGCCTGAATTTTCTCAGCGGTCTCGGCAAAGGGTCTAGCACCTGGCTGAGGCAGAATTGGCGCACAGCAGCCATCCTGGTCTTCATAGTGCTGCTGGCCTTCTTCGTAAGGAGCTATTTTGTCCTTGGCCCCTCGATTGACAACGGCTACCTCGTCTCGGGAGGTTCCGACTCATACTACCACGAGCGCGTCATCGACTATGTCACTCAAACGGGCCACCACCTCTACACAGATACCCTGCTCAACTATCCATGGGATCTGAGGAACCCACGCCCACCGCTCTTCGACTGGTCGGTGGCAGTGACCGGTATGGTCATGTCCAGTGTCACAGGTAGCCCTGTATCTGACAGCACTGGCTTCACCTTGGTCTCCGCCACGGCCTTCTGGGGCGCCCTGACCTGCATTCCAGTCTACATGATCGGCAGGCAGGCCTTCGGAAGGAAGGTGGGACTGGCCGCGGCCTTCCTATTCGCCATGATGCCGGCGCACATCGAGCGCTCCGTGGCATCGGAGGCGGACCACGACGCCATGGTACTCTTCCTCGTGGTGTTCTGCTTCTACTTCCTACTGATGAGCTTGAAGAGCATCGTGGGGGATAAGTGGGTCTCCAACTGGAGGGGGCGCAAGGCCATCACCTCCGGCCTAGGTCAATACTTCAAGGCCAATCAGGTTTCGGTCATCTATGCGGCCCTCGCGGGAGTGTGCGTGGCCGCGGTGGCATTCATCTGGACTGGATACATGTACATCCTGATCATCGTGCTGGTATATTTCCTGGTCCAGCTCATGATCAACCTCTTCAAGAAGACAGATTCGATGGGAGTTTGGATCAACGTATCCATCATGCTCGGACTGGCCTTCTTGCTCATATTCCCATTGTACTGGGTGATGGATTATTGGTATACCTGGTTCGTTGTTCCGCTCATCCTGTTCCTGGCCATGATGGTGGTGGGAGCGATGTTCACCCTCACCCGGGACCTGCCATGGGTCCTGATATTGCCAATCTTCATCATCATCGCGGTAGTTGGCCTGACGGTCATCTCCTTCGTCTCGCCCAACCTGTTCGACGCAATAATCACCGGGCAAGGCTACCTGGTGAAGAGCAAGCTCTATTCCACCATATCCGAGGCCCAGGCCCCCAACTTCTCCACCTTGGCCATGTCCTTCGGAATCGTGACCTTCTGGCTTGCTCTCGCCGGCATCGGATATGCGCTGATAAAGATACCGAAGAACCTCGCCGCCTACTTCGTCTTCCTGGTGGTCTGGACGGCCACCGCCATATTCATGGCCGCCTCCGCCGGCAGGTTCCTGTTCAACGCCGCCCCCGCCTTCGCGGTCATGGGTGCCTGGGTCCTGGTCCTCATAATCGACGCCGTTCGATTCCAGGACTACCCCAAGGGCGTGTCCTCGGCGAGCATGACCAAGAACCCGTTCACCTGGTTGAGGAAGGTCTTCAACGTGAAGTACGTCTTGGCCGTGTTCTTCGTGCTCATGCTCGTGCTTGTGCCCAACGTATGGGGGGCCGTGGACGCTGGCATACCCTCCGAGTACAAGGAAACTTATGATAACCAGATATACGACGCCATGCCCCAGGTCCTGAGACCGACGGACTATAAAGCGCCCTGGTACTTGGGGGCCTTCGGCTACAGCCTGCCCTTGCCATCTCAATACTTCCCGGCGGCATGGGATTGGTATAGTGATCAAGACGTCGATCTCGCCGTGACTGAACGACCTGCCTTCCTGTCCTGGTGGGACTATGGGTTCGAGGCGGTGCAGGCTGGAGACCACCCCACGGTGGCTGATAACTTCCAGAACGGCTACCAGTTCGCAGGCAACTACATCACCTGCACTGACGAGAACCAAGCCATCGCCATGCTGATCACCAGATGCATCGAATACGGAGACATCAGTGAGGGATCCGCCATCTCCGACGCCATGGTATCCCACGGCGTCGACATGGTCGAGCTCAGGAGCATCCTGGAGAACCCTTCACCCTACATATCGGTCGTCCTGGCGAACCCTGACGTCTACGGCAATTTCACCCAGGACCTCTCCGCCCTCAACGCGAAATACGTCGCCTCCAGGGTGGAGATAGCCAAGATCGGTGAGGAGCAATGCGCGTCCCTGTATCATGATATACGCGAGATCACTGGCTCGGACATCGGCTACTTCGCGATCGACTCGCGCCTCTTCCCCTTCTCTGCGACAGGATACAACATCTTCTATGCTCCATGCAAGCTGTCGGATCACGAAATATCGGAAGTAAGTAACAGCCCCGTGGACTTCTATCAGATCTACGCTACGGTGATCACCGCCAGCAACGTCGAGGAGACGATACCGCTAGACGAGGTCACCTCGGACATGACCATAACCGACTATTCGATCGTGTACACGGATCTGTTCTATCAGACCATGCTTTACCGCGCTTTCATGGGTTATGGTCCCTACGACATCGGCTATAGCGAGCAGGGCATACCTGGCTTCTCCGGTTCATTAGCTAGCCTGCCCCCAATGCAAGCCTGGAACCAGACCCACTTCCGCATGGTCTACAAGACCGCATATTACAACCCATACCCAGAGGAGGAGGTGGCCAACCACACCGATGCCTGGAAGGCCATATCCTACGATGAGGCCCTCGAGCTGCAGAAACAGATCGCCGCTGGTGAGGCAATGGGCGTGGTAGACGTGTCCGCCTACGACCTGGCACAGGGCATCGTGTTCGTGCAATATTACGATGGAGCCATCATCGAAGGGCAAGTGACCACCGACTCCGGCCTCCCCTATCCGGGACTATGGGTGACCGTGCTCGACGAGTACGGCATACCGCATGATTACGTCCAGACCGATTCAGAGGGACGCTACTCCTTGATCGCCCCCTTCGGGGAGGTCAAGATAGTATATTCGTACGGCGAGCTCGACAAGAGAACCCTGATGGGCACAGAGCTCACCCGCACAAAAACGACCGTAAGCTACTCCCAGGCGATGAGGCAAACCGAGTATCACATCAACGGCGACATGTCCATAGCCAGCACTAACCTGAATGGCAATGTTTATTGGGACGTCGACGGTGACGGAGCATACACCAGTGGAACGGACACCATCATCTCGGGTGCTACAGTCGTCGCCGAGAACCAGGACCTAGGCTTCAAGGCGCAGACGACTTCGACGGATAGCGGGTATTTGATAAGCTACGTTCCCGCTGTCGATGCCCAGGTCTATGCCATCGTCGATGGCCATCCCACCACCCCTAAGAGCGTTCAATTGATGCCATTAGCCGACACCACGGTGGACATAGCCATCAAGCCAGCCACCATCAAAGGCACGATCTCGTACACGGACGGCACCAAGGCCGCAGGGTTCGAGGTGGAGCTGGTCGATTACACCAATGGGACGACGACAACCGCGACCACTGACAGCTCGGGCAAGTTCGCCTTCAATGACCTGGTCTATGGCACCTACGAGCTTCTCTCAGGCGTCAGCGGAACCACCTTGGGGCAGCTGAAGTACAACCTCACCAACGGCGAGACCGTAAGCGAATCGCTCACGGTGAAGGACGTCATGACCATCAATGGACAAGCCTGGCTCTCCACAGGGATTGTGGCTTCCAACGCCACGATCTCCATATACAATGAAGAATCGACCTACGTGGTCCAAGCCGATTCCGCGGGCCGATACTCCGCCAGCATACCCGCCGGTCAATACGACATGCACATCATGGCCAGCCTGAACGGAATCGACTTCGCCTACCTGAACCAACTGGCGAAGAGCTCAGGAACGCTGTCCCTCAACCCCCTGCTGGTCCCCGCCTACTACGTCCAAGGCAATGTCCAGGGCACCTCTGTCCTTAGCGGCTTGACCATCCGTTTCGAATCCCGGTCCAATGGGGCGGTCATCAGCGCCATCACCAACTCCACCGGCCAGTTCCGGTTGCTCATACCGAACGATGTATACTTCGTTTACAACGGAGAGTCGGGAGGGGCCTATTGGGGCGATGTGACCGTGACCAGCTCCGGCCCGTTGACCTTGAGCCTTTCCAGCTCCGCCAGGATATCTGGTACAGTCTGGTACGACGCCGATGGCGACTCGGTAATGGACTCTGCGGAGGCTATGTCTGGCGTACCGGTCCAGGTAATGGACGTCGACGGTCGGGTCATAGTCAAGGAGACGGACAGCAGCGGGAAGTACGAGTTCCAGCTGGCCCCAGGCAAGAACTATGATTTGGCGGTCGACCTGGACGGCTACTTCCCTCATACGAAATCCTTCTCCCAGCTCTCGGGCTCGAAGACCGAGAACGTTCAAATGGTCGCCGTCAACCGTACCGTCACCGCAGTCGTCACCTTCGAGGGAGCCACCATGCCGGGCGTCAACATCACCTTCGATGCGACCAGCGGCTCGGCCCAGTCCCTGACAGCGACCAGCTCTGCAGGGGGCTTGATCGGCATCCAGCTTAAGCCTGGTGTCTACCAGGTCCTTGCGGACCAGGATGTGGTGGCCGGCAACAACGTCTCGAAGTACCAATACGGGGCTTCGCTCACGGTGAGCGTGGGCTCGGACCCATCCTTGCTCAATATCGAATTGGTCAAGCGTTACCTGGTCACCGGGGCGATCACCCCCGACCGTAGCGCTCAGGCAAAGATCACCATCTCCGGCCCCGACTCCAAGGAGCTCAGGGCGACGGGAACGTTCTCGACCTACTTGCAGCCAGGGAACTATAGCTTCTACGTCCTCATCGAAAAACTCGGATCTCGTTATGCCACGCTGGTGAACGAGACCATCGTCAACGGCGCCAACTCTATCGAGCTGGTGAACCAGGTGGCCTACTTCATCCAAGGCACTGTGAAGGCCGACGGTAAAACGATTACCGCCATCGCCCCGGTGGTGATATCGAACGTCTTAGGAGGCGATCTCACGCTTACCACGAGCGTCGCTGGGTCCTTCACCACCTATCTGCCTGCGGGAAGCTATGTGGCCACGGTCGATTACAGGACGCAAGAGGTCCTCGAAACCAAGGACCGCTACGTCCGGTACCAAGGCTCCCTTAGCTTCGTTGTCAACTCCACCAAGTCGTTGACCGTCCCGGTGCAGAAGCAGCTTGACAACAGCACGATATCTGGAACGGTAAGGGTATCCGGCCAGAACGTGGCCGCTACCCTTGAGTTCGTCCCGAGCTCAAGCACGGCAATCTGGACCAACGCCACCGGTACCGCCTCAGGCTATACGACCGAACTGGCCCCTGGTAACTACTCCATCTACATCAAGGAGATTAGCGGACCTGCCGTGTTCATGGGCACGATCGACATTGCGCCATACACGAGCACCAATTTGAACTTCGATCTAGTGCCAGGGGTCAGGTACTTCGGAGTCACCCAGCTGGGCGGGATCGCCGGTCCAGCCGTCCTCGAGTTCTCCAGCGAGAACTACAAGACGCTCACGAGCGCAGCCGATGGAAGCTTCGAGGTCTACCTGCCACCAGACGTCTATCAGGTCAGAGCCACCGGAAGTGGCGTGGAGCAGGGAGCGAGCGCGGAGTACAGCTCCGAGTTCACTCTGAACCTTCAGGACAGCCAGAGCAGCATCATCAACCTGGTCAAGGTGGCCGATTATGGCGTGGACCTCCAATGGGACACCACGGAGAGACGTACCGTGGAGGCGGGCGAGAGCGTCTCGTACAACCTCAGAGTGATCAACACCGGCAATTCTGCGGACTCCTACACCTTAAGCGTCCAGACAGCGGCGTCAGGGTGGACCGTGGCCTTCTCGCAGAATCCCGTTTCCGTGGGCTTCGGGACGTCCAACTCTCAGCTGGTGACCGTGACCATAACCACTCCGGCGAACGCGAAGGTGAGCCACCAGAGCGTCACCATAAGGGCATTGTCATCCCACAGCACCAAGTCGGACACGGTCAACATGGATGTCGGCATCGTCCCGAGCTATTCCGTTAGCATGAGTTACGTCTCGGCTCAGGCCACCACGGGCGAGGACTATGAGTACAAGATGTCCCTGACCAACACTGGGAACGTCGATGACACCTATGTCATTACGGTCACCAACTCCGAAGAGCTTGCCACATGGGGTTGGGAGGCGCAGGTCCGCCTGAGCGGAGGGACCTGGTCAAACAACCTCACCGCCCTGCTGTCGTCTGGCAGCAAGAGCAACTTCGAGCTTCGCCTCACGCCCATCCGCGAGAACCCCGATGGGCAGGTGACGGTAGTTCTAAACGCGGCCTCAAAGGGATCGTCCGGAACTTACACCGTGTTGGAGTTCGAGCCGTCGTTGCCCGCGTTCAACATTCCAGGCGGGCTATCGGTGACTGGGAACGGCGTCTCCACGCAGGCCCCTGAGATCCCGCTCTTTACCTTGGCCCTGCTAGGTCTGCTCTTTGCGGTGTCGACCATTCTGATCCTGGTGATCATACAGAAGGGGGTGCTAAAACGCAAAAAGCGCTGAGCGTCATCGCCCTCCTCCTGCTTTTACTGGGAGGAGTCATGCTCGCGTCGCCGATGGTTGATGCGACCGCACCTATCCATATCAAGGTCGAGGGCAAGTCGACCGTGGCCATCGACGAGACCAATACCTACTTCGTTACCGCCGTGGGCGGTCCCGCGGAGGAGTTTGGAGGCAATTACTCCTTCATCGTCACCGTCGAAGGGCAGAACGTGGCCGATGCCATCATATCGCCAGCCAATGGCAAGTCGTCCAGTGGCGTGTTCCAGTTCAACTTCACGGCCCCGAGCGCCGCCACCGAAATGACCATCGTGGTGAACGTCACCTCCACATCGAACGCGGGGGCGAAGATGGTCGCGACCATGCCTTATTACGTCAAATCGGTCGTGCCCATCGTCATCACTGCCAAGGTCGTGAACCAAGGGTCGGTCGCCCTGTCTGGCGTGCCCGTCTACTTCTATGCCGACGGCAAGCTGTTAGAAGAGAGGGAGATAGATTTGACGGCTAGCGGGTCAAAGGTGGTCATCTACAATTGGACCGAGAGCGTGGGCAAGGGGCAGCACGAGGTCTCGGTGCAGCTGGACCCCAACGGTCAGTTCGTCCGTTTCGAATCGGGCGGGACGATATTCTCTCAGACCGTCTGGGTCGGCATGGGCGACTACGGGAGCATGAACGCCATCCTCATCGGTGGCATAATGATCTTCTTGCTCGTCGCCTATTTCGTCTACAAGCGACCTGCTAGCAAGCGCCGCAAGAAATGAGAAAACCCCTTCTCCATTTTTACATCCTTCCATCTGACCCTGGTCGTTCCCTTTCAAGGGAGTACGGTCCCTCGGCAAACTAGTTATCTTGCCGGGGCGATAGTCGTCCGATAGAATGTCCAAGCACACGCTCGAGGTCACAAAGGATAGCTATGAGGGCATCGCCAGGGAACACCCCAAGCTGGTGATCGATTGCTGGGCCAACTGGTGCGGGCCCTGTAGGCAGATGGCCCCGATATTCGACAAGGTGGCTGAGGAGAACTCGGCCAAGGCCGCCTTCGGGAAGATGGACTGCGACAGCAACCCCGAGCTGGTCAAACGATTCAAGGTGCTGGCCATTCCCACCCTGCTCTTCATAAAGGATGGAGAGGTGGTCGAGAGCATCGTCGGGCTCGTGCCTAAGGAAGAGATAGAGGCGGTACTGAAGAAGGCGCTCTGACCACGCCGACGGCTCAAAGCTTGTCATCGAGGGCGCGTATGCGGTCCGCCAGCCTCTTCGAGCTCACGGCCACCGCCACCTCGCCCCGTGTCTTCTCCAACAGCGATCGCGCGATGTCCTGCTTCCTCCTGATGGAGACCAAGGCATCGGGATAGTCGAACCTCATGATGACCTGGAAGAAGTCCTCCATCATCTCTAGGTACTCCGTGGCCTTCTCCGTGTCACCTGCCCTCAAGGCCTCGAGCGCGAACCTCCTGAGCTCGCCGATGCAGTCGGCGAGGCCGAGCAGGTACGCGGTGTACGGGACTTCGAGCTCGTCAGGTGATGGCAGCTCGTCCTTGGTGTAGATGGAGAGCAGGATGGCGGCCTCGGACAGCTCCTGCATCGCGTCCTCCACCAAGCCCGAGTTAAGAAGCTCGGGGTGCTCCTTGAGCAGGCCACGCAAGCGCTGGGCCTCGTCCAAGGCCTCGGACATCATCTCGGTCACGTCCTCCCCTTTGTGTATGGAGTGGACAACGCTGCCTGAGATGCGGATGATGGCCCTGGAGGACTTGATGGCTATCTCCCTCACCGTGTCCTTCTCGTCAAGCCTTTCCTGGATGTGAAGGGCGATGACGTCCAGCTTCTTCATGTGCAAGCGAAGCGCCCTGGAGGATAAAAACTATTTCCTGAGCGCCCTCACGCGCTCCACCTTCCTCTGGATTATTTCATGCTTGCCGATGTCGTGCCGGACGTAGATGTGCTCGCCTGAGATGAAGCGCAGCGCCCTTTCGCACTGGCGTTCCGCGGCGTCGATGTTGACATCTATGCCCACGACCGCCACCGCCCTGGAGGTCGAGGTGAGGATCTCGCCCCCGACCTCGTTCACGGCGGCATAGTAGAGCTCCGCTCCCGCCCTCTGCACCCCCTCCTCGTCCACCTTGATCGGGACATTGGCCATAGGCTCGGTCCCATACCCTTCCGGCACCACGTACTTGCAGACGGTCGCGGCCCTCCTGAACTCGCAGCTCCTCCTCGAAACATCGCCGGACGCGATGCCAGAGCAAATCCCTACGAAGTCGGACTCTAGCAGTGGAAGGACGTTCATCGCCTCTGGGTCGCCGAACCGGGCGTTGAACTCGATGATCCTGGGGCCGTCCCTGGTGAGCATGAATTGGCCATACAGGATGCCGCGATAGGGCGCACCTTCGCTGGCAAGGGCTGCCACGGTCCGTTTCATGGAATCGACCGCCTCCTCCATCTCCGAGGAGTTGACGAATGGCAGGAGATGATCCTCGGACGAGTAGGAGCCCATTCCGCCTGTGTTCGGCCCCTTATCGCCATCGAAAGCTCTCTTGTGGTCCTGGACCAGGGGCATGGGGACGACGTTCTTGCCATCGCAGAAGGCCTGCAGGGTGAACTCCTCCCCCTCAAGCCTCTCTTCGAGGACCACTCCCGCTCCACCGATTCCCTTTTCGAAGATCTCCCTGACATAGGCGAGCACCTCGGCGCCATCGGCCAGGTGCTCCCCTTGCAGCTTCACCCCCTTCCCGCCCGTGAGGCCAGTGGGTTTGACCGCGACCTCATAGTCTATCGATCGGAGGTGCCTCTCCGCCGCGTCCAGGTCAGTGAAGGATGCGAACCTTATGTTGCCCGGGACCCGATACTTGGACAGGAGCCCTCGTGCGAAGCTCTTGGACGTCTCGATCCTCGCGGCGGACCTGGTCGGGCCGACACAACCGATCCCCTTCTGTGTCAGCCGGTCCACCAAACCCGCTTCCAAGGGGGATTCGGGACCGATCACTGCCAGCTCGACCTTCTTCGCGAGCGCGTATTGGACGACCTTGTCCACGTCCGTCTCCTTGGCCAGAAGGAAGTCCTTGCTGGCCCGGGCGATGCCAGGGTTTTTGTTCTTCATCACCGAGAATATCTCGGCCTCGCCCCGCGCCAGAGCTTTGACTATCGCGTGCTCCCTGCCCCCACCGCCAACGGCCAGTATCTTCATGCTCATCACTCCCTCAAGCTTTCAATGACCTATTCGCGATCTGTGCTGAACCATTTTGGACCTCAGTCCGTGAGATGCAAAGCCCTGAGCAGCTCGGGCAGCCCCGCCCCGCTCTTGGCGCTAGTCATGTGCAATGTACCTCCCTTCCGTATCTTGGCGTAGTCGGCCTTCAGCCGGTCCACGTCAACATCCAGATGAGGGAGGAGATCGATCTTGTTGAGCACCGCGATCTCCGCCTCAAGGAAGATCATGGGGTGCTTGTTGATCATGTCATCCCCCTCCGTCGGGGAGATCACGACCATCCGATGGTCGGTGCCCAGCGGGAAGTCCGCAGGACAGACCAGGTTCCCCACGTTCTCGATGAACAGCACATCATACTCCTCGAGCCTGAGCTCATCCAGCGCCTCGTTCACTAAATGTGCGTCGAGGTGGCACTCCTTGCCCGTGTTCAGGTTGATGGAGGGGATGCCAGCACCCTTGAAGATCCTGTAATCGTCCTCGCCGGTCACATCACCGGCAATGGCCGCTACCCTCTTGCCCTTGGATTTGAGCTCCTTGGCAAGTCTGACGATCAGAGCGGTCTTCCCCGATCCGATGGATCCCATCACATCCACCGACCTCACCCCCTTGCTCCTCAATTTACGGAGGTTGTCGGCCGCAAGCTTCCGATTCTCGGCTAGCACGTCCGCCTCCATCTCGATCGTCGTGGTCTTGTGCACGAGAGCCGATATTTCGTTCTTTTCACTTAACCTTTCTCAGAATCCGCGAAGATGTCACGACGCTTCGTATGCGCCATTTCGCATTCCGATAACAAGTCTTCGCAGGAATTATGTTCTGCCGAATATCCATTGGAATCATTATCCGAAGCGGATGGACTAGCCAGACGGTTTTTCGTTAAATGGCTCAAAGGCGGGATTTTTCCCTATGCTGGAAGAAGGTTTAAGTAATAGGCAAATCCATAATACCTCTACAATTTAAACGCTTTGGTTCGGGAGGAATTTCTTGTACCTCTTCCTGAGGTGGCGAGACATGGATACGGCAAACGTTACTGAACGCACCCTACCGATAGGTCGCGTTCTTGGAAAGAGAGCATTGCTCTATGTCGCGTTGCTCGTATTCGCTTTTGCGTTGGTGCTGTTACTTAGCACCAGCCATGCGAGCGCGGCGACAGTAACAATAAACACCGACGTCACTACGAATACGCAGCTGACGACGGCGGACAACTATGTGATTGACGGTGATATTACCGTACAAAGCGGGGTCTGGCTAAAGATCGACCCCGGTGTGTACGTCAATTTCACCGATGGCTCAAGCTTGACTGTTGAGGGTTATTTGTGGGCTAACGGTACCAGCGCATCCGGTGGTACCATAAGATTCTCAAGCTCCACCGGAACCATACCAGGCTCATGGGACGGCATAATTTTAACCGGTCCGTCCGGGTCCAGGATGGTGTATTTCACCCTCAGCTATGCCACTAACGGCGTCCAAGTGGTGGACACCACGGCGACCATCAGCGGGACCATCCAGTTCATATCTGGCAACGCGGTAACCTACACAAGGACCATAGGCAACATGAACGTGGCCTTGTCGGGTTTCGTGATCAATGACGCGGCCAATGGACTGGTTCTGGTAACCAATGATGGTAACATCGTGGCCACCATAACGGATTGCGTCATGGCCAATGTCGGCGGCAACGCGATAAGAGCGACCTCTGCGCAGAACGCCTCGGTCAGCGTCGTTGGCGGGCTCTACACCTCGCCCTCGGCGGGCATGACCACCGCAGTCTTGGCCGATGCCTATTGGAACGCATCGGTAAGCATCAGCGGAGGGACTGCCATCTACTATGCTCAGTCCTGCGCCGCGGCGGTATCTCAGATGGCTAACGCGGTCGTTAGCGTCAACGGCGTGACATTGGGTAATGTCATCGACCTTGGCACGACCTATGCTGCAGGTGCGTTGACTCTTGGTCAATCTGGTATGGCGCAAGTGACCTTGACCAATATGAGGGTCCAAAACGCCACCATCGGTGCATTCGCTTTAGCCCCATTCGGTGGGGTCAACATCGCCGTATCCGACGTCACCTTCGAGAATTTGACGCAGTATGGCGTATATGCACAAGCATTTGGCGCCATAACAATAACCCTAGACAATGTCAACATGACCAGCGTCAAAGGGTATGGTGTGTATGTTTGGTCATATGAGGGTGGAGCAACCATCACCATGACCGACGTCAACATCATCGGGGACTACTTAATTGGCGGAGAAGGCAGCGTCTATTGTGACGTCAACACCACTGCCACAGTCACCGCAACGAGGTTCTACGCTACAGGCCTATTCCTAGGTCTGAGTGTGGAAACCGCCAATGGTAACATCGTCTTGGACGTCTCCGATGCGACCATAGAGGGCGCGATAACTGGCATATCTGCCATGGCACCAAACGGCGCGGTAACAGCGAGGATCGACCCCACGTTGATCAACCACTCGCTCTATGGCGTCTACGTTGTGGCCTTGGGTAATATCGCCCTGACCATGGTTGACGTTGACATGAACGACACCTACTATTGCGTCTTCGTCGAATCGACGCTTGGTAATGTCAACTTCGCCTGGACGAACGGCCTTGTAACTGGAGCGGACTCAACTAGGGCGGGAGTCGACCTGGTCGCCGATGAGGGCGGGGTTACAGCCTCCATGACCAACGTAGAGATCCAGATGTACACCGATGGCTCGTGGTATTACAATTCTGGAAATGTAATGAACAGCGTTCTATACGTTTCCTCGAACCACTCGGCAAGCGTCTCCATGACGGATATCTGGAGCAACATGAGCTACATGGGCGCATACGTCTCTGTGCCGAATGGGAACATTGTCTTCAACGCCAATGGCGTGTCGATCAACAATGTGATCCAGGGAGTGTTCCTGAGCGCAACCGGCACAATAACCGCCAACGTTGTTGACCTGTCCGTGAACAACGACATACTGACCGGGCCGGAATATTGGTACCCGTCCTGGTGGGAGTTATCGGCATTCGAGGCTGACGCGGTTGGAAACATCGTAGCCAACTTCAATGGATTGGACACCAACCTGCACGGCGGCATCGTGCTGTACTCCGACCTGGGTAACATCAACTTCGTAGGGAACGACATCAACCGGCACATCAAGATGAAGTACGAGATCCCCTGGAACGGCTGGGTAGCAGTCAACATGATCTGGCTGGAAGCCCCTGAGGGCGCAGTCAGCGTTGATCTGAGCCAGGCGAACCTGGAGATGTGGCCATACAGCATAATGAACGGCTATGGCCTATACGTGCTCTCCAACCTAACGACCGAGGTAAACATCGACGGCCTCAACCTGGTGAACGCCAGCAACGGGGTCTATATCACCTCCTTGGTCGGAGATGTGGTCTTGGATGTGTCGAACTCCGTGCTCACGGACAATGTGGACAACGGCATACTTGCCTATTCCATGAACGGCAAGCTGATGGCCACGTTCGACAACGTCGTGGTCGATCACACCTGGAACGGCAACGCAGTGGTCCTCCAATCCGTGGGAGACCTCAACCTGACCATGACCGGTGTTAGCCTGAACGACACCAGCATCAATGGCGTCCTCGTGCTATCGACCATGGGCAACGTAGTCCTTGACCTGACCGATGTCCAGGTCACGAACACTGGAGAGAAAGGGTTCGATGTCATCGCAGCCATGGGCACGATCGACGTCGTCATCGACCCGTCCTGGATCTTCAATTGTGATATTGGAATGTTCCTTGACGCGGCCGGGGCGGTCGACCTGAGCGTGGTGGACACGACCTTCGAGAACAACACCAAGGGCATCGAGATCCACTCGCAAGTGGGCGGGATAACCGTCAGCTTGCAGAACGCCCAACTCCTCAACAGCAGCGAGTTCGGACTGTTCGCGGAGGCGGATCAGGATGACGTGGTGGTAGAAGCGACCGGATCCTTCCTGTCGAACAACTGGTTCGGATTCTACCTGCGCACCCTGATGAACGGCGACGTGACCGTCAACGTGGACAACACGACCTTCGAGCTCGGGGAATTCGGCATCTATGTGTATTCCGCGAACGACGTCTCCGCCCAATTGGTGGACGATGAGTTCCTCGGGCAAGGCTCGGGATGCGTGCACATCGACGCGATGCATGACGCAAGGGTAGTCTACCTGCGCGACAACTTCGACGGCTCGATGGCCGATAACGCCCAGCTGTTCCTGCCAAGCGAGGTCGAGAGCAACTACGTGATGATCGACCCCGATGCGTGGACGACCAACTCCTGGCTGACCGTGGACCTGGACTGGAACTTCGAGTTCAATGGTGAACTCTATGACCAGGTCACGATGTCCGTATATGGCTGGCTCGGGTTTGGCGTTTCCGATGTGAACAGCACATACTACAACTTCGGACCTGGTGTCCCCAACATGATCGCGGCCGCCCAGAACCCATATTGGACGACCAGCGAGTACCCGGGCATCGGCTACAAGAAGGTGGAGGGTGCGATCATCTTCCACTGGTATGTGTGGCAGTCTGACAGCGAGCAGCTGAAGAACGTATTCGAGATCGTGCTGTTCGAGAGTGGCGACGCCGAGATCAGGTACGCCATGATGGAGTCCAAGTTCTCTCCATCCACACCAGCGGATTACGCATATGGTGTCAACTTCGCGGGCAGCAACATGAACTGGGACCTCAGGCTTTGGAACTGGTACGCCTACGACAATGACTGGATGACCGTGCACTTCACCATGGAGCGCATGTCCGCAGGATACGCTTCCTTCGTGCATGCCGAGGGTAACCTGACGGCCATCGTCACTCACACCTCGGTCACCCACTTCATGACTGGCGGTATGCTCTTCGAATGCGTTGACGGAGTAATGACCGTCGTGATCAACGACACCACGTTCAACTACATCGGCGGCAACATGTACGGCTATTGGGCTGCGTTGTCGCTACTGGACTGGAACGGCACCATGAACGTCGTGGTCACGAACATGAACTTCTATCTCGTGATGGGGCTGGCCATCGGCCTATTGGATTCGCCAATAAACGGTGGCGTTAGCAGCATGGCCATCACCAATTGCGTCTTCGAGCAGGTAATATCCTGCGGCGCGATGTGGACCATCGTAGAGGACAGCGCCTTGGAAGGCAGCTATTCCCTGTCCGTGACCAAGAGGGTCGAGGGCAACCTGGGAATCCATGCCGGCACGTTCTATATGGAGACCTACATCGCGACAGAGATGGCCACATGGAGCATAACCGCGGAGACGATCTTCCAGGACAACAACATCACTGGAGACCTCGATCCGTGGATGGAAAGCATGTGGTCGCCGTTCGCGCCCCCGATAGGCGGGCCCGGCCCGGCTCAGTTCTATAGCGTTCTATACTACATGACCGCGGCCGATGGAGAGTCGAGCGTCCAGCATGACGTAAGCATAATGAACAACATCCTGACGGAATCTTCGTTCCCAGGATTGGGAGCCGTCGGCATCGATGACGAGATACTCAGCGCCGGAGGCGGAAGCATAGCGACCGCCTTCAGCATCGACGCCCAGGGCAACATGATCAGCGACATGGACACCTACTTCAGTTATGGTATCTATGCCACCATCACACAGACCCTGACCAGCATCGACGCCGGATCGACAGCCGATCTTGCGGTGGACGCCAACTACGAGAACAACGTCCTTGACTTCGGTTACGGAATCGCTGACTACGGCCTGGTAATGATAGCATATCAGCCGGTCTCAGAGGGCCTCGGAACCGGGACCATGGAGTTCAACGTCAACGTGGTAGGCAACACCGTCTGGTACGCATACCAAGGCGTATACGTCTGGTCAGAGGCCAGCGTGTACAACAGCTGGGGCGCGACCAGTTCGAACGCCGTCGTGACCATACAGGGCAACGACATCGAAGCCTACACTGACGGTGTGTATGTGTACATCATCTCGAGCGCCATGTTCGAGCACTACTTCCCGCCTTACGAGACCGAGGTTTTCGCGACTTCTGACATAACCTACATGGTCGACGTCAGTGGCAACGACATCAGCGGCTATTATGATGGGATCACCGTCTACGTCAGCAACCTGGCGCAAGAGGACTACTATGGTGTGTTCACCAGCGCGGTAGCAACCTCCAGAGGCACGATAGATGTCTATGACAACTATCTGAGCCGCTGGTACTGGACGTATTCCGGTTGGCTGATGGACCTAGAGGCATGGACAACCTCATCGACAGGCCAGGCCTACAGCAGCTTGGACTCCACCATCTCCGTGCTCAACAACGTGTTGTACGCATACGGCGGTAACGGGGTCTACCTTGGTGGCGGGGCCGATGCAAGAACCCTGCCATACAGGTACGATGACACGGCATCTGCCGAGGCCACCATCGATGTGCTGTTCCAGGGCAACGAGGTCTGGTACGCCTACACAGCCTTAGAGGTCCAGGAATGGTCCTGGGCCACCTACGGCGAGACCACTGCGGTCGTACAGACCACCGTGAACCTCCTGGACAACGTGATCCAAGAGGCATACGAGGAGGGCCTGTACGCGGACCTGTACCGTGGCACCGACTACAACTGGGGATCGCCATGGGCGACCATCGACGCTGCGGTAGTCGTCAACAACAACACCGTCACTGGTGACGGTTGGGACGAATACTGCTGGGCCATCGACATCGAGATCTACGACGACTCCAGCGAGTACTACTGGGGAGCGGGCGTCTCTGGCACTGCGACCATCACTGAGAACACTGTGAGCGCGGCGGATGGAGGCATCTACTTCGTCAGCTGGCCAATTGCGGCGGTACCGGTGACCATCACCGACAACACCGTCGACTCGTGCGGCTATGGCATCGAGGTGGACCTAGCGGGCTTCCTCATCCAGAACAACCAGGTGACCAACGCGGCCTATGAGGGAATCAGCGCCTACAGCGGCACCGGAAGCATCCTGGACAACACCATCACCTGCATGTCGGACACGGAATCCTACGGCATCATCGTGGAGGGCTACGATTACTATGTCGAGGAGATCCTGCCATCCTACAATGTGCTGGTAATGGGCAATGAAGTGTCCGGCGCTGGGGCCGATGGACTCTGGGGAGCCTACGTGGATGGCCTGACCATCACCGACAACACCTTCACGGACTGCGGCGGGTCGGGCATCTATCTGGGCGGCGGATATGACGAGTTCGAGGACTACTTGTCCGGAGACCTGAGCATAACCAACAACCAGATCACGAACGTCGGCTTCAACGGCATCTTCGTGAGCTACTTCGAGTACATCGACATCATGGAGAACACCATAGATGGAGTTGGCTCTGGGTACGGCCTCTGGGTGGACAACTGTCAGTACTTCGACATAGCCTACAATGTGGTCAGCAACGCCTACGGTGGCTTGGCGATAACCTTCAGCGATGACGGTGACGCCTACAGCAATGTGCTGAGCGCGATGGCAGTCGAAGGCGAGGATGGCGGTGACGGACCTGAATCGGACGGATACAGGTACGGCGTCGGCATCTTCGTAATGAACAGCGAGAACATCTGGATCAGCGACACCCCGGTCACTGGATTCACGTTTGGCGTCTGGGTCGAAGACTCCTATGATATATCGTTCGTCAACGTGGACGTGACCATGTCTGTCGTCGATGGCGGCCAATTCGATTACGTCGATGGCTTCCTCATCCAGGACTGCGTCTTCAGCATGAGCGGCGCCAACGGCTTGTGGATCTACGACAGCTATGGGACCATTGAGAATACGCAGGTCAGCAACAACTTCCTTAGCGGCCTGTGGATCGACAGCTACAGCAGCGTCACCGTGATAAACGGCATGTTCAACAACAACGGTGAGTACGGTCTGCTGTTCGATAGCGCTGTTGATTGGATCGTCAATGGAGAGAGCAGCGTTATCAACAACCCTGTGATCTTCAACGGCGACCTCACCGTGCAGGAGGGCGGCAACCTAGTGCTGTTCATGCTGGTGGACTTCGAGATCATCGGCGACGACAGTGACGGTCTCGCGACCATCACCGTCGATGCAGGTGGTATGTTGAAGGCCTTCAACGTGGACTTCTGGCTATCGGAATATGGGGAGTCGGCTTACTACTATGAGTTCAACGTGTTCGGTGGCTTGGACTTCATGAACGTCCTTGTGACCGATGCGCTAGAGCTCTACCTTGGGCCGACGGCATCAGCCAAGATATTCACCAGCCAGATAGTGTACAACCTGCGCAACGGCGTAGTGGTGGATGGCTGCGCGCCGGTCATCATGTCCTCGACGATAGCCATGAACAACAGGAATGGTATCCTGGTGGAAAATGGCGCATCGCCGGTGATCACGGACTGTATGATCGCTGACAACTCCATCGGTATGTTCGTTCGCGATGGTGACATGAGCCAGATAATAGACAACGTGTTCGCGCTGAACTCCATAGCTGGTGTATTGACGGAGCAGACCACTGGCACCATCAAGGACAACATCTTCTTGTTCAACAACAAGGAGATCTTCATAAAAGGTGGTGCGGTGAGCATCGAGGACAACCAGATTGGGTACTGCACCCTGGTGGATGTCATGTTCCAGTTCGCGCCTATTTTGGGCATGATGGACGGCATGACTTACCTGCCAATGCTGGACCTCTGGATCTCCCCAGAGATGCTGTCTGAGCTGTTGTTCGGTCACATCGGTGTCTTTGCCATCGATGGCGCGGTGGTTAGCACCTCCGGTAACGAGTTCGGAATGCTGACCACGGGCGTCATGGTCGTGGACTCTGAGCTGACCTTCAACGACGACATCCTGTCCCGCACGCTGATAGTGCCCTACATGAGCTCGGATGGAATAATCCGCAACATGAGCCTTCCAGTACCGGTATATGATGGAATTGTCGCTAAGAACTCTGAGGTAACCGTCAACGGCGGTACCATCAAGGTCCTCGATGACGCCATCTTCCTGGACGGCTGTGTAGCCTCGATCTCCAACGCGACGCTCATAGCAGGCGACTTCGCCATATGGTCAGCGAACTCCGAGGTATCTGTGACGGACTCGACCCTCATCGGCAAGATCAAAGCCGATGGGAACAGCGAGATAACGGTTGCCTTCGCCTTGATCGTCGTGGTCAAGGACCCGTGGGGTAACACCCTGGCCAATGTGCCAGTGACCGTCAAGAATGCCAAGGGCGATGTCGTCAACCAGGGCAAGACCAGCGAGAACGGTATCTTCGCGACCAGGGCGGTCAGCTTTGTGCTGACCTCTGCCGGCAAGGACACTAGCATGAACCCGTACAAGGTGAATGCGTCCTTCGGCGGAGTCGACACCAGCAGCTACCCAGGACACGATGCCGAGTTCAGCCCGGCCGAGCCAGACCCGACAACCGTCAGCGTGAATGGTCCGACCAGCGTGGTAGTGCAGACCAACGTGATCGTGAAGTTCTTCCTGATGACCAAGGCCACCGACCCACAGGGACACGGCGTGCCTGGTGCGACCATAGTACTCGCGAGCGCCAACGGCCTGTACAATTACACTGGGACCACCGACGAGGACGGAGTGTACACGCAACTGGTGAAGTCATATGTCCAGACCCCGAACGGCAAGGACGCTAGCGCGGAGCCCTACTCCGTGACGGCTACCTTCCCGAACTCGGTCGAGGACTATGGCGGCAGGGTCGAGTTCACCCCACAGGTGGTCAGCGGAACCGTAATCGTGAATGAGGACATGGCGAACGTCGTCAAGACCGGAATCCGAGTCTGGTACGACCTAACCGTGCTCGCCAAGGACAAGTTCAACCGCAGCACCGCGGGAGCCTACGTCGTAGCCACTGACGCCCTGGGCAACATCGCCTGGGCCGATGACACTGGCGAGGACGGCACGGTGACCCACGAGGTCGTCGGTTGGGCGCAGTCCGAGGACGGCACGATGGACCTGGGCATGAACAACTACACGGTCACGGTCAAGTTCAACGAGAACCCGACCTTGGCCGAGGCCAGCGTGGACATGAGCATGGGCAACACCATGATCGTGGTCCAAGAGGTCGTAACGGAGTTCAACTGGACCCTGGCCATAACCATCGCCCTCATCGGCGCGCTAATGCTGGGTGTCCTCCTAATAGTAATCGCCAGGAAGGACTGAGCATCCAAACCTTTTCCTTAACTTTCCTTTCCCATTTTTTTCTTTCTCTCATTTCCTTGAGCGGAGCTTAGGCTCCCGATCCGCAAAAAAACCATATTGCCGAAGCCTAATCTCGACCCAGGCGATTGGATTGAGCTATTCACGGAGGGTCGCGGATCTCCTGCGCGCCGCTGGAGCAGAGGAAGGGGACAATGTTAGGGTGAGCGTGGGCGTCATCGAGAGGTCTGGCGTGCTCATGCCACACCATGAATTCTCCGACCCGGACGTGGTTGTCCTGAAGCAGAGGAGCGGATATAACATAGGGGTCAGGCTGACGGAGGGGGCCACCCTGACCATGGCAAGCAAAGGAGCGAAGAGGGACCGGGAGGTCAAATCCCCCATCATCGCCGAGGGCAAGAAACGGGTGGCGGTGCTGGGCACCGGCGGCACCATCGCCTCTTACGTGGACTATCGCACGGGCGCGGTCCATCCCGCTCTTTCCGCCACGGACCTGGTCTCCGCCGTTCCCGAGATGGCCGAGGTCTGCCAGGTGGACGCCAAGGTCATCTTCTCCATCTTCTCAGAGAACATGAGGGTGGAATACTGGCAGAGGCTGGCGGAGGAGGTCGCCGATCGATTGAGCAGGGGGGACGAGGGGGTGATCGTTCCGCATGGCACGGATACCATGGGGTATACATCGGCCGCGCTCTCATTCATGCTCGACGACCTGCCGGGGCCGGTGGTGCTGGTAGGGGCACAGCGCTCCTCGGACCGTCCTTCCTCGGACGCCTACACCAACCTGATCTCGGCGGCGAGGTTCTGCGTCGGCTCGGATGCCGCCGAGGTGTTCGTGCTCATGCACGGCTCGATGTCCGACGATACGTTCGCGGTGCATCGGGGGACAAGGGTCAGGAAGATGCATACCAGCCGGCGCGACGCCTTCCAGAGCATCAACGAGGGGCCGGTGGCGAGGATGGACCAGCTCGGGAGGATCGAGGCCCTCTCTCCCTACCGCGTCAAATCGAGCTCCAAGGTGAGATTGAGGAAGGGCATGGAGGAAAAGGTCTGCCTGGTCCATTTCTATCCCGGGATGTCCCCGAGCGCCTTGGAGTCATTCCTCGCGCAGCATCAGGGGGCCGTGATAGCCGGCACCGGCCTGGGGCACGTCTCCAGAGAGCTGGTGGAGGTGGTGAGGAAGCAGGCCAAGAAGGGATTGCCAGTGGTAATGACCTCCCAGTGCCTGAGCGGCAGGGTGAACCTGAACGTCTATGACACTGGAAGGGACCTGCTGAATGCCGGGGTCATACCTGGCGAGGACATGTTGCCCGAGACGGCACTGGTCAAGCTCATGTGGGTCCTCGCCAACACCAAAGGCCCGGAACAAACGAGGTCCTTGATGCTTACCAACATGAAGGGCGAGATCTCCGAGCGGAGGGAAGCCTGATGACCGCTCATCAGCTCACCTGCGGAATCGAGATCCATCAGCAGCTCGACACCAAGAAGCTGTTCTGCTCCTGCGCCACCGAGCTGGTCGAAGATCCGGGCGTGGAGCTGCATCGCCGCCTCCGTCCCACGCAGAGCGAGCTGGGAGAGGTGGACCGGGCTGCCTTGGCCCAGGCGGAAAGGAGAATGCGCTTCCGCTACCTCGCCCCCCGCAGGGTGACCTGCCTGGTCGAGGCGGACGAGGAGCCTCCACACGATGCCGATGCCCAGGCCATCGAGGTCACCCTGACCTTCTCCGCCCTGCTCCATGCCAAGGTGGTCGACGAGGTCCACTTCATGCGCAAGATCGTCATCGACGGCTCCAACACCACTGGCTTCCAGAGGACCGCCCTGGTGGCGGTGGACGGCGCCTTGGAGGTCGACGGCAGGCGCATCACCATCCAATCCATATGCCTGGAGGAGGACGCCGCCCGGAAGATGGAGGCCAAGGGGCAGGAGGTCACCTACAAGCTGGACCGATTGGGCATACCTTTGATCGAGGTGGCCACCGGCCCGGACATGCACACGCCCGAAGAGGTGAAGGAGGTCGCCGCCAGGCTGGGCTCCCTGCTCAGGGCGACGAAGAAGGTGAAGCGCGGCCTCGGCACCGTACGCGAGGACCTGAACATATCCATACCTGGAGGCGCGCGGGTCGAGGTGAAGGGGGTGCAGGAGCTGCGCATGCTGCCCGAGTACGTGCAGAGGGAGGTCGACCGGCAGAGGTCGCTGCTACTGGTGCAGGAAAGGCTGCGCTCGAAGATGGTCTCCCCCGTACGGACTGATGCGGTCGACCTTACCGCCATCATGAAGGATTGCAGGTCCAAGGTGATCGCCAGCGCCCTCTCCAAAGGAGGGAAGGTGCTGGGAGCGCCCCTTCCCGGGTTCGAGGGCGTGATGAAGAGCCCCGACGGGCACCTGCGCCTGGGAGCGGAGATGGCCCAGAGGGCGAGGATGCGCGCGGGGGTGATGGGCATTTTCCATTCCGACGAGCTGCCCGGATACGGCATATCCCCGGAAGAGGTCGCGGCCATGAGGGGGGCGATGTCAATCGAGGGAGAGGGGGCGTTCGCCATCTGCGCCGACGAGGCCGGAAAGGCGGAGGCGGCGCTGAGGGCCGCAGTGGAGAGGGCCAATATGGCGCTGGAGGGCGTCCCGGAGGAGACGAGGGACCCCCTTCCGGACGGCAGCACCGCCTATTCCCGCCCATTGCCTGGCGCGAGCCGCATGTACCCCGAGACCGACGTGAAGCCCATCACCATCACCGAGCGCAGGATGGAAGAGGTCCGCTCCAGGCTACCGGAGCTGCCAGAGGAGAAGGTGGATCGCTTCGTGACCAAGTACGGGATTCATGAGCAGCAGGCCCGCCAGATAGTCCGCGATGGCTATGAGGACCTGTTCGAGGAGGTAGCCATCAAGTACGACCTTGCGGCGGTGGCGGCCCGAACCCTGCTCAGCACCCTGCCCGAGATCCAGAAGGAGGGGGCCGACGTCGCCAAGCTGGACGACGCTCCCCTCCTGAAGGCGTTCGCCGCGCTCCATGACGGAAGGTTCGCCAAGGAGGCCCTGCCCCTGGTCCTGAAGAGGATGAGCGAGGGCAGGACCGTCGACGAGGCGGTCAGTGACCTGGGGCTGCAGCGCCTGGACGGGGAGGAGGCGGAGGCGATCGTGGCCGAGGTGGTGAGAGAGCGCCAGGCATTCGTGAAAGAGAAGGGCATGGGGGCGGTGGGACCTCTGATGGGCCCGGTGATGGAGCGCCTGCGCGGCAAGGTGGATGGCAAGATGGCCAGCGAGCTGCTGAAGAAGGAGATCGCCAAGGTCGTCCAGGGCTCAAGGTAGGCGCAGGCTCTCGACCCAGATGCTCTCGAAGAACAGCCTTCTCGCCCCGAGCCTATCCCTGACGAACTGGGAGAGCACGCATTGCAGGGCAGCGTCCTCCATGGCCGTGGAGAGCAGCACCACTATCCTTCCGCCCTCCCTCAGATGGTCCGGGGTGTCCTTCAGGAAACGTTCCAGCACCCTGACCCCGTCCTCCCCGCCAGCCCAGGAGCGCTCGATGTCCCCCCTGATCTCGTCGGGGACGTATGGCGGGTTGAAGATGACGAGGTCGAACACGCCCTCCACGTCCAAGAACAGGTCAGATTGCACCACGCTCATCTCCAGGCGATTCGACTTGGCGTTCGCCCGGGCGCAGTCCACTGCCTTGGGGTTGATATCGGCCGCCGACACGATGGCGCCGGCCTTGGCGCAATGTAGGGCGAGGATACCGGTCCCGCAGCCCATCTCCAGGACCCGGTCTCCAGGCCTCACCTCCAAGCAGTCCAGCATCAGGTATGTGTCCTCCGATGGCGGATAGACGGAAGCGCATTCCTCGATGGCGATTCCCGCATCGACCTTCATAAGTTCACCCTTGCATTTCCCAGGACCCACTAATAAGATTGGATGGCCCTTGACCAGCGAAACCAACATATCCATCCATCAGATAGGTGCACCGGAACATGGACGCCTTCTCTTACGCGGCGATAGTGGTCATGGTCGCCACGCTGGCCTTGGGGATGCTGCAAAAGCGCCTCTCCCTGACCTTGATGCTGCTCATAGGCAACCTGCTGATCTTCTTCATGGAGATACTGGGTGGCAGCGTCATCAGGGTAGAGCTCGGGTTCCGTCCCATCTATCTTCAGACCGGCCAGGACCTGTATACCATCTTCACCAGCATGTTCGTGCACGCGGACATCTACCACATCTTCGCCAACATGCTCTTCCTCTTCCTGTTCGGATGGCCATTGGAGGAGCGGATCGGGAAGAACAAGGTCTTCATCATCTACATCGCTGCTGGCGTTCTCGGGCTGGTCCTCCAGTCCATGGTGATGTGGGGCAGCTCGGTCATCATCATCGGGGCCTCCGGTGCCATAGCTGGCCTGGTGGGAGCGCTCTTCATCCTTTACCCCCGGGATAAGCTCACCCTTCCTCTCTTCTTCATCGTCCTTCCCAACGTCCCCGTCTGGATGGCCACCTTGGCCTTCTTCGTTGCCCAGCTCCCGATCGTCCTGGGCATCGGCACCAGCGGTGTTGCCTACGCTGCGCACCTGGGAGGGTTCCTGACCGGGATGGCGCTAGGCACGCTATTGGGAAAGGCGCAGAAAGCACAGAGGCAGGTCAAGTACAAGGATGAGGGCCTGGAGCCCCTGGCCACCACCCCGGAGCTCAGGGCCGCCCTAGAGAAGATAAGAGGCGAGAGGCAGCCGGATATCAGGAAGGCCTGGCTGGAGTACTTCGCCGCCAAGGCCAAATGCCCCAAGTGCGGGTCCAACTTCCATTATAAGGGTGACAAGCTAGTGAGCGATTGCGGCTACGAGGTGAAATTGAGATGACTGCGAAGATCAACGTCCTATGCGAAGGCATGATCCGAAGGGATGGCAAAGTGGTCCTGGAGGCGCACAGCTCCTCCACGCTGGTGCGAAGCAAGAAGCACGTCATCGTGGTGGACACCTCCTCCCGCGCCAACAGGCCGAAGCTGGTCGCCTCGCTGAAGGGTCTTAAGGTGAGACCAGAGCAGGTCGACATCTTGGTGAACACCCACGACCACCACGACCATTGTGAGAACAACGACCTCTTCCCCAAAGCCAAGGTGATCAAGTTCGATTCCGAACCCGAGGAAGAGGGCCAGGAGAGCGCGATCGACGAATCGGTCCGCTTGGTTCGGACACCCGGGCACACCCCAGGCAGCGTCAGCGTGTTCGTGGAAGCGGAGAGGAAGTACGCCATCGTGGGCGATGCTTTGCCCATAGCCGACAACTACCGGAAGTGGGTGCCTCCAGGCCTCAACTACGATCCCGAGAAGGCCTTGAGGAGCATGCGCAGGATAGTGGAGTGGGCTGAAGTAGTGGTCCCCGGGCATGACGCCCCCTTCGAGATAAAAAGATAGATTCAATAGGGCGCGGCGATATGGAAATGGTCGTGTGCGCAAAGAGGGGATGAGATGGCGATTCCCAATTCGCTTTATCTGGACTGCCCCTCGTGCGGCGAGAAGACGCTGCACGAGGTTCTGAAGGGGAGAATATCCAAGGGCGGCGACGTCCTGGAGACCACGGTCAGATGCCAAGAGTGCCAACAGGTGCACGGCGCCGTGGTGCGAGAGCCCAAGTCGGTCAAGCTGCCGATCATCCTCAGCGACATGGGTAAGACCTCGAAGTTGGACTTCGAGTTCGGCGAGGACGAGCTGGTGGCGGTGGGGGACGAGCTCTTCGTGGGGGACACCAACGTGGTGGTGACCGCAATCGAGAAGGGGGAGCGGCGGGTCAGCCAGGCACCGGCCAAGGAGATCAAGACCATCTGGGCCAAGAGGTTCGACAAGGTCAGGGTCAAGATATCGGTCAACAAGACGTCAAGGACCTTGGCGGCCGAGCTGACCGCCCTGCCGGACGAGGAGTTCTTCGTGGGGGACATCCTGAACATCGGTAGGGACGACGTGGTCATCCATTACATCAAGACCAGGGAGGGGATGGTCCGCCATGGTGGCGTCCCCGCCCGGGAGATCGTGCGCATCTATGCCAAGAGCGCCCGCACAACATACTCATAGGAAGATGGAACCGAAGGAAGCCAGGGAGAGGATGGTGTCCGGGCTGCGGAGCTCGGGACACGTACGCAGCCAGCGCGTGGCCGACGCCATGCTGGCCGTGCCCCGGCATCTCTTCCTGCCACCGGAGATGCAAGAGCAGGCCTACTCGGACACGCCCTTGCACATCGGCCAAGGGCAGACGATCAGCGCACCGCATATGGTGGCGATAATGGCGGAGGAATTGGACCTGCGACCAGGGCACACGGTGCTGGAGGTCGGGACCGGGTCCGGATATCATGCTGCGGTAATGGCCGAGCTGGTGCGGCCCAGGGGGAAGGTGTACACCATCGAGCGCCTTCCATACTTGGCGGAGATGGCCCGGAGGAATTTGGAGGCCACGGGTTACGCGGAAGAAGTCATGGTGACCGAAGGCGATGGGACCAAAGGCCTTCCAGAGCATGCCCCTTACGACCGCATCTCGGTGGCCGCAGCCGCCCCTCGTGTGCCGCAACCGCTCAAGGACCAGCTCTCCGACGGAGGCAAGATGCTGGTGCCAGTGGGAAGCTCCTGGTACCAGGACCTGGTCAGGGTCACGCGCAAAGGTGGAAGGTTCCAGGTAGAGAATCTCGGAGGCTGCGTCTTCGTTCCTCTAATCGGGGAGCATGGCCACAAGAGCTGACCTTATGCTCATTTGCCTTTCAGAAGATAGGGAAGGACGGCGGTGAGGTCCTGGCTTCTGACGACAAAGGTGGCCCTGCGCGCGGCCAGCTCGTCCGAGGGGTTGTAGGCGATGCTCATGCCGGAAGCCTCGAACATAGGTATGTCGATGAAGCTGTCGCCTATGCTGGCGGCCCTCTCCTTCCGCACGGAGTACTTGGCGAGGAACGACTCCAGGGCGGCCCGCTTGTTCTTGAGCTCGACGCGCAGGATCCCTTCCCCGGTCACCATTCCTCGGTCGTCGCACTCCACCCCGTTTGCCAGGAAGTCATCGAACCCATAGTGCTTGGCGATCCTCTCGGCCACGATATCTAGGCCCCCGGTGATGATTACCGTCTTGATCCCGGCCGCCTTCAGCGCGCTGACCGTCTCCGTTATCCCAGTGGTCATCGGAAGCGGCTCGAGGATGGTGTCGAGGTCCATCCGGTTGAGGCTAGGGTTGCGTTCCTTCCATAGGGCGATGTCCCGGCGCATGAACTCCTTGTCGTCTATGCGGCCTTCGATGAATTCGTTGAGGGCACCCTCGTTGTCCACCGAGAAATGGTCATGGATCCAGGTCCAGCAGCTGGTATAGTCCACCAGCACCCCATCCATGTCGAACGCGACCAGGTCGAACCTCGCCTCTCTTCTCAACGCACCGTCCAGAACCCCTAGGTAATTAAACGCTTCGTCGGGGAGCAAGTTATTTACCGCAATACCCCAAGATTACTCATTGAGGTCTAAGGCTACGTACTGCCAAAATTGTGGGGTTTACAACGAGGACGGGTTCAAGTACTGCACCAGGTGCGGGGGCGGGTTTGCCTCGCCGAAGGACAGCAACAAGCTGCTCTGGATAATCCTCCTCCTATTCCTAGGACTTCCGCTCCTGACCATGTTGATAGCCTTCATCCTCTATGTCATGGTGATGGGCTTCGGGTGACCTGCGGGAAGGTCGCGCCTCCGAAGGAAAAGCATAAGGACGCCAAGCGGTTTCGTGGCTCGATGATCATCCTCATAGGCGTAGGCCATGTTTTCGATATCGGCGCGCAGATACGGGAGATCATCCTCGGCGAGATGCCAGGCGCGGTCTGCGTCGAGCTCGACCCCAATCGCTACTACGCTCTCAAGAACCCCCAGGCCAAGCGCAGCATGCCTCCGACCTACAGGCTCCTTTCCATCTTCCAGAAGAGGATGGCGAAGGACTTCGGAGGGGAGCTGGGATCGGAGATGCTAGCGGCCATCGACACCGCTCGTGAGGCGGGGATCCCGGCCTTGCTGATCGATGCCGACGCCTCCGTCCTCTTCGGCCGCCTGTGGCAGGAGATGCCGTTCAAGGAGAGGGTGCTGCTCACCGTCTCCGCGCTCACTGGCCTCTTCACCAGCAAGAAGAAGGTGAAGAAGGAGCTTGACAAATTCACTGAGAACGAGGACCAATACATGGCCCAGTTCGGCAAGGAGTACCCCACCATGAAGAAGGCCTTGATCGACGACCGCAACCAGGTGATGGCCGGGCGCATCGCCGAGGCCGAGGCCAGGTACATCAATGTCCTGGCCGTGGTGGGGGACGGCCACATCGAAGGCATCAGCGCCCTCTTGGCGCCAAGGCAGCTGAGCGTCATCCGCCTCAAGCAGCTATTATCCGGCGATTTCCCCAGGAGGGGCGCCCAGGTCAAGCCCGGCAACGTCGAGGTCGACTTCCAGTACACCTACCGCTAGAGCGAACAGCTTAATGCCCAGGCGTCCCATCCCCAATTGGAATGAAAGTCACGCTCCTATCCTACACCAAGGACGCCGAACGGCTCTGCGCAGCCGCTGCCCGCTCTTGCTACTCCAAGAAGGGTGCCAGCAAGCTGCTGGAGGAGATCGATGAGGAGAGGGCGGGGAAGGCCATATCCGACATCACGGGTATGGGGCATCACTCGGTCATCGAGCATGCCAGCTATACATTCTCCATCGAGGGTGTCTCCAGGGCGCTCACCCACCAGCTGGTTCGCCACCGCATCGCCTCCTTCTCCCAGCAGAGCCAGAGGTACGTATCCTTGAAGGAGGCGGCCTTCGTCACTCCTCCCTCCATAGCGGAGGACGATGAGCTCAAGTCCGAGTTCGACGAGATGATGGCGAAGGCCTGGGAATGCTACCGAAAGCTATCGGAAAAGGTGCCAGCGGAGGACGCCCGCTACGTCCTCCCCAACGCCTGCACCACCAATATCACCGTCACCATGAATGCCCGCGAGCTCTGGCATTTCTTCTGCCTGAGATGCTGCCGGCGGGCTCAGTGGGAGCTGAGGGAGGTCGCCGACGAGATGCTGCGACAGGTGAAGCGCGTGTCCCCAAGCATCTTCTCCGGAGCCGGCCCTGGCTGCGTCCGCGGGCCTTGTCCAGAGGGCAAGATGACCTGCGGCAAGTCCCGACGGCAAGAGCTGAAAAGCCTTAAATAGGCCTAGACCTTAACCCGGACTTACCTGGTGGATACCATGGGAAGGATCAGGCCCACTTACATCAAGAGAGTCGCCATCGAGCTCGTCGAGAAGTACCCCCGGCTCTTCACTGACGACTTTGAGGCCAACAAGCAGCTGGTGGACAAGCTCACCAACGTGCAGTCCATCACCATGCGCAACCGCATCGCTGGATACGCCACCCGCTACCACCAGCATAACAAGGCGTAGGCCGATACTCTTTTCTGGACATCTTCTGATACGACCTAGCCCATGCCCTACGCCATCGAGTCCTATCAACTGGTCAGGAACTTCGGGGGCGCCAAGGGGAAGAAGCCCCTGGTGGCCCTAGACCACGTCAACCTGCAGGTCGAGGAGGGAGAGCTATTCGGCCTCCTGGGGCCGAACGGGGCGGGCAAGACCACCCTGATCAAAATACTAGCCACCCTCCTCCTGCCCAGCTCCGGCACGGTCAAGGTCCTCGGGCACGACGTGGAGAAGGAGGCCCAGTCCATTCGGCCGCGCATCAACATGGTCTCAGGGGGCGAGACCTCCGGCTACGGGCTCCTCACCGTCAGGGAGAACCTGTGGATGTTCTCCCAGTTCTACGGCATACCCAGCGAGGAGGCCAAGAAGACCATCGACGGGATGCTGGAGCTGTTCGGCATCTCCGACAAGGCCAACTCCAAGGTGCGCACCATCTCCACGGGCCAGAGGCAGAAGATGAACGTGATACGCGGCTTCGTCACCGACCCGGACCTGATCTTCCTGGACGAGCCGACGCTGGGCTTGGACGTCAACGCCTCCATGAACATCCGCAACTACATCCGCAAATGGGTCAAGGACGATGGGGGAAAGACCGTCCTGCTGACCACCCATTACATGCAGGAGGCGGAGCAGCTCTGCGACCGGCTGGCCATAATCGACCATGGCAGGATACTGGCCTGCGACACACCCATCAGACTGAAGAAGATGGTGGCCAAGGAGTCGACCTTCACCATAACCACCTCCCCCTGCGCCTGCGTCGGTGAGATCAGCTCAATGCCCGGGGTCAAGGGCTTCAACGCCAAGGGCGACGGGTCGAAGGAGGAGGTCCGCTTCGTCCTAGAGGACGAGGCGGTCATCTCGGACATAATCTCATTCATCACCGGCAAGGGCGCCAAGGTCATCTCGCTCGACAAGACCGAACCCACCCTGGAGGACGTGTTCATCCAGCTGGTGGGGAGGGGACTCGAATGATGGACCTCCGGCTCAACTGGCGCGCCATGTGGGGCCGGGCCTATCCTCGGATCATCGGGGTGCAGCGGGAGCCGAGCTGGATCCTCTTCGACATCTTCCTGCCCTTGCTGGGCATCGCCGCCTTCATTTTCTTCTATAGGGCCATGGGGGCGCCGGAGATCTACACCGGCTTCGTCGTTCTGGGCGGGGCCATGACCGCGTTCTGGGTCAACGTCCTCTGGAGCATGGCCGCCCAATTCTATTGGGAGAAGGAGACGGGCAACCTGCAGCTCTACCTCATCGCTCCCATGTCCAGGATGTCCGTGCTGGCCGGGATGGCCGTCGGAGGGATGTTCCTCACCGGCGTGAGGGCCCTGTCCACCTTCATCCTGGGGTTCCTCCTCTTCGATGTGGAGCTGGAGGTGACCAATCCCGCGGCGCTCCTGGCCGTGTTCGTGGTCACCTTGATCGCCCTCTATGGCATGGGGATGATGTTCTCCTCGCTCTACCTGATGTACGGTAGAGGGGCGTGGCATCTGTCCAACATCCTGCAGGAGCCCATCTACTTGGTATCGGGCTTCTACTTCCCGGTCAAGGCGCTGGGCTTCTGGGTCGCCCTGGGGGCGAGCATAATCCCCATCACCCTGGGGCTCGATGCCATGAGACAGCTGATGTTCAACGGGTCGCAGATCATGCCCTTCCTGTCATGGCAAATCGAGCTGATGGTCTTGGTCGGCCTGGCGGTAGGGTTCATACTGGCCGCGCGCTACGCCTTGCATTACATGGAGTACCTGGGCAAGAGGGAAGGGAGGCTGACGCTGAGATGGCAATGAGGGAAAACCTCCGGACCCTTAGGCACGCCGCCTGGCTTGGATGGCAGATGGAATCGAACTGGACCAGCCCTTGGCTCTTCGCCATATACTCGGTCGTCAAGCCCATCTCTGCCACGCTCATCCTGGTCTTCATGTATCTGGTGATCTGGGGGTCGGTCCTGGAGCAGCCGGAGATATTCTGCTATATGTTCGTGGGCAACACATTCTACATGTACGTCGCCCAGGTCCTGTTCGGGGTGGTGTTCGTCATCCACGAGGACCGTGAGCACTACCAGACGCTGAAGCAGGTCTACATCGCGCCCATATCCTTCTACTTCTACATAGTGGGGAGGGCGGTCCCCAAGATCGTCATCACCACCACCGCCGCCATCATCACCCTGGCCTTCGGGATCGTCTTCCTGGGATTGCCTATACGTCTTGGCGAGGTGAACTGGCCCCTCTTGCTCCTAGCCATGGCGGTAGGGCTCTTCTGCATCTGCATGATCGGGATCGCACTGGCAGGCGTGTCCATGCTCACCGCCAAGCACAGCATGGGCATAAACGAGGGCATCGCCGGGATGTTCTACCTCTTCTGCGGCGTGACCTTCCCCATAACCTTCCTGCCCACCTGGGGCCAGGTAATCGGGCTGGCCATCCCCATCACCTACTGGCTGGAGGTGATCCGGAGGGCGGTCCTCCCTGCGGACCTGCAGTGGGACAGCGGCCTCGCAGCCTACTCCACCGGGGACATCTTCCTCATGCTCCTCGTGACGAGCGCATTCTTCCTTGTGCTCTCACTAGCTATCTTCCGCTACGCCGACCGCTTGGCCAGGAAGAAAGGGAAGCTGGACATGAGCACGACCTATTGATGTGGTTAAGTATAAGAGCCGGTGAGTCTTGAGGGTGTTTCGTCTTTTGCCCGAGTGGGGTAGCTTGGACATCCTAGCAGGCTGCGGACCTGCAGACCCGGATTCGAATTCCGGCTCGGGCGCTCCCCTCCACTATACCTAAAGGCCAACTCGCTCCCTGATCTCCACGTCTCCAGGGGGAAGGATGCGGGAGATCTCCTCCTCTGGCACGTTCATCTCCTTGGCCAGCGTCGAGGAGGTCTTGCTCCTGTCCCCCTCCCCCGGAACGATGATGACATGCCTCTTGGAGAGCAGCACGACCGCTTCCTTCGGACCGCACATTATCTTCCTAGCTCCCTGGTGCTCGATCTCGCCTATCGCCAGCTGCAATTGGATGTGATGGACGTAATTGCGCTTACCCCGGATGATGAAAGCCCCGCGGGGCACGAACTCCCCCGCGTCCGGGGTCTTCGACACCTGGTCTGGTAGCACCCAATAGGCGCTCCCCTCCCTTATGCCGGCGTTCCAGGCCTTGGAGTGCGCCAAGGCGAAGACGCAGGCCTCGGCCAGCTCCTGCTCGGTGGCGGTGGAGCCCTCCTTTATGACCACGCTGGGGGCCCCATGGACGTCGGCGTGCGCATAGCGGTCCACCGAGGTCAGGTGCTTCTTCACCACCTGGTCATTGGTCCGGGCGTCACGGCCAGCTAGGACCAAGTGCCCGCCGCTGGTGATGAACCACTTGTAGGCCTCGAACCAGAACTGCTTGGTGGGCTTGGTCTCGACCTTGGCCTTCTTGGCCTCGAGCGCGTCCTTGCGCTCTAGCTCCGCGATCTTGCCTTCGGTCTGAATTATCATCTCACGAGAGCGGACGGCCTTGTCCTTGGCCTCCCTGGCTCGAGCGTATATCAGGCTGGCATTCTCCTCCAACCCTTTGGTGTAGTCGAGCTCCACCACCAGCTCCCCCAAGGATATGCCCACCACCTTCCGCTTGGGGTCTATGTGGTGCAGGTTCGCGTCCTCCTTTCCCAAGGCCTTGAGCTCCTCCCAATCCTTTCCATCCGCCATTTGCTTCATGCGGGACAACGACGAGCTCACCAGGGGGTAATTGGCGTAGACCGCCTCCGCCTGCATGACCAATGAGTCGGCCTCGGCTTCGGACTTCTGCTCCGCCTCCTTGATCTGGGACAGCTGCCGCGAGAGGCGCTGCACCTCCGGGTTGACGGTGGCCTCCTTCTCCCTCGCCCTCCTATGTTCGAGATAGAACTGCATCCCCTCGGAGAAGGAAGGGAAGCAAACCCTCTCCTTGCTGGCGAATTGCAGCAGCTCGATGGGGGAGACGTCCACAACCTCCCCATTCGCCTCCTTGTAAGCGCAGGAACGGTCGCCGGACGAAGCCTCCTCCAGGATGGCCAAGGCCGCCTGGGTCAGTCTGGACAGCGAGTCATCATCGATCAAGCTGGCCTTCTGAGACTTATCGACCTTGGCTCGCAGGCAGACCTCCTCCGCATACTGACCCCCGAGGTTTATGGAGGTCGCCAATGTCCGCACGACATCAGATTTCGAGGAATGGACGGCCTTGCCGAACGCCTCCTCGCCTTGAACCCTGGGATTGAAGCGAGCAGGAGGGAATTCGTAAGTTGCGCCGGGTCTGACGTCCCTGTGCTTCCAGGTCTTCGATACCAGGCAATTCACTATCTTGCCGTTGGAGACGAGCAACAGGTTGCCCTCCCCAAAGAGCTCGATCACGATCTGATACTCCTCGTCCCTCTGCAGTTCGATGATCGCCACGCGGTCGAACTCATGCTGCCTTATCCCCGTTATCCTGGCATTGGACAAGAGCTTGCGCAGGTGGACCGCGAACTGGGAGGGCATGTCAGGCATCTCTGGTCTGTCCTTGGAGACGTAGAGGAAGTTCTGATCGATGAGCAGGACCTCTCGCCTCCCTAGGCCAGGCACGTTCGCCCGAAGAAGGACGTTCCTGCGCTCCCAATGGAATACCTTGTCCAGATAACCACCGACAAGCTCCTGCATCTCCTTGACCACGCGGAGCACGTCGAAAGCGCTCATCTCGTTCTTCATCAATCAACGGAAATGGACCGACGGGGAAAATACTTATGGCCAAGCCACCGCGAAACCTTTATCAAGGAAAAGCTAGTTCGAGGGGCAGACGCCACTGTGGCTTAGAGGTAACGCGTGCATAGCGCGTCTCTAAATAGCGACGCCTTGGTAAGGCGTAGGTCGAGGGTTCGATTCCCTCCAGTGGCTCCACACCCTTCTCTTAGAATTTCGCCACAAAAGGACTCAGGTTGAAATAATCGCCTTGGCATTATCTTCCATCGAAGAGAGATAATAATGAAGCTGCGCCGAAGGCAGAAATGGTTCTTGGCTTCTTTGATCCTGATAGGAACCGTGCCAATCATCGGTACCATCGGCTTCCTGCTTCTGGAGCCGACCGTTCATACGCTCTGGGAAGCATTCTACTTCACCATCGTCACCATCTTCACCGTGGGCTATGGCGACCTCTATCCTACCACGATGGCAAGCCAGGCCCTGGCGGTCTTCGTCGTCGTGTTAGGGTTCACGGCCCTGATCACATCTTTACAAAGCATATTCAACCACGTTATATCCATGGATCTGAGGGAGGAGCTTGGCCTACCATCGAGGAGGGTTAGGATGAAGAATCACATCATTCTGTGCGGATATGGCAATGTAGGGCAACGAATCTTCGAGCAGTTAAAGGAGAAAGGGGACAAGTTCGTGGTGGTGGATAAGGACCCTGCCCGGGTCGCCTACCTGGTGGACAATGGAACACAGGTCATTTCAGGCGATGCCACTGACCCGGACACGCTGCAAAGGGCCAACATCGACGAGGCCAGGGCCATAGTGCTTACCATGCACGACCCAACCAACATCATGGTGGTGATCGCGGCCAAGCGCATCAACCCCCACATCTACATCGTCTCCGAGGTGGAGGACATGCGCAACCTCGAGGTCCTGAGGAAGGTTGGTGCCGACGAGATCGTTCATTGCTTCGAGATGGGGGCGAGGGTGATGGTTTCCAAGGCACGCAGGACCACGTTGGATCCGGTCTGTGGGGCCGAGGTCATCCCGGCAACCGCCAAGTTCTCCTGGGAGTATGAAGGGAAAAAGTACTACTTCGATTCCAAGGAGTGTTTGGAAGCTTTCGAGAAGAGCCCAGCAAGGTTCGTGGAAATGGTCGGCCTTACCGATACCTGCAAGATTCCTTGAGGCCTTATCTCATGAGATAGGAGACGAAGCCGGACCATATCTTGGGGTAGAAGTAGGTGGATTTCTTAGGCATTTTCTCCCCCTCGTTCGCGACCTTCCAGATGGATTCTAACTTCGGTGAGGACAGCACCACGGCCAGGCAACCTTCGCCCGCGACCAGCTTCTTCTCGATCGAGAGGGCCTCATGGTCATATTTTACATTGACCTCTCCCTTCTTCTGCAATATCTTCTTGAGCACCAGCTCTTCGCACACGTAGGCATCCACGGACCATAACGGGTCGTCCGTCGGCCTCCATGCCAGCTCGAACACGAACCTCCGACCGTCCGCCATCAATATCCCAAGGCAAACCCGGCTGTTCGTCGACAACAGCTTCGTCAGCTCTTCCATCGTCTGGACCTCCCAGATGGCGAAGAACTTGGAGGCGTGGAAGAGGAACTCCTCGGTGTTTATCTGGATGCCCGTGAAGAGACGATGGGTCGGTAGTACTATCAACCCAGGGTCGTTTCCCGCCACCAGGGTTGCGAGGACGTATCCCTTCTTCGCATCCTCTGGATGCTCTGAGGAATATCGCAATGCCGTCTCATAGCGGTGATGCCCGTCCGCGATGAGCAGCTTCTTCTTCGCCAGTTCCGACCTGATCGTACTGACCAGTTCAGGGTCTGACACCCTACCGAACCAATGCCTCGTCCCCAGGTCGTCCGTCACCTCGAAGAGCATGGTTGCCTGGGAGGCCACCGCCTCCAGTACCTTCGGGTCGAGGCGGTCGTACAGGCAGAAGATCGACTCGAGGTGGGCTTCGGTCGCCCGGAGGAGGTTCAACCTGTCCTCCTTTATCTTCGGGAAGGTCTCCTCGTGAGGGGAGATGTTGCCTGCCTCATAGGTCTGGAGCCCGAGGGCGCCCATGATCCCGGTCCTCACGTGGCGTCGCCCGCCATGAGCGAACTCCTGTCGCATTATGTAGAACGCGTCTGCATCGTCCTCTCTCAGCTTCTCTGACCTAATCCAGGAGTTTAGCAGCCCGGCGGCGTTTGAATAATCGCCATCCTCGCCGCCAAGGGTGATCCTCGTAATGTTGAACGGTTTCGATTTGAGCGCCGCTAGCTGCTTCTCATCTATCACATCGTAGGGAGGGGAGACCCTATCCTCGATGCGGTCCGAGCCCCTGACTTTCGGGAGCATGCCTTGGAAAGGACGAAAATCGATCATATGCAACGACCTTTTTTTCAGGGTGATAGGTGGTGGGCTCAGCCGGATTCGAACCGGCGATCTACGCCGTGTAAGGGCGTTGTTTGCCAGGCCGTTTGGGAGTTCCAGGCGACCTCATGACCGCTAGACCATGAGCCCGCTCCCCAGAGTATCTAGTTCATATTAAAACATAAGCAAGAAAAGAAAAAATAAAAGATAAAAGGGAAAAGGGTTTTTTGCGTTTAGTCCCAAACCCATTCGTTGCCGAACCCGAACATGTAGTCAGCGTTCCCGATCATCGGGCTGATGATGACATACATCTCAGGGTACTCGGTGAAGCTGGTTAAGGTTCGCAGGACCGTCTGGCTGACCTCGTCCAATGTTAGGGTGGTCATGATGGGCAGCATGTAGACTCCGCTGTCCATGCCAGTCGCACCAGGGAAGTACAGCGTCACTAGCCAGTGGTTGGTCTCCGCCGGGGTGCTAGACGTCCATGCGTCCATGGCGATCTCCTCTCCATTGAGGTCCGCGCCCTTCACAAACCATCCACCGAGGCTGGTGCCCCAGTCGGTCATGTACCTTAGCCTTACCTGCACAACCTGTCCCGCCCACTCGCTCAGGTCATAGCTGGACATCACGTAACCGCCAGAGCTGCCGGTTATACCAGGCAGGTTCTCGACGATCGTGTCCATTGCTGAGCCATCATGGTCCGAGGTCGTGTACTCGTTCGCTACGGAGGTCCAGTTCTCGCCATCGGTGGATACCTGGACGAATCCGAAGTCCCAATAGGGCTCGATGTCCCAAGCGGTGTTCAGGTTAAGGACGGCCGTCTCCATTCCGGTCAGGTCCAGCGTGGTCATCAGGCTGTAGTCGACCAGGTCGCCCTTGTCGGACCACCAGCCAGTGGTTGTGGTGACTTCGTTGATGGCCACGTTATCGATGTACATGTGGCCGGGGTCCCCAAATTCATCTCCGCCCCAGGTCAGATAGTCCCATCTCAGGATAACGTTGAAACCTGTCAGGTCGGAGACATCGATGGTATAGGTCCCACTGAAGTCATCATACCACAGACCCAAGGTCTGGAATACGCTACCTCCATCCACAGAGTAGCGAACCCTGCCGTAATCATAGTCGCTACCCATCTTGAAGTCCATATCGAAGGTCAGCGTGGCCTTGTTGTAGTCCCAGAGGTCGATATAGGCCCAATAGTACAACCGTTCGTACTGGTACACGTTCGCGTCGAACGGGTCGCCTGAAGCCCAACCATCAACTGCTGCGTAGTAGTCCCCGCCGCCAGCGTTTACCAAGCTCCATGGGCCGCCACCAGCGATTGATCCCACGCTCATCGGTATCCAGTTGCCCCAGCTCCCGCTGTTGAAGTTCTCGCCCCAAATCAGGTCGCCGGTGCCTTCTGGAACCTGGGCCATTTGCCAGCCCTTCGAGCTCATGGCATCGCCAGCGAAGACGAACTTGAGCTCCTCTGGGTTAAAGCCCTCTGACCAATAGTTATCGTCCGCTCCATCGATGTAGATGTAGTCAGTACCATAGGCCCCCAGGTTGCGTATGCCAGTGGTATAGCCATCGTAGGTAGCGGTGGTTCCGAAGTCCATCCCGCCGGACCAGACCGGCCCGTCCCAATACGGATACCAGTCATACACTCTCGGCCCGCCCACGGAGTTCGAGGCGGCGTCCACGGACTTATAGTTGAACCATCCATTGCCAGGCGTGTCGCTCAGGATGAGGTTGGCCAAGCGCCAATAAATGAAGGCCTTGTTGAAGTCCCATCCAGTGGCACCAATCTCCCCGAAGGCAAAGTTGACGGAGTCGATTCCCGTTGTGCCTTCGCTATGGACCATGGCCTGGACCATCTCCGGTCCGAAGTGGTCTGCTAGCCAGGCGGTGAACAATGCCGCCGCTCCATAGTCGGCAAGGATATTGATCTGCCCTTGGTCGCCCCAGTCAACTAGTGAGTTGTCCGGGGTGTAGAAGAACCGGTTGACGTAGCTCATGTCGATGCCGTATCCGCATACTACCTCGGCATACATGGAGCAACCTTCGTTGACGAAGGAAATCTGGTCAGGGTTGAAGAAGTTGTTAAGCAGGTGCTGGTACTCATGGGCCAAGGTGGATTCGTATACCCACGGCCTTGCAGATGAGCCAGTGGTCCTGTTCTGCCAGTCCCAGATATCCATATGGATGATGTTCCTGTCGTACAGGCCATCCATGTCAGGCGAGAAGTAACCGACGATGTAGCTCGGGTAGCTCGAGTCCCAGAAAGACTCATCGACGATGTTGAAGGCCATGATCATGACCCTTCCGGTGACATTCGTCCCGAAGTAGGGCCTGCCTTGGGCCTTGAACCAAGAGTTCTCTCCATCGATCTGAGGTGGAGCTCCGTAAAACGCGGTCATATTCGGATAGACCACAGTTTCGAAGTGCTTGGCCATATATTGGGCCTGTGAGACGTTGACGGTCAATTGCTGGGTCAGAGCATTGCGTGGGTCTCCCACAGGGAACGTCAGGTCGGTCGCGACCCAAAGCTCGCAGTGCGTGGTCTCCGCCATCTTTTCGAACTGCATATAGCCAGTGGCGCCCGTCTCGTTATAAGCCCACTTGCCGTAGCTGCCCACGTAGTACCTGGCAATCGAACCATTCGCATAATTATTGCCAGGAGCTGCCAGGGCATTCCCGCTGACCGAATCAAGGTCTTGGGCCATGGCACTGTAGTCAAGGTTCTGGTTCCTGTATTCCTCTCCCGCATACATTGGCTCGGGATCGGCGATATTCGCCACATCCGTAGCCGCTGGTGTAGTAGGCGCGCTCAATGCCGGCGCTACGACGGCGAACGCACCCAGCACCATTGCTAGCACAATCGCTATGCTGAGAATCTTAGCTGTACTTCTAAGCATCTTGCCCCTCCTTTACATTCCGCCACCTGGGCTAACGATAGAATTAACCCTCTAGTGACGTCCACACTCGTAAGGGCAATTATTCAGTCGCTGACTATTTATAAATTGTGCAATTTTCTGGCTTTACTGGATTGTCTAAAAAATAGGCATTTATCATTGAAGGAAACGGGCTGCCCCCGATTGTCGACCGTTCCAGCATTTTTGCGGTCTCGCGAATATCCCGGGAGGCACCGAAACGATAGAATACCTGCATCGCGTGTTTGCTATCCCGGTCTACGACGATGGTTCGCAGCAGGATTTCCGAAGGCATCAAAGCAGCGTTGAGCACGCCGGGCACGTGGCCGACCATCCGCAGGTATTTAGTGAACACGGTATTCGACTCCACCTTCGTTATGCTCGGCATCATAATCGGGTCCGCCTTCTCAGGCGACCCCAACACGAGGTTGACCGTCGTCACCATATTGACGAGCTCCGTCGCTTTAGGCATATCGACAGGCGTCAGTACTTACGAGGCCGAGAATCTGGAGCAGAGCAAGCGCATCGACGAGATCGAGAAAGCGATGCTTCGTCCCTTGGATGACACACACATCGGCAGGTCGGCGAGGTCCAGCATGCTGCTCATCTCCTTGGTGATCTTCATGGCTCCCTTACTGGTGGGCTTGGTCATACTCAGCCCATTCGTATTATTGCACGCAGATATCACCACTGCCGCCTGGATCGCGATCGCTTTGGCCATCGGAGTCCTTTTCATCACGGGGGTTCTCATGGGCCGCTCCGGCGGACGCAATCCCTGGGTCCAGGGAGCGAGGATGGCAATCATAGGCGCGATCGCCTTCGTCATCTGCTTCTACATAGAGAAGCTGGTTTGATCAGCAGATACGAGGGACTGGATCCCCGACCGGAGGCTCGAGTATCCTCTTGCCTCCGACCTCGGTGCGAAGGACCACGCCCTTGACCTTCGACGTGGCTCTCCCTATGATGGCCGCGTCCTTCCCATATCGGTCATGGCGGATGGCCTTGAGGACCTCCTCTGCCATCTCTGGGACCACGCCAACGATCATCTTTCCCTCGTTCCCGATGGTCAAGGGGTCGAGCCCAAGAAGCTCGCAAGCGTTGTGGACCGGGTCAGAGATGGGTATGGCGCTCTCCTCCACCTCGATTCCGACCTTGGATTTGGATGCCCATTCGTTGACAGCATTGGCGAGGCCCCCCCTGGTCGGGTCCTTCATGCAAACCGCTCCGCCTACCTGCAGGATACGCTCCACCAGATGGTTCATCGGGGCGATATCGCTCTGGACCTGGCTCTCAAAACCGTAACCCTCCCTGAAGGACAGAAGGGCGATTCCGTGGTCGCCGACCGTCCCCGTGACGATCAGCATGTCGCCCTCCCTTAGATTGTCATCGGTCATCCATCTGGAATCTACCTTGCGATAAGAAGATGCGATCTTCAAGTCGTGGTCTAAGAACGGGCTCCTCCGTCCGATTCCAGAGGTGGAGATCACCATTCTCTCTATTTTGCCCGACTCCATGACCTTGGTGTCGCCGGTGACCACCGGGACGCCGCATAACCTGGACGTGTCGCCGATGCTCTTGGCGACCTTCTCAAGCACCTCGATCTCCAAGCCTTCTTCAAGTATCATGGAGCAGGATATCGCCAGCGGTTGACCGCCCATAACGGAGATGTCGTTCACCGTTCCGCACACGCTCAAGGACCCTATATCCCCTCCGGGAAAGAATAGGGGCTTGACAGTGTGGCCATCGGTCGTGAAGACTATGCCGTCAACGACCGCTGAGTCATCGAAGGATTGCAATGGCACCTCGCCATTGACCTGCGGCAGGAAGGGAATGATGTGGGAGTGAATGAGCTCCTGCATCATCTCCCCGCCTGCGCCGTGCCCCATCGTGACCCGCTTCATGACCCGGCGATTGCGCACCTCGCCCTTTAATCCTTATCCAAAGTCATCCGATTGAGCGCAAGGCGCTCCCTTCAACGGGACAAAGGCTTATCTGGGAAAGCCGCATAACCAGGATTACTCGGGCCCGTAGGGTAGTCTGGATTATCCTTTTGGCCTTCGAAGCCAAAGACTGGGGTTCAAATCCCCACGGGCCCGCTCCCGTTCCACTTGTCACCAGAAGCATCTAACCTAACAGGTAGGACATAAGCGACCGACGGTGATGGAACAACCTAACAAAGAGAAGCACCAAGGACAAGGCGCTGAGATCCGTCCTCTGGTGCTTCGCGGGAATTGTCAATGAGCAAGAGGCCATTATATAGCCTGAATGCCTAAGGCGCATTCCCAGAGGAACGGAATGAATATCAGCGTATTTTCCCTCATCTACGTGATCTGCGCGGCGGCCTCGCTGTACATTCGCGTGTTCTTCATGATGGGGATCGAGGAAAGGGAGGTGGGCAAGAGCTCCCCCCTTGACCGCTTCCTGGTGGTGATGATCGCGGTGAGCATGGTCATCCCTTTGGCATACATCCTGACCCCTTGGGTCGATTTCGCCAACTACCACTTGCCCGATCAGCTAGCCTGGATAGGCGCCGCCCTGATGGTGCTGTCCGTCTACCTGCTATGGAGGTCCCATTCCGACCTGGGCACCAACTTCGCCCTCACCCCGCATATCGCAGGTGAGCACACATTGGTCAGGAACGGGGTCTATCGGCGTATCCGCCATCCCATGTACGCCTCGCTTTGGCTGTATGCCTTCGCCACACCCCTCCTAATCCAGAACGCAATTGTTGGCCTGATATTCCTCGCCGTTTTCGCGGTATTCTATTTCGTGCGCGTACCTCAGGAAGAGAAGATGATGCGGGAGAAGTTCGGAAGCGAGTATCACACCTACTCGCTCGAGACAGGTCGTTGCCTTCCCAAGTTCAGATGATCCCCTGAGGCATCTCGAATACGATGGGCAGCATTTCGGGCAAAACGCGACCGTTCCAAATCCTCCAAGCGAGCGGTCTGCGAGAGTCTAAGATTCCTCCGCTGATCCCCCTTCTTCATCTATCCCATTCTCGGGGGATGCCATGGGATCGAGCTCAGAGACTCACCTAGGGCCGAATGTTACCTCGATCCACCCTCGGATCTCATCGCGAACTCTTCGGAACACGGCCAGCACCTCATCATGATCGCCATCGATTGATGCTGGGTCTTGGAAACCTTGGTGCATATGCTCTTTTCCGGGGAAGAAAGGGCAAATTTCCTCAGCATCGGCGCAAAGGGTGACCACAACGTCGAAATCATATCCCATGAGTTCGTCCAGTCGCTTCGACCTTTGCTTCGAGATGTCGATACCGACCTCTGCCATGGCTTCGATGGCCAGGGGGTGTACGCGACTGGGCTTCGTGCCAGCGCTCTGAGCGACATAGCTTTCTGCGAGAATCTGATTCACCAGCCCCTCTGCCATCTGTGATCGGGCGGCGTTGTGTGTGCAAATGAATAGTATGCTTTTCTTATCGGGCACAGCACATCAGTTCCATGCCAGTAGTTATGGATTGGCCGATAAATCTATCGCTGCTCAGAGAGGGCAAAATGATGTAACCAAGTTGCATTTGGTTTGCTTTGTGTCTCACGTCCCATCTCACCGGCTCTAGACCGATAGTTATATGCACTGGCTAACTTTCTTCCAGTAATATGGCTAATGTCACACCTCAAGCTGAGAAATTATTCAACGCGATGAAACTGGCTGCTGTTATTGGCGAGGAGAAGGCGCTCAGCGCTGAGAAGGTCACCGCCCTGTCGAAGTTGCCGAAGGCCCAATGCATGAACGCATTGCAGGAGCTGGAGAAGAAGGGAGTCGTGAAGGTGAAGAGGAAGAACATGGCCGTCTCCTACTTCCTGGCCAAGACGGAGCTGCCTTAGGCGATTTTACATTCCCAAAGCCCAGGAAGTCCGACCCTTCATTCGGGTCTATTTCCTCGATCCGTACGACCGGGTGTGCTTCCAAGCCTGGTGATGGGCTTTATATTTCGGGTCCTCTTCATCGTAGATGTCCAGGTCCTCCCGATGGTAAAGCCTGCGGTCATCGCCAATAGGGCAGACTTTAATGCAGAAGCCGCAAGGGGAAGCAAACTTGCCCGCAAGTTCCACGGCCCTGCTGGCGCAATCGGTTTTATTGGTCAAGCTCCTTGGGTAGTCCTCATCCCCCAGGGCTCTCACCGGGCAGATGTCCACGCACCGCAGGCATCTTGTGCACAACTGCTCGGCCATTATCGGGTCGCCAGGAATGACGGCGCTCGTGAGCACGCTGCCGAATCTGACCCTTGGGCCGTATTCCTTGGTCAATATCATGTTATTAAGGCCGAAGGTGCCCAACCCAGCCAGATAGGCGGCGTGGCGGTGCGAGAAGAAGGCCAAAGGCCTCTCCTTCATCAGTTGGATATGACCGTAGCCATCCCTGGGGATGAAGAGCGATGCATGGCCTTGCTCGTTGAGGAAGTTCGAGATCCAATAGGTCGACTGGTCGAGAATCTCGTTCACTGTCTTGTATAGCTGGTGATAATGAATGGAGGGAGAGGTCTCGAGCACCGGTAGGGTGATTGGCAGTCCGATCACTACCACGGACCTGGCTTCGGGGAAGATCGCCCTTGGCCGGAACTCCTCCGGTATCCAGGGGTCGAAGGGCGGAGTGTCCCAACGTTCTACAGGGGCAACGCCCATCATGCGTATGCCCAGCTCCTCGCATCTGGTCCTGAGGTCCTCCTTCAAACGCTCGCTCATCGGACCGATTAGAACTCTACGTCGATAAATGGATTGGCAAGAATGCGCCGGACGGCCGGGAAGCTTCTGGCTCCCTTCAGACGGCTTCGTTCTTGAGGTGCTTGCCCAGAACCTCTATCAGCTTCTCCACGGTCGGGACGCCGCCATACAGCTCCAGCTTGTGGTCCACGAACAAGGCCGGGGTCACGGCCTGGCCATACTTGTCGAACAGAGGGATGATCTCGGACATGAAGCCGTACCTCTTGGACATCATGGCGTCCGTGGCGTGCACCAGCTCGATGTCCGCCTCGGCCCCGACCTTGGCCAGGGCCTCCTTGATCCTCTCGAGGTAGGCCTTGTCGTGCACCCCCAGCTTGGGATTGCAGCAGGCGAAGGAAAGCAGGGTCAGCCTCAGCTTCTCAGTCATAGAGGTGGCCCCCTATCTTGCGCAGGTTCTCGACACCATACACATCGGTCTCCAAGAGCGGGACCTCCTTGATGATTAGGCTCTTGAACCTATCCTCTATCTCCAGCAGATATCTATCCTGCGTGGCCCTCCTCCTCTCCAAGAACCAATTGCCCTCGAGGACCTTGCGGGGTATCACCTCATTGACGATCATGGAGGGGACCTTGATCCCGAACGTGGCCAGGTCCTCGACCGCACGGGCCGACTCCTCTATCGGAAGCTTCTCTGGCAAAGTGACCATGGTGAAAGCAGATACCGTGTCGTCCGCCAAGCCCTTGACGGCGTTGTCATAGCGCTCCTTCTCCAGCTTGAGGTCCTCGATCATTCCCTCATCATAGACGAACCCCAAAGCCTCCGAGAGCTCGCGGCGGTGCTTGATCTGGTTGGATACATAGCCGGACCAGTCGAAGGGCATGCTCAGCTCCCTGAGGGAATGACCTGTCGGGGCGGTGTCGAACACCAGCTTGTCGTGCTCCGTGTCCTGCATGTACGACACGAACTGATCGAAGGCGGCGATCTCCTCGGTGCACGGCGTCGATAGAAGCTCGCTGCCGAATAGCGTCGAGAAACCCTCCAGCATCCCGGTCATCCTGCTCTGGAACACGCCCATGGCCTTCTTGGGGTTGATGTTCAGCCCGCTGAGCTTGCAGGAGCATTTTATGGGGGTGACCTCCGTCTCGCTAATCGGCTGCTCGAAGGTGGCGGAGAGCGATATTGTCGGGTCGGTGGCGATGATCAGGGTATTGTATCCCTGGTCCGCCAGCCAAAGCGCTGTGCCGGCGGCCATGGTGGTCTTGCCCACTCCGCCCTTGCCTCCGAAGAAGAGGAAGCGCTTGCTCTCGACCAGCTTCCTTAATTCTCGTCCATCTCTCATCTTAATCGCTCAACGTAGCATTCGATATCGTAGGATAAGGGTTCGCATTCTTGTTACGTAGGTCGAGCGTTAGGGCTCAGCCCATGAAGCAAGAAAAGAGGTAAGGGATTCGATATAAGGCGTTTGGGTGGAAGCATCGACGTCAGAACTGCCTGAAGCCCGCCTTCTTCGCGCCGCACACGGGGCAGACGTCCGGGGCATCCCCTTCCACGGTCCAGCCGCAGGTGGAGCAGATATGCACCTTGGCGTCGCGCCAGTCCTTCCCCTTGTCCACCAGGCCCTTGGCCTCGATGTACATCTTCTGGTGCACCACCTCGGCCTTGTAGGCCCAATCGAAGGACGTGAGGGCAAGCTTCTCGCCTTGGAACTTCGCCGTCTCCATGAAGACCGGGTACATCTCCTCGATCTCGTAGGTCTCCCCCGCCACCGCGTTGGCCAAGTTGTCGGCCGTCTTCCCCACTCCAAAAGGGGCCTCAGCGGCCACCGCGCCCAATTTGTTCGGGGCGCGCCTCATATGTCCAGTGGCATGGATCTCCTCGGCGAAGGCCACGGCGCGGAAAAGCCTGGCCACGTTCTTGAACCCTTCCTTCTCCGCTGCCTCTGCGTAGACCATGTACCTCATGTGGGCCATGGACTCGCCGGCGAACGCGTTGTGCATGAATTGCTCTGTCATCGCGTGCATTGGTATCCTCCGGTTCCTAAGCCCCGATGACCGTTTCCCATTATTTAGAGGTTGGGAAAAACGGTCTAAGGCCCGGGAAGCGCCGCTCAGCTCCGCCTTCGTATGAGATATCCCAGGAGCGCCACGGCCCCGATGAACACCATGAAAACCACTACCAGGAAGATCAGGTTTCCGGGATAGAGGTCGTTCAGGATCCATTCCAGGCCCAGGATGAGCAGGGCGCCTCCCCAAAGGATGAGGTAGATGAACAAAGGCCCTCCCTTGGAAGCAGACGCCCTTGAAGCCAGGAAGCCTATCGCGAGAAGATAGGCCCCACCCGCGATCATCATGATGGGGAAGAAATACCACCACACGTCAAGGTACCAGGACACCAATATCGCTATGGCCGCGCAAATTATCAGATAGCCAAAGGCCAACCCCATGCGGCTGCCGCCACTCCCTTCCTCGGACATGCGCTTTCGATTCAATGATGCGTGGCTCACCTTCATTAGCATTTTGGGAGGCCGTTGACGGAAAAGTCAACGGCAGGAGGGGGTAAGTATACCTCCTTACCGAATCTAAGCCCGATAAGGCATGAACGGAAGACGAGACTCAGCCATCATTGCGATCTTGATCGCCTTCGGTCTGTTGCTTTCCGGGGGGTTCATCGTCCTCTCTGATCTGCAGGACCAGGATACCACCGGCCTCCTGCCTACCTTCAGGACCAACGCTCAGCTTCAGGATTTCGTGCACCAGTCCCAAGGGAACGATATCTGGCAGGACTATTTCACAGAGGCGATGAGCGGAAATGCCGCCGGGGCGGATTCAGTTCGCCACTCGACCACCAACATCCAGGTCGAAGGAGTGGACGAGGCCGACAGCGTGAAGACGGACGGGGCGTTCCTCTACATCGCTTCAGGCGCTAGCATCTCCATCGTCAAAGCCTATCCCGCTGACGAGTTGGCCAACGCTACGGTCATCGATATTATCGAGGTTCTAGGCCTAGGGGAGGGTTATTCGGCATGGATACAGGGCATATACCTCGATGATGGCAGGATGGTGGCTGTGGTCTCGGTAAGCGGACCTTACCTTCCTTACAATTCTACCGGCGATGATGCCTATGGAATCTATGCCCCAGCCATTTGGCGGATGCCAGAAGAGAGGACTGTCATAGCCGTCTTTTCCTTGGACGGAAACGGGGGAGCCTCGTTGGTCGGGACCGTCGGGACCTCCGGTTATGGCGTAACCAGCCGAATGAGCGACGGCGTCGTGTACCTGGTCACTCAGCATTTCCTCTGGACATATGATTCTGTGGTCTCCCTTCCCAAGGAATGGCAGGGTAACGAGTCCGATGCCATTCCCGTCACCGATGTCCATTATGATCCAGGCTGCAAGGACCCCGCATCCTTCCTCAACATCATGGCCTTGGACGTGGCGAGCATGGAGAGCAACCTGACCTCCATCCTTACCGGGTACGCATCCAACATCTACGTCTCCTCAGAGGCGATGTACCTGACCTTCCAGCAATGGAACGGTGGCGCTGCTGATACGGTCTTCAATGACTCACGGGGGACGAATACGTTGGATGCGGTCGCGGTCAGCTCAGACACCACCACGACCACCATTTACAAGATAGGCTTGGACGGGTTGCACGTGGAGGCGAGATCGCGCGGGGTGGTCCCCGGCTATCTGATCAACCAGTTCTCCATGGACGAGGACAATGGCCTTCTCCGGGTGGCCACTACCTTCAGCTGGGACAACCAGCGCAACGCGGTCTACGTCCTCGACGAGGGCCTGGCCATCATAGGGGCGCTCGAGGACCTGGCTCCAGGTGAGCGCATCTTCTCCTGCCGCTTCTCCGGTGACACGCTATACCTGGTCACCTTCAGGCAGGTCGACCCCCTGTTCGTGATCGACCTCAGCGACCCCTCCGCACCTAAGGTGCAAGGAGAACTGAAGGTGCCTGGCTATTCCTCCTACCTGCACCCCATCGCGGACGGTCTATTGGTCGGCATAGGCATGGAGAACAGCTCGCTGAAGGTCTCGCTCTTCGACGTCTCCGACCCATCTCTCCCGACCGAGCTTGACAACCTGGTCATCCCTGGCTGGTCGTACTCTGAGGCACTTTGGGACCACAAGGCCGTCACCTACGATCCGGTAACTGGGAGCCTGATCATCCCCGTCTCTTCGTGGGACCAAAGCACCTATAACTGCACCTCGGGGGCTTATGTCTTCACCATCACTGATACGGCGATCGAGCTCAAGGGGAAGGTCCAGCCTGGGCCTGGCGAGTACGTGATGCGCGCCCAGTTCATCGGAGACTGGCTCTACACCATCTCCGATACCACCGTCTATGTCAACTCGCTCCTCGATCTAAGCGAGCATGGAAGGCTGGTCTACAAGGAACGTGACTATGGCTACCTTCCGATGCTAATGGCCGAGGGCGAGGTGGCGGCGATCGGAGCAGTGAGATGATTGGAGCAGAGGCGGACAAGGGGTTAAGCACCCCGTCCTCCTATCCATACGACAGGGAAAGCAAGATGAAGGTCGAGCTGGATAAGAAGGCCCTTTTCGCCCTGGCCTCGGACAGCCGCATGGAGATACTGAAGGCTTTGCATCCCCAGCGCAGGACGGTGGCGCAGCTCGCGGACCAATTGGGGATAGACAAGGCCGCGGTGCACAGGCACCTGAAGAAGCTCGAGGAGGGGGAGCTGGTGACCCGGTTCGAGGACCACGGCTTCGTCTACTATGGGCTATCCTGGAAGGCCCGGGACGTCGTCTCGCCCGGAGAGAACACCAAGATCGTAATAGTCTTCTCCCTCACGCTATTGATGGTCGTGGGCGCCATCGCCGCCATCCTCATCGGGCTTCCTGCCTCCACATACATGTCCGGAGGGTCGGAGATGAGCAGCGGAGACCCCTCCGAAGGGGCGAACAGGCTCTTCGGCGAGAATTGGGCCAGCCCCGAGCTGATAATACTCGGCGTCGTCCTCTTGAGCGTCTCAGCCATCATGATTTATATCGGCTGGCGGCGGCTGAGGGCTCCCAAGCAGAAGGCCTCGCCCTCAGACGGCAGCAAGGCACCGACCCGGGACGAGGCAACGGATTAGGTGCAACATATTATTTTTATATATTTCATCATATACACTTCCAGGGGACGGGATGAAGTGGAAGAGCCATCTGGAGATCGCTAGCGCCTTGAGCGACCAGCTGGGCCTTCCAAACGAGCTCAGGAACGCACTGCGACAGGGCTCGATCCAGCCCGACCGAGAGGGCGACAAGGTAATGATTAGGGACGGGCGAGGCCTTCTCCATCGTCGCCGGATGAGGCATCACCGAGCGACCAGACGATTCATCAAGGGCATGCTCTGGAAGGCGAGGGTCGCCCACCTTGAAGGCCGGGAGGCGGACGCCATGTGGTGCTTGGGCCGCGCCCTTCATTATATCCAGGACCGGAGCCTCGCGGTCGGCCCATTTGGCTGGTTCCACGATCAGCGGGAGGGGGAGATCGGGCGCGAGACCGCATCACTCGAAGCGATCCAGTTGGGCGAAATGGCAGCGGTCGCATCCCCTTTGTTCGTTGAACTCTGCCTTCGGTCCCTCTCCCCCAAGAGAAGGACCAGCTCGGCAATGCACCAAGCGTGCATGCTCTCCTCGGCCATGGCCTTCGCCGTGCTCTCTGACCCGAAGCCAGATAGAAGGAGGGTCATGGAGCTCGAGCGCAGCGAGAGGAGGCACGCTCACCTGCTCCTTCCCTTTTCCTTGGGGGCGGCTATGTTTGTGATAATGGTCGGGTTTACGCTCGATGAGCCTCTGATCGTCCTATTCTCTCTACCTCTGTCCGCTATTGCCTTGATGCTGGATTCTAGGCTTCTTGCGCTGAGGAGTGAAGTCAGGTGGTCCGTTCCCTTGTGAGAATGAGCGGAAGCATTTAGTTCCTTTATCATGCATCCGATGACGATGAGCGCAATCGACTTGGCGAACAGGGCGCTGGTGCTGCGCAAAGGAGGTGATGAAGGTGAGTGCGTCTGCTACTGGATGAGCCGAGAGCAACGCTGCGAAGACAACCAAGCCCTGACCTTCGCCTCGGAAATCGCCGACCGGCTCGGGCTGCCCGTGCTCGTCTTCTTCGCCCTGGCCCCGAAGTTCATCGGGGCGGCAAGGCGGCACTATGACTTCATGCTCGATGGGCTGACAGAGGTGGAGCGGGAGCTGACCGGGAAGGGAATGGGATTTCGCCTCCTTGTCGGGGAGCCAGAGAAGACCGTCCCAGATCTGATCAGTGAGGTGAACCCGGCGGCCCTGGTGACCGATTTCGACCCGCTGCGGGCGAAGCAGGCCTGGAAGGAAAGAGCAATTCGGGAGATCGATGTCACAGTCTATGAGGTGGACGCGCACAACATCGTGCCCTGCCGGTTCGCCTCTAATAAAAGGGAATGGGGGGCGGCGACCCTGCGGAGGAAGATCAACGCCCTGTTCCCCTCCTACCTCCGTCGACCGCCACCGATCAAAATGCCAAAGGCCACTTGGAAAGAAGCCCAGCCTGTCGATTGGAAGAAGGCCAGATCCTCCGTTCAAGCCGAGGATCTTGGAGACCTGATAACCTGGATAGAACCAGGAGGGAAGGCGGCGAAGAAGAGGCTCAAGGCGTTCCTGACCCACGGCCTATCAGGCTACCCAGAGCGACGCAACGACCCGACCCGGGAAGGCCAATCCGACCTCTCGCCCTACCTTCACTTCGGCCAAATATCTGCGTTGCGGGTCGCCTGGGAGGTCACCAGGTCCGAGGCACCAGAAACTTCGAAGAAGGCATTCCTTGAGGAATTGGTAGTGCGCAGGGAGCTCTCCGACAACTTCTGCCTCCATGTCCCTGATTACGATTCCGTTTCGGGGTTCCCGGAATGGTCGAAGGTCACTTTGGACCAGCATCGCTACGATGAGCGCGATTATATCTATACGGCGCGGGAATTCGAGGAGGCCAGGACGCACGACCGATTATGGAATGCCGCCCAGAGGGAGATGGTCAGTCGAGGCAAGATGCATGGATACATGCGCATGTACTGGGCCAAGAAGATACTCGAGTGGTCCGAGACCCCGGAGGAAGCGATGCGCACGGCCATCATGCTCAACGACCGCTACGAGCTCGATGGACGGGACCCCAACGGGTATACGGGAATAGCATGGTCGATCGGAGGGGTGCACGACCGGGCCTGGCCTTCCCGCAAGGTGTTCGGCAAGGTCCGCTTCATGAGCTACGGGGGCGCCAAGTCGAAGTTCGACGTCGAATCCTACATCGAGAGGTGGTCCTAAACATCATTATATGGGTCGAGCTTCCAAACATACTGCGACATGAGCGGTCAAACCGTACGCGATCTGATGACCTCCAAGAAGGAAATGGTGGATCCTCAGGACGCGGTGATCAGTGCCATCGAGCTCATGGTGGAGAGGGAGGTCGGCAGCGTCCTGGTTGTCGATAGGTCGGGAAGGTTGGTGGGGATATTCACGGAGCGGGACCTCCTGCGCCATTATCTCGAGGCCCAGTCGAGGTTCCTCTATCTGACGGTGGAAAGAGTGATGACCAGCCCGGTCATCACCGTGCCCCCTTCGACCACGCTGGAAGCGGCATTGGACCTTATGGCCAGTAAGAACATCAGGCACCTTCCGGTGGTGGACAAGGACGGGAAGGTGATTGGCTACTTGACCTGGAAGATCCTGTTCCAACGCCTCAGCGGCATGCTCCGGGACAAACGATAGTGCCAGCACTGTCACGCCTACGACCAACACCGTTATTAATCAGCACCCTTGTTCGCTCACCTTGATGGCTGCCAAGACCTTCGCTGAAAAGGTCCTTTCCCATGCTAGCGGGAAGGAGGCGTCGACGGGGGACATAGTCACCGCCAGGATCGACCTGGCCATGTCGCACGAGAATTCGGCCTTGGTGCTGAAGGCCTTCCAGGAGATGGGAGGAAAGGAGATCTGGGACCGGAGCAAGGTCGTCATGCTCTTCGACCACCGAGTGCCAGCCAACACCGTGAAGGCAGCGGAGGGCCACAAGGCGGTGCGGGAGTTCGCGAAAGCCTCCAGCATATCGAATTTCTATGATCTCCGAGCCGGCGTTTGCCATCAGGTGCTACCGGAGAAGGGACACGTTTTACCCGGGATGCTCATAGTTGGGACCGACTCGCACACCACGACCTATGGCGCTCTGGGGGCGTTCTCGACCGGCATAGGCGCCACCGAGATGGCTTCGGTATGGGCCACCGGCGAGCTCTGGCTCAAGGTGCCTGATACGTTAAGGCTATCGTTGAGCGGCTCTCTGCCCTTGGGCACAACGGCCAAGGATGCCATCCTCAGGGTCATCGGTGACCTAGGGGCCGATGGCGCCGATTATCAATGCGTGGAGTTCGTGGGGCAGGTGGTCGACGCGCTCTCCATCGCCGGGCGCATGGTCCTCTCCAATATGAGCGTGGAGATGGGGGCCAAGGCAGGGGTCTGCTTCCCCGATGCGAAGACGGATGAGTTCCTGTTGGCGAGAGGCAAGGCGGTGAACCGCAAGATAGCTTCAGATCCAGGAGCCACCGTCCGCCAGATGCTGGAGTTCGACATGTCCCGCCTCGGCCCGCAGGTGGCCAAGCCCCACTCAGTGGATAACGTCGTCGCTGTGGAGGAGGCGGCCGGCATACCTATCGACCAGGCCTTCATCGGCTCCTGCACCAACGGCAGGTTGGAGGACCTCATCGAGGCGGAGCGGGTGCTTCGGGGCAGGCAGGCATCCCAGCAGGTCAGGCTGATCGTCGCGCCAGCGTCAAGAGACATCTACATCGAGGCCTCCGAGAGAGGCATCCTGTCCTCCCTCGCTAGGTCTGGGGCCGTCATCCTGAACCCAGGGTGCGGTCCTTGCCTCGGGGCACACGAGGGGTTGCTGGCACCAGGGGAGAGATGCATCTCCACCACCAACCGCAATTTCAAGGGTAGGATGGGTTCCCCGGAGGCTGAGGTGTACCTCGCCTCGCCGGCCACCGTGGCCGCGAGCGCTTTGAAAGGTGAGATAGCCGATCCCAGGGAGGTGAACCGATGATCAAGGGAAGGGCATGGGTGTTCGGGGACCACATCAACACCGACCTGATCATTCCCGGCCGTTACCTGGACGATTACAGCTCCAAGAACCTCGCCGCCCACGTCATGGAGGACGCCGACCCGGAGTTCCCCAGGAAGGTGGCGAAGGGCGACATCGTGGTGGCAGGACGCAACTTCGGCTGCGGCTCCAGCAGGGAGCAGGCGCCCCTGGCCCTCAAGCACGCCGGGGTCTCGGCCGTGGTGGCCGGGAGCTTCGCCAGGATCTTCTACCGCAATGCCATCAACGTCGGCCTGCCGGTCATAACCTGTGCGAACGCCGCCTCAAGGATAACGCCTGGAGAGGAGATAGGGATCGACCTTCATGGCGGCTGGATCCAGTTGCCAAGCGGAGAGAGGCTGTCGTTCTCCCCACTGCCCGACTTCCTAATCCGCATCTTGGACGAGGGAGGCCTGGTCCCATATACGAGGAAAAGGCTGCAGGGAAGATGAGCGACGGTGCCTCACGGCATTATGCTGGCGGGATGCTGGGAGGCGGGAGGAAGCCTTGCCATCACTACAAAAAGCTTATAAGGGACCCGTTAATTAGGGGCTTTACCCCTTTATTGGTGATTGTATGAAGAAGTACACCAGGTTCGAGAAGGCTCGCATCATTGGTGCCAGGGCGCTTCAGATTTCTCTCGGTGCACCAGTACTCATCGAT
>JAJRAN010000120.1 GCA_028682915.1 Methanomassiliicoccales archaeon | reverse complement strand
CGGTCGCTCCATTTAGCTTGTCCATCAGCGCCTCCGCCGCCTGGTTGACGACGTCCTTCACCATTGACGTCGGTGGGCAGTAGGCGTTCTCGAACGAGCTGACGAACTCCTCCACCGTCACGGCCTTCAGAACCGCCGCGGTCAGCCAGTTGATGCGGCCGGTCACATCCTCGCCCCCGACGATCTGCGCCCCGACTATCCGGTGCGTCTCCCGGTCGGCGATCATCTTGACGGTCAGGGCCTTCCCCCCGGGATAGTATCTCGCCCTGGTGAGCCCGGTGGCTTTTGCCTCGACGACCTTGATCCCGAAGTAATCGGCGAGCCCGGTCGACAGCCCCGTCCCGGCCGCCTGCAGCTCGCCCAGGTGGGTGACCCAGGGGGAAGTGGCTCCAGGATAGGTGGCGTAGCCTCCGGCGGCGTTAATCCCGGCCACGCGGCCTTGCCTGACCGCGCTCGACCCGAGCTGGCTCATGGTCGGGCCGGGGGCCACCGCGCTCTGGCACATTATCGCGTCCCCGGCGGCATAGACGTCCTTGACCAAGCGGCCTTTCCTGTAGGGCTGCAATATGGGGCTCACCCTGATTCCTCCAAGAACGCCGATTTCCAGGTCCATCATCTTGGGCAGCTCCAGGTTGGCCCTTACCCCGGTGGCCATTATCGCCATTTGACAAGGGTAGTCCTTCCCACCCGCCCTCACCGACTCCACCTTCCCGGCTCCCCTGATCGCTTCGATGGGCGTGCTGAAAACGAAACGTATGCCCAGGCCCTCGCAGTGGCGCTGCACCAGGGCCGCCATGTCCTCGTCCATGATGCGGGGAATGACGCTGGAGAGCATCTCCAGGACCGTGACCTCCCTCCCGAGGTTCCTCACCGCCACCGCGGTCATCAGACCGATCACGCCCGCCCCGACGATCACCACCTTCTCTGCGTGCCTGAGCGCCCCCTGGATCGCCTTGCCATCATCGACGCTCTTTATCGTGTAGACGCCGGGGAGCTGAGTGCCCTCGATTGGGGGTACGAACATCCTGCCGCCGACGGCTAGCACCAGAGCGTCCCAGGTGAAAACGGCGCCATCGGCCGAGGTCGCCGTCCTCTTCTCCACATCCACCGCGACCACCTTGGTCCTGGTGTGGACGGAGATATCGCGCTCCTCCCGGTAGAATTTCGGGTCGTGCATGATTATCGAATCGAAGTCCTTGATCTTGCCCTCGATGGCGTAGATGACGGCGCAGGGCGAGTAGGCGATGTGCTGGTCCTCGGTGAACACGTTGATGGCTGCATCCGGGTCTTGAGCCCGGATCGTAGATGCCGCTGTCAAGCCAGCAGCCCCTGCGCCCACAACCACGATCTTCCTTGGCATCGAAATTCCTCGGCCTGAATGAGACATCGAACGGTAATTATGATTATGGAATTCCATCTGTTATCGTCGTTTGACGATTAACACATCGTCCTTTGTTAAATTTCTAAAAAATATTCTTATTAGAATTCGATATTCGTAAGAGAACTCAGAATATACGACAATTATCGTAATGAAACTCACAAACTCTTATAAACTCGCGTAAAATTATCCGCCGCCATGCGGAGGGACAACGTGGAAACGCCCTTGAGCAGAGGGCGAGGACTGTGCGCTTGCAAGATCCGCCGCCATCCCCCCGAGAGCCATTGGCGGGTCGAGGCGACCGACCTGCACCGGCCGATCCCTGGAACATCGTCTCTTGCTCCAGGCGAGGGGCCGGTGCCGGAGCATGTCAGGAAACGGCCATTCCCAGGGGTGATCGGCCTTGGCCAATAACGGCTATACCATCCTCCTGCCGACCGATGGGTCCTACCCCGCCATCGCGGCGACCATCAGAGCGATGGAGATGGCCCGGGACAGGAAGGGCAAGCTGGTCATACTGACGGTCAGCTCGGTCGAGGGCGCGGGCATGGAGAAGATCGCCGAGGACTCGGCGCTCATGAGGGCCGCCGGGATCGACGGCGTGGCCTACGCCCAGGACCTGGCCAAGAAGGGCAACATCCCCTTCGAGGTCGTATACAAGGAGGGTGCGGTGGTAGGGGAGATCATCAGGACCGCCACCGAGGTCCAGGCGGACATCATCGTCATGGGCTCCTCGACCATCAAGGGGCTGCCTGGCCTGTACCTCGGTAGCGTGTCGAGAGGCGTCATCAAGGAAGCTCCGTGCGACGTGGTCGTGGTCAAGCTGACCGAGGACGAGATGGAGTCGGCGGTGCTGTTGGCGCATGAGATCGCCGCGGCCATGAAGAAGCCGGCGGTGAAGTTCGACATCAGCGACATCACCCAGACCAGGAAGTTCAAGGTCGGCCTGGGGCTGCTGGCGTTCTACGGCGTGACTTATCTCCTCTTCACCATCCTGGGGAGCTTCGTCAAGACCGGCGACCCGCCCAAGCCCATCTTCAGCATCGAGGTCCTGGGTATGAACCTGGGCGTGGTGTTCGGCCTCTTCGTCATCATCCTGGCCATCGTCATGGCCATAGGGTTCAACTGGTACGCGGGGAGGAAGGAAAAAGAAACGGGAGGCGGTTGAGCTGGCCGGCTACAGCTTCGAGCCGGTGGCCTTCGCCCTCTTCGTGCTCATCACCCTGATCACCCTGGCCATATCGGTCTATGCCTCAAGAAGGGTCAGGACCGCGGGCCATTATTACGTGGCAGGGGGAGGGGTGCGCTGGTTCGTGAACGGGATCGCCTTCGCCGGCGATTATCTCAGCGCGGCCTCGTTCCTGGGGATCGCGGGCCTGATAGCCTTCTCCGGCTACGACGGCTTCATGTACGCCATCGGCTTCCTGGCCGGTTGGATCATCGCGCTGTTCCTCATAGCCGAGCCTCTGAGGAAGATAGGCAAGTACACCTTCGGGGACGCCCTGGCCGCGAAGTTCAAGGACCGCAGGGTCCGCCTGGTGGCCTCCATATCCGCCATCGTGGTGAGCGTGTTCTACCTCATCCCCCAGATGGTGGGAGCGGGCAGCATCGTGCAGCCCCTCCTCGGCCTTGATTACGCCGTCGGGGTGCTCATCGTCGGCCTGGTGGTGGTGCTGATCGTGGCGACCGCCGGGATGGTCTCGACCACCTGGGTGCAGTTCATCAAGGGGTTCCTGCTCCTCTTCGCCACCTTGGGCCTGGCAATAGGAGTGCTGGCGGTGGCGAACATGGGGCCGATAGAGTTCATCGGCCACTTCGTGGACAATCCCGCGGTGACCGTGCCGACCCCCTCTGGGATCAACAAGACCTACCCGGGGGACGTCTTCATGTCCCCGGGGGTGAAGTACCACGACCCGTGGGACTTCGCCTCTCTCTGCTTGGCCTTGATCCTAGGAACGGCGGCGCTCCCGCATATCCTGATACGGTACTACACCGTGCCCAAGCCCTCCGATGCCAGGAAATCCACTGTCGTGGCAATCATCGCCATAGGGGCCTTCTACGTGCTGGTCCTGTTCCTGGGCCTGGGCTCCAACTATTTCCAGGAGTTCGGGACCATGGACCCTTCGAACCAGAACCTGTCCGCCCCGTTGCTCGCCCAGTACGTGGGAGGAGAGATCTTCTTCGCCGTCATCTCGTCCATCGCCTTCGCAACCATCCTAGGTACGGTCTCGGGGCTGATCATGGCGGCGTCCGGGGCCATCGCCCATGACATCTACACCGAGTACCTGGGCAGGAAGGGCGACGAGAAGAAGACCCTGAGGGTCTCCAAGATCACGGCCATCCTGGTCGGGCTGGTGGCCATCGGCCTGGGCATCGCCATGCAGGGCCAGAACGTGGCCTTCTTGGTGGGCTTGGCGTTCGCGGTGGCGGCCTCGGCCAACATCCCGGCGCTGATCTGCCTGCTCTTCTGGAAGAGGACGACCTCCCAGGGGGTCATCGCTGGTATCTTGGTGGGCTTGGGGCTCTCCATCAGCCTGATCCTGTTGAGCCCGACCTTCATGGGGGCCGACGCCTGGTTCAGCCTGTCCAATCCAGGGATCGTGTCCATACCGGTCGGCTTCGCGGTGGTCATTGGGGTGTCTTTGCTAACTCAGAAGTCGGTAAAGACCGTAGCGCCTGAAATGGCCAAGAGTTGATGTCCAGCCCAAACCCTTTACTCTTTCTTTCACACAACTCTATAGCAGCAGCTACCGAGGGTCCCCGTGCCATCGCCTGGCCATCACGAATAGAGATGAGAGTCCATCCAACGTTCCACGGTCTTGGACCTCAGAGCAGGCTTCGCGCCCTCATCTGCGCCTCGGAAATGGTACCGAACTGCAAAGGCACCGTCTGAGGCTCCTCCGGCTCGGGGATGCGCATGGGGTTGGGCCCGATGTCCTTGATGGTCCTGACGAAGTCGTCCACGCTCTTGCGGAAGCTCTCGGGCTCGTCCGAGTCCACGTAGATGGTGCGGAAGCGGTTCTCGTCGAACCCGAGCTGCTTGATCACCACGTTGAGCAAGGACATGCGTCGGTTGGTGCGGATGCTCCCCACCTCGTAGTGGCACCTGCCGGGCTTGCCGGCCAGAATGAGCACGCCGTCCGCCCCTCGCGAAAGCGCCCTCATCACCCACTCCGGATCGATCCTGGCCGAGCACATGGTCCTGATCACTCGGAAGTCCGGGGGCATCTGGAGCCTCATTATCCCTGCCTTGTCCGCCGCGGCGTACGAGCACCAATGGCAGGCGAACACCATGATGTTGGGGAACTTCTCGGTCTCGCTGTCGAGCCGCGGGGTGAGGCTGTCGATCTCCGCCACCACCTCGGCGTTGGAGAACCGGGCCTGGTCCATGGCCGCGCTGGGGCAGGCCGCGACGCAGGCGCCGCAGCCCTCGCAGACCGAGGGATTTATCGTGGCGAGACGGTGCCCTGGCTTCCCTGGGATGTCCACCATCTTGATGGCGTTCACCCGGCAGGTGGCCTGGCAGACGCCACAGCCTGAGCAGGCCTCGTCCTTCACCTTGGCCCTGGTGCCGTCGTTGTTGGGCCTGGCCATACCGACCTTGGCCACGGCCATCGAGACCATGTCCTCCGCCTTCTTGGAGGACGCCTTCTTGTCCTTGTGGACCCAGGAGCATTGCTCCCGGAGGTTGGCCATCTCGACCATCGATGGCATCAGGCCGGACTTCCCGGCGGCCTCCTCGAACTCCTTGAGATAGAGGAGGGGCGAGCAGGCCCCGATGACCAGCCGGTCCAGGCCCTCCGACCTGATGGCCTCGGAAACGCGGTCCCGAGAATGGCGATGGCAGAGGAAGTCGATGGTCTCCACATGCGCCACCCCCTCCATCCCCTTGAGCTTTGACTGCAGACCGTCGAGGTCCAGGGTCGCGCTCATCGCTCCGTGGCACGTGCAAAGGAAAACTCCCGTCCTTGGGGCTTTGACATCATTGCTCAATTCGAAACCTCCTCCTATGCTGGAGAGCCGCTCTCCCAATCCGGCTATCGATTCTTGTACCAGTATATATTACAGACCGACGATGCTTCGACGATGGTGAACGAAGGCAGGGAGAGGATCACGCACCGACCTTTCAGGATAGGCGGCGGGCGCCCCGACACCTTTATGCGGGAGATGTGGAGATAACGGGCGGAAGGTGCGCTCTTGAAGATATTGGCGATAAATGGAAGCCCGAGGACCAACGGGAACACCTCCCTGATGATCAAGGACATCCTCAGGAAGGCGGAGGCGGCGGGCGCCAACATATCCTACTTCGACCTCGCGGATCTCAACATCAAGGACTGCAAGGCTTGTATGAAGTGCAAGAAGGAGGACTGCTGCTCGCAAAACGACGATATGCAGGCCCTCCGACCGCTGATCGAGGAGGCGGACCTCCTGCTGCTCGGCTCCCCGGTCTACATGGGCGACCAGACCGGGCTGATGAAATGCTTCATCGACAGGCTGTACACCTTCATGGCGCCCGCCGAGCCCAAGGGCAGCCTCAAGTCCCGCCTCTCCGAGGGAAAGCGGGCCATGGTGCTCTTCACCTGCCAGATGCCCAATGGCAATGTCGTCTACAATTACATGGCCGTGCGCTACTTCAACCTCCTGGTCAACATGCTTGGCTATCAGGACATCCGGACCTACATCGTCGGGGGGGCCGTCCCCAATGAGGACCTCAGGACCACTCCCCAGGGCAGGTCGACCCTCGATGATGGCGAGAGGTTCGTGATTGAGGCCCTGGGCTCCAAGGCGTGAGCGGGGAGGAAGACTGGAGATGAAGTGGAAAGGCATCTATGCCTGCCCCAACTGCGGGGGGAGGGAGCTCGAACCGTTGCAGCTGCTGCGGGGGCCGATGGCCACCGTCGACGATTGGGACGGGAGCTACAAGTGCTGGGATTGCGGCAAGGTGGCCGTCCCGCTCTTCTTCGAGTCTGCGGAGGAATGGGTGCTCTTCCGGCAAGAGAAGAAGAAGAACCTCCCCCAGGCGGAAGAGGCCGGCTTCACCCACGTCCCCATCGTCCCGGTCGACACGCGGCCGCTCATGAGCCAGACCGGTTTCGACATCCCCATATTCAAGGTGGTGGAGGTAGTGACCGTGGAATGGGACGGGAGGGGGTTCCAGCGGACCGAGTACTCCGCGCCGTTCGAGCGCTATTGGCGCGCCATATCCAGCACCAGGTACAACTGCAAGCAGATCCTGCTGATGGACCTGGCCGGGATAGCCAACGGGAGACCCAACTTCAAGGCCATGCGCGAACTGGTGAAAAACAAGTACGAGGTGTGGCTGGACCTGGGCATCGCCTCGGAGCAGGACCTCTTCGACGCCTTCTCCTTGGAGGCGTACAAGGCCTTGGCCGACACCTCCACCGCCGGCTCGCCCAGGCTATTCCAGGAGATCTACGACCTCTCCGACCGATGCGTGCCCTGCATACACCTGGCCGATGAGGTGGTCTGGGGACAGCCCCAGCCCAGGCTGAGCGGCCTGGAGGCGACGGTGAGGTTCCTGACCGACATCGGATTCAAGGAGATCGCGGTCATGGACTTGAAGCGCCTGGGCAAGAGGAAGGGCGTATCGCTCGAGCTCCTGGAGCGCCTGGCGGCGATGGACGCCTCGTTCCTCGTGGGGGGCGGGGTGCTGGAGAGCGACCTCGACCACATGAAGGAGGCGGGATTGAAAGCGGCCTTCGTCGAGCCCTTCACCCCCATCATATCCGACATAATCGAGAGCGGGGACGACAAGCTGGCGGTGGACGCACCCAGGACATCGCCAATGAAGAGGAAGAGCCCCAAGTACCTGGCCACGGATTGAGCTCATAGAAGGCTGATTGAGAATCGCATATCAAGTTATTTAATGAACGTCAATTCCTTGGTATAGTACATAGCAACATAGGCGCCTAGACGGCGGGACTGGAAAATGCCCCCGAAGATACTGATAGTGGACGATGAGCCTGGGATACGCAACGTGCTAACCTCGTTGCTCAAGGAGCGGGGCTTCGAGACCGCCACCGCCGGCACGGCCGCGGAGGGCCTGAAGGCCGTGTCCGAGGACAACTACAACGTCATCGTCCTGGACATCATCCTCCCCGATGCCGCGGGCACCCAGATCCTAGACAAGCTGGACAAGGCCTCGCCCGACTCGGAGGTGGTCCTCATCACCGGGCACGCCTCCCTGGACACGGCCATCCAGGCCTTGAGGAACAAGTCCTACGACTACATCCAGAAGCCGTTCCGTCTTGGGCAGCTCCTGGAGGCCATCGAGGGCGCCCTGGAGCACCAAAGGCTCACGCTCGAGAACCGGCGCATGCTGGAGCAGCTCAAGTTCCTCAACAACATCTCCTCGCAGATCGTCAAGACCCTGGACCTGGACGCGGTGCTGAAGCAGCTGCTGTACCAGAGCATGAACTTCTTCAGCGCCGACTCCGGCGCCATCTACCTCAAGAACGGCCAGCAATGGATGCTGCGCCAGTACTCGGGCGTCACCAAGCGCTTCGTCACCGAGTTCGGGGCCCTGGCCTCGGACCACCCCATCGTCAGGGACGCGGCCAACGCCAGGGTGAGCATCACCGACGGCAGCAACGGGCATTCCGGGAGCTCGTGGGCCTCCGTCCCCCTGATGTACTTGGAGCGGCCCCTGGGGGTGATGATCCTGACGGTCAAGAGCGGTAAGCGCTTCGACGACGAGGACAAGCGCCTCCTGAGCATAGTCGGGGCGCAGGCCGGCTCCTACATCTACAACTCGGTGCTCTACGGCCAGGCGGAGGAGACCAGGAACTATCTGGAGGGGTTGATCCGCAACACCGCCGAGTCCATAATCACCTATTCCCTGGACGGCAGGGTCAAGACCTGGAACGACGCGGCGGCCCAGACCTACGGTTACAGCGAGAAGGAGGCCATCGGCCGCTACATGATCATTATCCCCGAGGACAAGCTCGATGAGGTCCGCCATATCCTGGCGCGAGTCGGCAACGGGGAGATCGTCAACAACTACGAGACCTTGAGGCGTCGGAAGGACGGCACGCTGATCCCGGTCATGGTGACCTATTCCCCGGTGAAGGACGCCTCCGGAAAGGTGGTGGGCATATCCACGATCTCCAGGGACGTCACCATCATGCACCAGATGGAGCAGGAGCAGGTGAGGACCAAGGTCCTGGAGGCCAAGTCCAAGATCCGCGAGATCATCATCGACGTCGTCCCGCTGCTCATGCGCCGCCAGATCCCGGAGGCGGAGCGCAACGAGTTCATCTCCCTGCTCTCGACCAGGCTGGAGGAGACCATCTACGACGACTACCTCGGCGGCAAGGAGAAGATCGAGCTGGACACCATGGGCGAGAGCATAGCCCGAGTCTTCAACGACCTGGGGGGCGAATTCACCTCCCAGGTGGAGGGGGACGAGGTGGTAATCACCGGCAAGCGCTGCCCCTGGGCCAACGAGTCGCGCCGCAACCCGGTCACCTGCATGCTCACCAAGAGCATCTCCGCGCGCTTCGCCAAGCGCGCCTGGGGCGGGGCCAAGGTGCAGGTCACCAAGACCCTCGCCAACAAGGACGACTGCTGCCGCATCGTCATCAAGAGGTCCGGCTGAGGCAGCAAAAATTGATATCGGGCGCGAGCCCCTTTCACCACGAAAACCTTGGCCGACGAGCTTCTGCTTACCGTATCGCTATTGATCGCCGCCTTTGCGCCTCCGCTCATCTACATGTACATCGTCCGCAACACCGAGACCTGCCGCCGGGAGCCTTGGTCGGCGCTGATCGTCGCCTTCATCTACGGGGGCACGGTGGCGGTGCTTATTTCCATCGTGCTGGAGGGGGCGGTGGACCTATTCATCTCCGACCTGGCCGTCGCGAGCCTGATCATGACCTTGATCATCGCGCCCATAGTCGAGGAGTGCGCCAAGTCCACCGGGGTGCCGCGCAGACGGATCCTGGAGCTGGAGGACGGCTTCATCTACGGCGCCGCCGTCGGCCTCGGCTTCGCCGCCACCGAGAACATGCTCTACCTCATCAGCGCGCTCACCAACAGCGTGGAGGAGTTCATCCTCACCGCCATCGTGAGGGCGATCACCTCCACGCTGCTGCATGCCAGCGCCACGGCCATCACCGGCTTCGGCATCGCCCTGGCCCTGTTCTCCCGCCGGCAGGGGCGGGCTCAGAGCTGGATCCCTTATCTGGCTTTGGCCATCGTGCTGCATTCGCTGTTCAACGTTTTCGCCTCACTGCAGGAACTCGTCCCAGTGGACAAGACGGCCGCCGCCCTGATCGGCCTGGGCTTGGCCTTTGTGCTGGCGGTGGGGACCTTCCTGGCGATCCGTCGGCGCATCAAGGAGCTGGACACCAGGACCCCCTGCGTCAGATAGTTGCCGGGGCTCAAGGAGCGATTCGAACCAGCTCTTGGCCCATCTCATAGGCGCGCCGCATCTCCGCCTCGCGCGACCTGACCTCGCCCGCCTTGTCCACACCTGCCACCAGGAGCTCGGAGCGGAAGCTTATGCCGATCCCCTTCATGAAGGCCTTGAGCTCGGACTGGGCGTTGCGGAAGACGGCCTTGGCGTCCCCACCGACCAGGATGATCGCGCCCTTGCGCGGATGCTCCACCTTCTCGCCCACGAGGTTCTCCCTGACCCAGAGGCTCTGGCAGCGGTCGATCATGCACTTGGTCTGCCCCGTCAGGCCGGAGAAGTAGATGGGGGAGGCCACCACCACCGCGTCCGCTTGGAGCAGGGCCCGGTGCACCTCCCTCATCCCGTCCGCCACCGCGCACTCCCCTGTGTTCAGGCATCGGTTGCAGCCTTGGCAGGGCGCTATCTCGAGGTCGCGCAGCACCAGCTTGATGGTGGTCGCCCCCTTGTCCCTCGCGCCCTCGAGGCATTGGTCGAGCAGGACGTCGGAGTTTCCTCCCCGGCGAGGGCTGCCCATTATCCCCACGACCATAGTCAAGGCGAGCCACCTCTCGGGCGAGAAATGAGCATGATCATCTGACCGGGCAGGACTCGATGTTCTCCAGGATCCGCTCCTTGAGGCTCTCGTAATACTGGAAGGTCTTGACCACGTAGTCGCAGGCGCCCTCCCTCATGGCCTCGAAGCTCAGGTCCGGGTCGTCGTATGCGGAGACAAAAATCATCGGCACGTTGAGCTTGAGGGGCTTGATCTTCTTCAGGAGGTCGATGCCGTTCATGTCCGGGAGCGCATAGTCCAGGACGATGATGTCGTAAGCGCTCTCCTTGATCTTGGCCAGGGCCTCCATCGCGGTGTAGGCGGGGTCCAAATGGAACTCGTCCTTGGGCAGGTATTCCGCGCAAAGGTTCACGTGCTCCTTGTTGTCGTCGACCATCAGCACCCTGACGACCTTCTTCTCATCATCGGCCACGGCTACCCACCCCTATATGAATCGTATATTTGGGACATGATATTAAACCTTCACCTTGGGGAATATGGCCGTGAAGATTGAGCCCTTCACCTGCTCGATCTGCTCCCGGTCCTCGATCCAAACCCGGCCGCCGAAGCGCTCGCACAGTGCCCTGACCACCGAGAGGCCTATGCCGTGGCCCTCCGACGCCGAATCGGCGTCGACGTTCTCGAAGCGTCGGAAGAGGAAGGACTTGCGGTCCTCCGCCACGCCCCCGCCCAGGTCCTTCACGTCCATGCGCCAGAAGGCCTGCTCGCCCTCGGTGTGCTCCCTCAGCACCACGTCGATGGGCGCGTCCCCGGCGTGCTTGCAGGCGTTGGAGATGAGGTTGTAGACGATGTCCTTCACGAAGCTGTCGCCCATGACCTGGACGTTCTCCACCGGAGGGGAGAATTTGATCTCCGTCTCCTCGTAGAGGATGTTCTGGCCCAGGGAGTCGATGACCTCCTTGATGACCTTGGCCAGCTCGATGGGCTCGAAGCTCTTCACCGCCTCCATGGTACGGAGCAGCGAGAGCTTGCGCACGTCGGCGATGAGGGAGGAGATGTTCTCGGACTGCGCCAACGAGCTCTTGACGAAGCGGCGCTGCCTCTCGTCCAGCTTCGGGTCCTTTGCCAGCATCTCCAGGTAGCCGTGGATGGGCACGTTGTAGTTCGCCACGTCGTGCGTGAGCAGGATGTTGTACATCTGCTGCGCGCTGGCATGCTCGTTGAGGCGGTTGAACATCAATGCGTTGTTCAGGGCCGTGGCGGCCTGGAAGGAGAAGAGCTGGATGAGGCGGAAGTCGTTCTCCGAGAATGGGACGCCCGGGATCCTTTCCAAAGTGACCACGCCCAAGAGCTCGTCACCCATCTTCAGCGGCACCGAGATGAGCGAGGAAGGCTCCTCCGGGGTGCCAGGGACCTGCACGGAGCGCGAGTCCTTGTCCGCCCTCTCTATGAGCATGCCCTCCCGGGTCTGCGCCACCAGGCCGGAGATGCCCTCGCCCACCCTCAGGGTGTAGCCCTTCGGCTCGTTGATGTAGGGCGACATGGTGGAGATCATCTCCAAGGTGGCGGTGTTCTTGTCAAGCTGGAAGAGATAGGCCGCGTCGGCCTTGACCAGGTCGGAGGCCCGGTTCAGGATCGTGCTCAGGACCTTCTTTAGGTCCAGGCTGCTTGACACCGCCGTGGAGATCTCGAACAGGCTCTCCAGCTCGCGGTTCTTGAGCGTGAGCTCGGCCTTCAGCTTGGCCTTGCGCATGGATATCGCCACCTGGTTGCAGAACAGCTGCAAGGTGGAGAGCTTGGATTGGAAGTTTATGCTGGAGCGCATGGAGCCGAAGGCCCCGCAGCCGTAGATTTCGCCCCGGAAGCGGATGGGCAGGCATATCAGCGACTTGACCCCTTCGATCTCGAGGACCAGTCGGGGGTCGGTCTGCGCGTCCAGCGAAATGAAGGACGCGCCGTTCTGCACCCCCCTGTACAGAGGGCCCTCTCCAACAAGGTGAGATTCGAGCAGCGTCCTCCCCTGCCGGAAGTCCAGGCCCGCGCAGACCATGCGCGGCTTGCTCTCCACTCCCACCAGGCGGAAGACCGCGAAGTCGACCCCCAGGGAATCGATTAGCTTGTCCAGGTCCTTGTCCATGGCTTCGGCAAGGTCCTCTGACTCCACGAAATCCGTGGACGTCTCCGCCAGGACCTCCAGGTTGGTCGCCTTGCCCCCATCGATCATGGCGAGGGGGTTATCTGTCGGCAGCTCGTGACCGAAGCCCATCGCTCCGATGACCTTCCCATCGTTGTCCTTGATGGGCTGCATCCGCCATCGCAGGCTGATTGGCGCCCCGGCCTTGTCGATCACCCTGATGCTCATGATCCTGGTCTCGCCACCGAAGACCTTGTCCGTCGCGCTCCTGAACTCCGATTGGAAGACCGGCTCAGGGTCCAGTACCTCCCCGATGTCCTTGCCTAGCATATCTTGCTGCGACCTTCCGGTCAGGGACTCCGCCGAGCTGCTGAAGGTTATCACCCTCCGGCCCCGGTCCACGGCTATGGCCAGGAGCTCGTTCCAGGCGAAGAGGTGCTCGGCCACCTCGTATGAGGTGTATGGTGTCGTCGAGGGGTTCCCGCTGCCTTCCTGGTCCACGACCATGACAAGCACGGCCGAGATGACGCCCTCCATGGGAGAGACCTTGAGCTTCATCTCCGGTCTGCCGGCCGTGGTCGATAAGGGGTGGACCCGACGCACTTCGGATGTGACCCTGTCATCCTGGGCCATTCGGAAAGCACGGTCGATCCGGTCCCAATCGTCTGGGAGAACTAGCTTGGAGAATCGATGACCGACGGCTTCGGAGGTGTCCACGCCCAACGCCTTCGCCATTGCCAAGGTGATGGAGGAGACTATCCCCTCGTGGTCCAAAGAGGCCAAGAGAGGTGGGTTGCTATTCGTTTCCGGCGGCTCAGCTAATGACGTGGCGCCGCCGGTCAAAGGATCAGGGGAGACTTGCCTATTCTCCTCCTGACCTGAATGAATGCCTCCCATCGTGAGAAGTTCACCATTATATGTATATTTAATATTGCTTTCCTGGGATTCTTTTATGGTAATGAGGCAGAGGGCGATTCCAAGGCTTTAAAAGGCGTGAACCTAGAAGTCGTTTCATGAAGAATACAAGAACATGAAAAACGATTTATAAATTATGGAATATTAAATATTATTTTAATATATAATATTACTATTATCATATTTACTGGACACAAAATAATTTGAAGTCCTATCAACCTTGTCAATCAGGATTTGATTTGATTCCAAAAATAATTCGTAAGTTACGATACGACTCAAAATATTTATATAGCAATTCTGTTTTTTCGCGGAAAGGAGCGCTCGGGAAAGGCTCACCCCTAATCTCCTCCTGACCAAATGGTCGATAGTTCCACCTTGCATGAAGCCTTCCCGAGGCTCTTTTCTCTTTCAATTATGAACAGTTTTCTCATCTAAGTCCGTTGGGGTCACCTGCCGTCCCAGGAACTGCCAGATGACCAACCTCCACCGATAGGTTGAAAAGAGCGAAGGCTTATATGAGGCGTCGTTAAGGTGCTTGGATGGATGAAGGAGACTTCACCAAAGCCCGTTCCATGCTTTTTCCCAGGAATGTACTCGCGGGCCACGGTGTGATAGAGCTGATACCTCAGGTCTGTAAGGACTTCAACCTATCGGGGATTGCGCTGATAGTCACGGGGGATCACACGCGGAAGGCCGCGGGCGATCCGATCGCAGAGGGCCTCAAGAAGAAGGGCTACGACGTGCACGTGGTGGAGACGGGGGAGGCCACGAACGAAAACCTTTCCAAGATCGAGGAGGTGGCCAAGGAAGTCAAGGCCTCTTTCCTGCTAGGCATAGGGGGGGGAAGCAAAATTGACCTGGCCAAGATGGTGGCCAAGGATTTGGGCAAGGAGTTCCTTTCCATCCCCACTTCGGCGTCGCATGATGGGATAGCCTCGGGACGCGCCTCGATCAGGAACAACAGCATCCCCATGTCCATGGACGCCAAGGTCCCATTGGGCGTGATCGCTGACACCGCGATAATCGTCAAAGCCCCATATCGACTGCTCGCCGCGGGGTGCGCCGACGTGATCTCCAACTCCACCGCCCTGATGGACTGGGAGTTCGCGAGGCGGCTGAGGAACGAGGAGTTCTCCCGATCGGCCTGGGCGCTCGCGAACTACACGGCCCAAACCATGGTCGAGAACGCCGACCTGATAAGGCCCAACTTCGAGGAGAGCGTATGGATCGCGATTAGGCCCATAATCATCTCGGGGATCTCCATGGCCGTGGCGGGAAGCTCAAGGCCGACCAGCGGATCGGAGCACATGTTCTCGCATGCCTTGGACATTATTGCTCCTGGAAAGGCATTGCACGGAGAGCAATGCGGGGTGGGGTGCATCATGATGATGTACCTCCATGGCGGGGATTGGCAGCGCATCCGCACCGCGCTGCAGAAGATAGGCGCGCCCACCTCGGCCAAGGAGCTGGGCATCTCCAAAGAGCAGGTGCTGGAAGCATTGGTGACGGCGCACAAGATACGCAAGGACAGATTCACGATCCTAGGCAACCTCGGCCTGACTTACGAGGCAGCGGAAAAGGTCGCTGAGATAACCAAGGTCATCTAAGTAGAGGGGATATCATGGTCACTATCACACTGATTGGCGAGAGGCAAGCGAAGGAAGGCGTGGTCTTCGTGTACAAGGGCTTCGTACCGGATTGCCGCGAGTGCAAATTGAAGGCGGTATGCTTCAACCTCGATTCAGGCGGAACGTATCGGATAAAGGGCGTCCGAGACGTACACCACGATTGCAAGATGCATGATGACGGGGTACGGGTCGTCGAGGTGGAGAAGGTCCCGGTGAAGGTATGCCTGGGCCAAAAGATCGCCTTGGAAGGCAGCACCATCACCTTCGATGAGATTCGTTGCCGCAATCCAGGCTGCGAGCATTTCCGGCTCTGTCATCCCATCGGGGTGGAGAGGGGGAGCAAGCACAAGGTCGTCACGGTACATGGCGAGGTTCAGTGCCCGGAAGGCATGAAAGTGATCGAGGTCACGCTGGACTAACTGTTTTTCTCCGCCGAGGATTGCATTTGGTGCCACTCATAAGGGAAGTATTGAATAAGGGCTATGATTTTTGGAAATGTGCTAGATGGTGTTAAGCGAGGATGTCCCAATCACAACTATCTCATGGAGGCTTGCTTGATTGGCGGAAATTAAAGTAAGAACCATCCGCCCTAGATCGAGCAGGCTTGACCTAGGTCTAAATGAAATTTGGGAGTATAGGGAGCTTCTCTACTTCTTGGTATGGAAGGAGGTCAAGATACGCTACAAGCAGAGCGTGGTCGGAGCTGCCTGGGCCATCGTTCAACCCCTCTTCACCATGGCGATATTCACATTCTTGCTCAGTAGGGTAGTGAGCGTGGACACAGAGGGCATACCATATCCAATCTACTCATACACCGGCCTAGTGCTGTGGACTTACTTTTCGAATAGCGTCAACCATGGGTCAAATAGTTTGATCGCCAATGCCAGTCTGGTCACGAAGGTTTATTTCCCGAGAGCCCTCATACCTCTGGCCTCGTGCACGGCCGGCTTGCTGGACCTAGGCGTCGCTTCCATCATACTCATTGTGCTGATGCTCTTCTACCACGTCACCCTGACCATCATGATAGTGCTGTTCTTAGTGCCCGTGATCATTAGCTTCGTCCTTGCTGCAGGGTTGACCTTCTGGCTATCCGCTGTCAATGTCCGGTACAGGGATGTCG
>JAJRAN010000104.1 GCA_028682915.1 Methanomassiliicoccales archaeon | reverse complement strand
ACCGCGACGTTCTCCGCAGAGTAGGTGGAGGCTACCCTAACCAGGGTCCCGTCGGCCTCGGCCGTCGCCAGCGGGTGCTTGCGTTCGGTGACCTCGTCGCTCTGACCGTCCAGTTCCAGGCTGACGAACTCCCGCTGCGAGTTGGCCAGCATGTCCTCCACCGTCGAGAAATGCATCAGATGCCGGGGGTACTTGGGACAGAACGAGAGAGAACGGCCTCCGTCGACGACCGTGCGGCCCAGTCCAAGCGCCACACTGACGACCCCGTCCCCCGCGGCCATGGGAGGCGACGGGTAGAAGTTGTGCGAGCGGGCCACGCCGGCGAAGTGCGGGTAGAAGCGGGTGCCGTGGTGCGCTCCCACCACTTTCTGGATAATGACCGCCATCTTCTCCTCTTCCAGGCGGTATGGGGTGACCTTGAAGTAGTTCTTGGCGTAGGTGAGGAAGGTCGAGGCAAACACGCGCTTGACCGCTCTCACCAGCTGGTAGAGGCGCACCGGCCCATGGGGATGGTTGTTGGGCAGCATGTAGGTCTCGTACACGCCGGCCAGGGGTTGATACTGGGAGTCCTCGAGCAGGCTGGACGACCGCACCGCCAGGGGATAGTGGACCATGTCCAAGTAGGCGGCGAGCTTCCTCTCGACGTCCGCCGGGAACCCGGCCTCCAGGAAACGCTGCTCGATCTCCTGGTCGTCGTCGGCGTCCATGGCGAAGGACCGCAGATCGTTGTCCTTGAGGAAACGGTCGAACACGTCTGTGGTCAAGACCACCGACGGCGGGACGGTGATCAGCATCCCCTCGAACTGCTCGACCACGCCGAAGTCGCGCAACAGGTGGCGCACGAACGCCAAGGCTCGAGCCTTGCCCCCCAGCGAGCCCTCGCCGATACGGGCGAAGCTGTTGTCGGGATCGAAGGTGGTGGGGTCGAAATCGCTCACCGATTCCCGGGTCTGTTCGCGCCGGTAGGCGTTTATCTCCTGGATGAGGTAGCGGCGGCGGCTCTCGGCGGTCTCGTAGTCGGCGGCGGCCCGGGGGCGTAGATGGTGGGCGAGGTGGAACTCGGTGCGGGCCTTCAGCCAGCGCGAGAAGTGGTTGCGGTCCGCGTGGTAGGTGATCGACTCGGTGGGGACGCTGCGCAGCATCTCCAACAGGCTTTTCAGGTCCTTGGCCCGCCCCACCGGGGTGCCGTCGGGGAGCTGGAAGACGAAGTCGCCGAAGAAGAAGTTATCGACCATGAACCGGCGCAGGTCCTCCAGGAGCGTGGGAGAGCCCTTGAGCAGGAATTCCGCCCCCACCTCCCGGGCCAGAGCCTCGCTCTCGGGGCGGCTGGACTGGAGGATGACGGGGACGTCGTGCCAGGCCTGTTTGACTCTGCGGGCGAACTCCGCTCCCGCTTCCGGGTTCAGTCTCCCCTCCTGGGGGAACTCGACGTCGGAGATCACCCCAAGCACGTCCTCCTGATAGGCGGAGAAGTAGTCCCAGGCGTCCTCGAAACTTGCGCAGAGCAGGATCTTGGGCCGCGCCCGCATGCGCAGGATCTTGTGGGCCACGTTGAGGCCTTCGGCGATCAGGCTCTGGGAATGGTTGATGACCTCGGTGTAGATCATCGGCAGGAACGAGGAGTAGTAGCGGATGTTGTCCTCGATGAGCAGGATCACCTGGACTCCCGCCACGCCCGTGTCGTATGCCACGTTGAGCTTGTCTTCCATGTACTTGGTGATGGCGAGCAGGATCCGGGAGTCGCCCTGCCAGAGGAAGATGCGCTCGATATCGGACGTGTCTTCCTGAGACATGAACTCGGCGAGCTCACCCCCGTCGTAGGCCAGAAGGATCACCGGGATGTCGAGGCCGGCTTCCTTGACCTTGTGGGCCAGTTCGGAAGCATTCATGTCGCCGAGGTTGACGGCGGTCACGATGAGGTTGAACCGGCTCTGAGCCTTGGCCAGGGCGATGGCCTCGGCTCCCGAGGCCACGTGGGTGAGCCCGGTGGTGTGGTGGAGGTTGAGGTCCAGGAACTCGCCCAGGATGAGCTCGCCCAGTTGGCCATCCTCCTGGAGGATGAACGTGTCGTACGTGCTCGAAACCAGGATGATGTTCTCCACCCTCCGGGCCATGAGGTGCTGGAAGTCGTAGACGTGACTCCATTCCAGGTCCATGGGCTTGAGGACGTCAGGCATACTCCCTCCAGAGTGGCCGTGACGGCCGGCCGGCTACTTTCTCGCGGGTGGCTTCAGGCTTGCGCTCTAGACCAGCCCCTGGTCCATCATGGCGTTCGCGACCTTCAAGAAGCCGGCGATATTGGCTCCGTTCACATAGTTGCCGGGAGTGCCGTAGGTGGCCGCGGCATCCACGCAGGCTTTGTGGATGCTCTGCATGATGTGGCGCAGCCTGCCGTCCACCTCCTCGCGGGGCCAGCTGAGGCGCATGGAGTTCTGGCTCATCTCCAGGCCGGAGGTGGCCACCCCGCCGGCGTTGGACGCCTTGCCCGGGGCATAGAGGATGCCGGCGTCGAGGAAGGTGCTCACTCCCTGGGCGCTGGTGGGCATATTCGCCCCCTCGGCCACGCAGAACACGCCGTTCTTGAGCAGGTTCTGGGCATCCTTCGCGTTGATCTCGTTCTGAGTGGCACAGGGGAAAGCGCAATCGGCTTTGATGTCCCATTGGGGCGAATGATCGGCGGTCTGGTCGAAGGGGGTGTAGATGGTCCCGGAACATTGGTCGGCGAAGTCCTTGATCCGCTCCCGGCGTATGTTCTTGCATCCCTTGAGCAGTTCGAGCTTGTCCG
>JAJRAN010000049.1 GCA_028682915.1 Methanomassiliicoccales archaeon | reverse complement strand
GTAAATTGACCCTCGGCACATCCTAAATCTAGAATCAAACCGGCGCCTTCCAACCAGCCCACGGCCACTCCGGCTCGTCCGTGAGTTTCCAAATCCCAGCCCTCAGCCGGTAATCTTACTTCCTATACTTAAGAGCGAGTTTTCACTTTGCCATCAGGGAATCCACGAGCCCCTTCAATGCAAGCTTGATGACCGCGCAGGAATACCGGCTCAAGACCAACTCTCGGCCTTCGTGCGCGATCCTCTCCCTTAGCAAGTCATCCTTTAAAGCCCTGACCAGTTCCGACTCAAAGGACCCCTTGTCTTCGCCAATAAGGCAATTGTGCTCATGATTCAACTCCGGGATACCATCCAATGCCAAGGGCGTCACCAGCGTGGCTCGTTCCGCGCTCATGTAATCTATCACCTTGGTCAGTATGCCGAGGCCCTTCCACATGGGAGCCACACACAGATCGGCAGCGGAGAGCCATAGGTAGAGGTCGGGAACGAACCCCAGGAAATGAATGCTTTCGGGCGGGTCGAAGGGTGGGGTTCCGGAGCCTGCAATGTACAACGCCGTATGGGGTACCTTTCCCTGGACGCTTGGCCAGATGGAGGATAGATACATGACAGCGTCGGCGTTGGGCTCGTAATTCAATGTGCCGATGAAGAGTACGATCTTCTCATCCACGGGAATTCCCAGTCTTCTCTTCGCCTCTGACCTGGGCATGACACCTAGCTTCACTAGGTCCATATCGGCACAGGTTGGCACTACCTCCAGTTTCTTGGGGTCGAACCCCATCGAAACGTAGTCGTCGCGATCCCTTGCGTTCACAACCAACAGCTTCGAGCTTAGGCCGATCAAAATCCGTTCGAAGAGCACGTTCCCCCTGGTGAAGAGCTGAGACTTACCCTGCACCTGTGCGAAGGTCACTATATGGCCGTGATTGTCCCATACCATTGGCACGCGCTTGAGTTTTGCGGCCATGCCGGCGGCGAAGGAGAAATACGAGCCTTCAGCGAAGACAAGGCCAGGCTCCTTCCCCAGGGCCCTCAGCGTGCGGATAAGGTTCATGGCGACGTCCAAGGGGAAGAGCAGGTATCGTGCGAGCTTGTTCCTCTTCTGATCGAAGACGAATCTATTCACCTTCCCTGGACTCACCGCGGTTACATCGTAGAGGCTCGACAGCATCTCCAACATCTTCGGCGACCGCTCGCTCGTGATTCCAGTGGTCTTCATCTTAGGGACGAAGACCACCCTAGTAGAGGACCGGGGAGCCATCACCCTTCCTCCTTGAAAATGCCCTCGAGACGCCTGGCGCCTACTTCAAAATCGAAATCCTTCAAGGCCAGCTCCCTGCCAATGGACCCGGAAGAACGCAACCTTGGTTTATCGGCCAGTAAAAGGCCAAGCTCGTCGGAGATGCCATCGACGCCCTCAGACAGCATCATGCCTGCCCCTTTGTCCACGATGTCCGTCCTCAGCCCACGGGCGAAGGTGGTGGCGACTGGAACGCCGCATGATATGGACTCGATAGCGGTGAATGGGAACAGGTCGATGCGGCTGGTCACCACCAGCATGTCCGCTGAGCAGAATAAAAGAGGCATCTCCGCGAGGGGGATCATCTCGGTGATTATCTTGACGTTCGCATCTAGTTTCAGAGCGCGGACTTGGGACCTTAGCTCCTCGAGCTGGGGACCGCTCCCCTTGATCAATAATACGGTGTCGGGACGGTGCCGCAACAGACGGGGCATTGCCCCGATGATCCTGTCCAGCCCCTTGTTGGAATGAAGCCTTGCCACACAGAGCAGGACGTCCTCGTACCCTTGGAGGTCGAATCGCTCCCTGCTTTCCTGGACCGGATGCGGCCGGAATAGCGAGCAGTCAACCCCAGAGTGAACTACCTCCTTGCTTATCTTGTCCTTCGGGACGCCATGTTTGATCAGGTGGTTCCTAGCGGATATCGACCTTGGCACTATGCGCACAGAATCGGACGTGACCTTCCTTCCCATAGTATTGTAGTAAGTATTCTGCACTCTTCCTGCTGGGCCGCGCATTAGGACGTCGAGTTCCTGCCATACGAACAAACGGGTCTTGAGACCTTTCGCCGCGAACCATGCCAACAAGGTCCCGCTCTGGAACAGTTCGGTGGTGAGCACCGCATCGTAACTCCCATCTCTTAGCTTCTTGGCAAGGCCGGGAGTGAATGGAAAGATCGCCGCAGGAAAGACCTTGGGAAGAACCGTATGGAGGTATTCCACCTCCAGGTCCTTTTCAGGGGGGCACCGTGTCTTGGGGAGGAAGGCATCGGCAGCGAATATCGTGACTTGATGACCACCTTTAGCAATCCTCCGGGAAAGCTCCACCACATTGAGGTCGCAATCCGTTTGTGGCCTGAGATTCGAAGCGAGTATGGGAGGGACGGCGGCATTCGGTAGGTCGGCCGTCTTGGTTATGAGGCTTACCATCCCCAATTTCATCGACGAACAGTGCCCCCATAAATCATCTGGTATGCCCCATTCTCGTAGACTTTGGAATCCTGGGTGATGTTCGCCTCGTAAAAATCATAAATGAACAGTTGTCCCCATTGAGTCATCCATAACTGACTGGTTCTATCGAATATCATCCCTGTCGCTCCATACGCATCAGTCACATCATTGAACGACCTCGATTCGTTGTAGACTACATAGTATTGCATCTGAGTGAACTGCGTCCAGTTCGATTCTCTCCATACCATGTCCGGGTAGTGTCCTCCTACAACATTGCTCCCCGGCGCTACGTGCTCGTCTAGAAATTCAGACATCTCTACAGAGCGCTGGCTTACAACATAGAGGCTCTCCTGATAGAAGGTAGATGCGCAACAGGTGGCCATGGCCAGGACCATGACGACTGCTGCGAGCTTCCTCCAGTTCGTCCATCGTCGGAAATACATCAGCGTGATGAGAATCGGTGCCGAGAGCGCAAAGAAGAGGAAACCTCGATCGTAGACAGAACCTCCCAGGAACAGTAAATCCAAAGGAATGACGATGATCGGGATCAATGATAATGCGACCAGGCACCCTGGTACGTTGCGCCGACGGCGACTAAGCAACCAACTCAGTATAGCTAGGATGAGGAAGAACATCAGGGTCGCCAATAGGACCAACCGGAGATAGGGGCTGAATGCGAAAATGTTGCCAGCGGTCCTCTGGCCTGCGGCTTGCTGGGTTGTCTGGGAAATCTCGAAAATGAAGGAAATCTTGCTATAGATGATGTTCCAAAGGACTCCAGAGTATTCCCTTGCCGCTGTGAAAAGCCAACCGATCCAAACCAAGAGGAAGGCAAAGATTGGCCAGGAACGCTCCTTCGCCTCCCCCTTCACCCTCCAAGCCTTGTAAACGACCACAACCTCGCGGAAAATGAGGGCGGCCACGATGAAGAAGGTGGTGGTCGGGTGGGAAATGACCACATATGTGAACGCTGCCAACGCCAGGAGAAGCCATCTGAAACCGTCCTTCTCCAGGAAAACGAAGACTAGAAGACCTGCAGCCAGGCCTAGGGACTGAGGAGAGTAGTGATACTGGACCCAAACATTCCCAAAGCAGGATATGAGGAAGGCGAACCTATGATCCCAACCAGGCAGATAAGTCCGGATGAATAGGTAGAAGGAAAGGAGGGTTAGGCTGCTCACGAAAAGGGGCCAGAGGTGGAGGAAATCCAACACGTTCGGGTTCGCGAGCAGATAATACGTGGTTCCGACGACGAAGAAACCGGGATAGTTGCCAGAGTAGGTTAGCAGCCCTTGCGCCAGGATGCTTCCGTCCTCCGCTATCGTCATTGACGAGAAGAAGTGCATATACGAGTCCCAGACGTCAGGAAGATGCAAGTACATCACTGGCGCCCCCCAGATGGCCAGGTACAGAAGCAAACCCTGAATCAGGAAGACTCCTTCACGGCTTGAGCGAATGCCGAGAGCTATGGAGATAATGATCAGGCCGATTCCAGCCCAATACCCTATCGGCAGAAGGCGGAACAATCCCAGCTCAACCACGGGCACCCATTCAATCTGGAAGGTCAGCGAGGAAGCATACACTAGAATGAATCCAGCGAAGGCGAGAAGCACGAGGACCCATCCTCGGAATCTTGGTAGCTTCAAAGTCCTCGCCGTGACTACGCCTCCATGTTCTGAGCTGGACGAATGTATCGCTCGGATAAGATATCAACGCTTCTCCGGCCTTCTCATTACCCACAAATGTGTTTATATCACAGGACCTCTTGGGTGGGCTCAATGTGGTTGCCCGGCCATTTGGCGGTTGGGTTCCTTATATGCCTTCCTGCCATCATAGTCTATTCAAGGAAGGAGAGGTCCCTGGTCCTGGCCTTGGTCTACGTGGCTTTCTTCGCCAATCTCCTTGACTTCCTTCACATCGGAGACCTGAGGCCTTTCAGCCATAGCTTCTTTGGCGCCGCCTTGATGCTGGGAGCGGCCCTCCTTCTGCTCATCACATTCCAAGGATGGAAGCCGCTGCTGGCGGCCATCGCATTCTTGGCGGTCGGATCCCATCTGCTCGCTGACGTGTTCATCGGCCACATCTATCCATGGTACCCGTGGTCGATGGAGATCGTGCAGTTCAATCAGTTCAACACGATGTTCGACATAAGGGTGGAGCTGGTATTGAGCTCCCTTGCTTTCGTGCTGTTGGCAGCCCTCATGGCGGTAAGACCGAACAGGCTGGCGGTTGATGGGTACCGAAGGAAGGACCTGAGGGCCTTGATGGCCCTGCTGACGGTCTTCTTCGTTTTCGCATCGGCGCAAGCCCTTTACTACATCTACTTGGATATCTTTCACGGCCCGAGCGTCTCCGAGTTCCTTCTCTCTTACGTCTTCATCGGGGTGATCGCATCTTCCATGGCGTTTTTAGTGCTATCCATTAATGCTTATAAAAATGATATCGAGAGTCCTAGGAGGAATCGATTTTTCACCCATATTCATTATCGCGGAAGATAATATTTTCAGATGTGGCTGAATTTCTTTTTCATGCAAACATTTATTTAGGTGGGACAAAGAATTCACTCTTACGCTTGAGCCCTAGTCTCAGGGCCGACAGTAATATCTAGCCTCAGACGATGAGGGGGGAGGCGGATGATGTCGAGAGAAGGAGATATGACCGAGGGATCAGACGCAGTCGCAGGTCCTATCCTGGACAGAGGTGCGTGAATTGTCCCCATCCCGTAAGGTTGTGGTGATGATTCCAACCCTTAATGAGGAGCGCAGCCTCGGCAAGGTCATCGACACCATTCCCATGAAGGAATTCCATGAGAGGGGGTTCCTGGTCGACGTCATCGTCGTCGATGGCCACTCTAAGGACAACACCAGGGAAGTGGCCTTGTCGAGAGGCGCCCGGGTCTATGTCCAAGAAGGGAACGGCAAAGGGCTCGGGGTAAGGCAAGCCTTCTCCCTCAGCCACCCCCAGGAAGTGGTCCTCAAGGCTCTGTCCGGGAAGGATGGGGCGGTGAGCGACCTCTATGTCCTCTCCACGCTGCTGGATTCCCAATACCTCCTCATGCTCGATGGCGACGGTACTTACCCCAGCCAATACCTGATCGACCTGGTCGATGCTCTGGAGGAGGGCAAGGACGTGGTCATGGGCTCGAGGTTCCGCGGCAAGATCATGCCTGGAGCCATGTCCCGATTGAATTATGTTGGCAACCTGGCGCTGAGCGCCACGGCCTCGGTCCTGTACATGCACCCTTGCTCGGACGTTTGCACGGGGCTTTGGGGCTTCAGGCTGGACGCCATAAGGGCCATGGACCTAGATTCGGACAGGTTCGAGCTGGAGGCCGAGATGTACGCGGTCTCGATCCGCAACCATCTCAAGCTCTTCGAGATACCGATCACATATTACCCAAGAGAGGGCGAGTCGAAGCTCATCCCCATGAACTCAGGGACCATGATATTCAGGAAGCTCTTGCAGAGAAGGTTCATCTCTGCCGATGTGGAGCGCTTCTCCGGTGACCCCGAGACCGACATGGTCCGCTTGAACGCCAAGGTGCGACCTCGCCGAGAGCCTTGAGCCTGTGGTTCCAATGCGGGTGGCCATAGCTACGCCTGAGTTCCTGCCCAACTGGGGGGGCATCGGTACTTACGTCACTCTGCTGGCCAAGGAGCTTCCTGACGACATCGATCTTCACGTCATAACCATGAGGAGGGGGCCGGAGTCGGAGCCCACGCCGGAGACCAAGGAAATCCTGGACCGGATAAGCGTCCACTACCTGGGAAGCGCGGAGGACTACTTCGTCTACAACAGCCAATTCCAATTGGACATGCTGCTCAGGTTCAAGGCGCTGAAGGCTCAGCACGGGTTCGAGCTCCTTCATGCCAACCATGCGCAGATGCCTGACCTCTTCGTCCGCTTCCTCGACCCGGGGATCCCCAAGCTCACAACCGTCCATACCACCATCGATTCGCAGCGCATGGGGACCCGCCGCTCCAAGGTGCCTTTAAGCAGGCTCGAGAGGTCGGAGAAAATGACCTTCCTGATGCTTCCAGCGCTTCGAATGCTGGAACGGATGTACTTCGGGAAGGGGAAGCACGCCATCTTCGTATCGGAGTTCATCAGAAGGCTGTACTCGAAGATCTATCGCATGCCACCGGACTGGCGCATCGTCCACAACGGCGTGGACACGAATATGTTCGCGCCCAGGCCCCGCTCGGAGTGCCTCTCCAAGTTCCCCCAGCTGGACGGGTTAGAGAGCGTCGTGCTGTTCTCAGGCCGCATGATAGCGCTCAAGGGCATCGACATGGCCATACGCAGTTTCGCCCTGATCCACAAGGAGACGGACGCGACCATGGTGTTCGCCGGGGCGGGGAAGATCGAACCTTGGAAGGCCCTCCTCGATCAGCTCGGGGTGCCCAAGGACCGATACATCTTCCTGGGTGGCGTCCCCTACCTGGACATGCCTTACCTATACAATCTGGCCGACACCTTCATGCTCCCCAGCTATTCCGAGAGCTTCCCCATGACCGTGCTCGAGGCCATGGCCACCAGGTTGCCGGTCATCGCCACCGACGTGGGCGGCATCCCGGAGATGATCGACAGCAACCGCAACGGCCTGCTATTCCAGCCTGGTAACCCCCGGGGCCTTTCCTCCAGCCTGCTCAAGATCCTGGGGGATCATAAGTTCGCCTCGCGCCTCGCCGAGAACGCCCGGGCCAAGGTCTGCTCCGAGCTATCCGCCACCAAAATGGCTTCTAGTACTGCGGAGATGTACAGAAAGGTCCTTGAGGTGCGTCCGTGAGGATACTCCTGATCAACCCCCCTCGCTTCGAAGGGATACCCGTAATCAGGGAGGAGAGGTGCGAGATCACCGAGAGATACTCCATCCTTGAACCATACAGCCTGCTCCAGATCGGCGCCCTACTGAAGGGACAGGGGCACCAGGTCGACCTCATTGACCTGAACGGATTCGACCTGCCCTGGGAGGACCTTGAGACCCGCCTGCGGCAGCTCAAGCCCGAGGCGGTCCTTTTCCGCTTCACCCCCACCACCTTCGACCACGACATGCGGACCTCCTCCATAACAAAGAGAGTTCTCCCGGAGGCAAAGACCATAGGGGTCTGCTGGACGCTTCGGACCCTTGCGCGCGACGTCATGTCGCAGGCTCCGGACCTGGACCTTTACGTGAGGCAGGAGTACGAGGTGGTCGTCCCGGACCTGGTCAACGCCCTTCAGGAGGGGCGAGGCATGTCGTCGGTCCCTGGCATCGCTTATCGGAGCGGGAAGGAGGTGGCGGTCAACGAGGACGCCCGACCCCTGGAGGACTATGACTCCCTACCGATCCCTGCCTTCGACCTCCTTCCCTCGCTCGAACCGTACTTCGTCACCGCCCCGGCTGGAAGGCCTTACACCATCCTCTACACCAGCAAGGGATGCCCCTTCAAATGCTCCTTCTGCACCGTGGCCGGCACCAAATGGAGGCCGAAGTCGGCGGAGAAGACCATGGAGGAGCTGCTCTATCTGAAGGGGCGCTATGGCATCAGGACCGTGTCCTTCTTCGACGAGACCTTCACCTTGGACAAGAAGCGGGTGCTCCGCCTCTGCGATGCCCTCATCTCCGAGAAGCTGGACATCAGATGGTACTGCAACACCCGGGCCCACCTGGTCGACCTGGACCTGCTCAAGCGCATGCGCCAGGCCGGATGCAGGGGCATCTCCTACGGGATAGAGTCCGGCAGCCAGAGCATATTGGACCATGCTGACAAGTGCGTTACCGTGGAGCAGGCCAGCAATGCCATCGCTTGGGCCAGGCAGGCGCGCATCAAAACCTTCGCCTCCTTCATCATGGGATTGCCTGGCGAGACCTGGGGCACCGTGGACGATACCATAAGCTTCGTCAAGCGGACCATGCCCAACAGCGCCGAGTTCAATGTGGCGGTCCCATATCCAGGCACCAAGCTCTACGAGATGGTGTATGGGGAGAACGGCGCTGGAGCCGTGGACTTCCGCAAGCTGTACCAGGATGATGCTGTGGTGGGGACCGAGGCGCTCTCACCCGCGGATTTGAACAAGGCGAGGGATATGGCCTACCGCTCCCTCTACTTCAACCCGCGATGGTGGTTCCGGAATATCGGGCATGTGCTGAGCGAGCCCGAGGACCTGGACCTAGCGACCAGGTACGCCACCAAAGCCTTGCGCAACTACTTGGTTTACCGTATGAAACACGCTCATTAAGAGAGGGCAAGATGGAAACCTTGCGAGTCGTGATGACATCGACGTTCTTCCCCCCTTTTCACCTCGGCGGGGACGCTACGCATGTGGCCATGCTAGCAGCGGAACTCCATAAAAGGGGACATGAAGTAATCGTGATTCATGATGTGGATGCATATACCCTGAAGCGAGGGAAGGTGCCTCCCAAGATCAATGAAACAATGGATGGCCCTATGACCATCCCAATAAGGAGCTCGATTGGTCGGGCGTCACCTATCATAACCTATCTGACTGGTAATAATCGCTTGGCAGAAAAAGCGTTCGAAGAAGCTGTACGAACGCATCGACCTGATTTCGTCCACCATCATAACATCTCCCTGTTGGGGAAGAATATCCTTAAGAAAGGGAATCTCCCATCGCTTTATACCGCGCACGATTACTGGTTGATCTGCCCGCGTAATGATTTGATGTATAGGGGTAAAGAGAGCTGCCAAGAGAGGAGATGTATGTATTGCACCCTTTCGACCATGCGACCTCCTCAGATCTGGAGAAATCGCGGCTGGCAGAGAACCATCTCTGACATGGAAACTATTATCTCACCCTCGAATTTCCTTAAGGATAGGCTTAAATATTTTCTTGGCAAGGAATCGACCGTCCTGCCAAATTTCACACCTCGGGTGAAGAAGAGCCCGACCTTGAAGGAGCGTCAGGACTATTTCGTTTTCATTGGGGTCTTGGAGAAGCATAAAGGCGTCGAGCTCATACTAGACGCATATCTTAAGAGAAGGATAAAGACAAAGCTGATGGTCGTTGGGAAAGGTAGGCTTGAGGGAGCAGTCAAGAAGGTCGCTGGATTGATGCCGGAAATGGTGGAGTATTGCGGCTACTTGCCGGAACAGGAGAAAATCGATTTGCTCTCAGGGGCGAAAGCGCTTTTAGCGCCGTCTATTTGGAATGAAAACTCCCCTCTGACCTGCATTGAGGCCCTTTCGATGGGCGTCCCATTGATAGTCACCAACAATGGCGGTCTGCCGGAGCTAGTCTCGACCGAGAAATGTGGATTGATCGCCGAGGCTTCCTCCGAAGGCCTTGAATCGTCGATCCTGGCCTTGGAAAAGGATGAGCCACAAAGGAGCATTTTGTCCAGAAACGCCTTTACTAGATATGAGAATTATCATACGCCAGAACTTTATTGCCAGAAATATCTCGACCTTGTGAAGGTGATTCTATCTGCCTAATCTTCGCGTCGCTTTAATCAACGCTGGCTTCGAGAAGGGAGAAAAGGGCATAATCGTGAGCCCGCCACTGGGGATCATGAGCATAGGGGCTTACCTGCGCCAGCATGGCATGGATGTCCGGCTCTTCGACTGGAGCGGGGAGGAGCTTGATAAGGGCAGATTGGACTCGCTGCGGTCGTTCGGCCCTGACCTGGTCGGCATGACCGTGATCATAGGCTCAAGCATCGTCCGGTCCAAGAAGATAAGCTCCTGGGCCAAGGCGCTCGGGGCCACGGTCATATGGGGAGGACCGTTCCCATCCGTGATGGGCGAGATGTGCCTGCTCCAAGCGCCCGTCGACTACGTTGTCATGGGAGAGGGCGAGCAGACAATGCTCGAGCTTTGCCAATTTATCCAGGAAGGGAGGACGGTGGGGGGGGTGAGGGGGCTCGCCTTCCTCAGAGATGGAAAGGTGGTCAAGAACGAACCTCGCCCCCGCATACAGGACCTCGATGCCCTACCCATGCCCTGGTGGGAGGGCGTGGCGCCGTTGGAGAAGTACCTCATCCCGTTCTTCGGCAGGATGGCCATTCCCATGGTCACGAGCCGGGGGTGCCCCAACACCTGCAACTTCTGCTACACCAAGGCCATGTGGGGATATAGATGGACCTCGCGCTCGGCCGCCAAGGTGGTGGAGGAGATCCAGCTCATCCGAGGGATCGAGCCTCGGATGTCCGGTATCGTCTTCGATGACGACCTCTTCGCCGGGGACGTGGGAAGGATCCAGGAGTTCTGCTCCGAGCTCGGGCGGAGAGGAGTGAACGTGCTCTGGAACTGCGAGATCCGCGCGCGGGACATCAAAGAGCCATTAGTGGGCATGATGAAGGAAGCGGGATGCATCGAGCTGCTGATAGGCGTGGAAACGGGCTCGGACCGTCTCCTCTCCCTGATCCTGAAGGGCGTGAGCAGGGAGGAGATCGAGAGCGCATTCCAGGTCGCGCACAAAGCCGGGCTCAGGACCAACGCCATGCTCATCGTGGGCTTGCCAGGCGAGAAAATGGAGGACTTCCATCAGACCGAGGCCTTGCTCAGGAAGCTGAACCCGGACGGTTTCTACTTCAGCATGTTCCAGCCGGCGCCTGGAACGGAAATGTTCCGGGTTGCCAAGGAGCAGGGCTTCAAGGAACCTTCCACCCTGGAGGATTGGGCGACCCTGTATGGATGGGACGTCTCATCGTACCGGACGAGGAGCTTGAGCGAGGTGCCCTTCGAGGACGTCGACCGACTGATCCACAAGGTGCAGAAACGGGCCAGGTACAAGGCTTATGGACAGGCCATTAGGAAGGATCCCCTCGGAGCCGTCTCGAGAGGGGTTCGTGGCAAGGTAAAGGGCGGCTAAGGATACCGGAAATGACCGTTAAAGCCGAGACCGTCACCAGTGCCGAGGACCTCGCAACTCTGGAAGACGATTGGGAGCGCTTGCGCCTCGAGGGCGGCGCCTCCATCTTCACCTCCCCCTTGTGGACCCTTACTTGGCTCAAGCATTTCCAAGACCAGGTCTCGACAAGGGCTCTGGTCCTCCGAGAAGGGGGGGAGATGGTGGGAATGGCGCCTCTGGTCACCTATCGATCGACGTTCGCGCACTACCCCGTCACCTACCTCTGCCTCGCGGGCAACTTCGGGGAGACTACTGAGTTTCATGACCTCCAGTTCCTCCATAGCGATGACGCCAAGAAAGCCGCCAACGACTTCATCGGCGGGATGAAGAGGATCCGGTGGAACCTGCTCCAGCTCAGGGACCTTCGCTGGAACGCCATCTCTCAGCAGTTACTCGCCCAGGCCCCGGTCGGTTGGCGATGCGAGGATTTGGTTTCGAAGGCCTGCCCCTATGTGCCGCTTGCGCCGGACCGCCCGATACTAGATGGCTTCGAGGCGCGCGAGGGGCGCAAGGTCATGCGCGTCCTGGCCTCTTTGGAGAAGGAAGGGCGGATAGAGCTTGCGGTCATCAGGGACGGGGAGGGGGTGGCCCGCTCCATCGATACCTACATCGAGCAGCACAAGGAGCGCTGGGCCAACAAGGGCGGCAGCATCTTCCATGAGCCCAGGCAGTCCGGCTTCCTCAAGGACATCGGGACCAGGGCCGCCGACAAGGGCTTGCTGGTGGCATACGAGGTGCGCATCGATGGCGAGGTGGCGGCGCAGCAGCTGTGCATCAGGGACGGGAGCTCCCTGCGGATGTGGAAGATCGGGATGAACGACAAGCACAGGACCTTTATCCCTGGCTACCTCTCCGTGTACCTGGTCATGACCGAGGCGCAGAGGGAGGGCTTCCAGGTGTACGACCTGGGCCCTGGCCCCGAGGAGTACAAGCACAAGGTGGGCGGGGTGGACCATTACACGCACAACATCCAAGGGCGCAGGGGCTCGATGATGCTGCTCTCCAAGGCCTCACACGTGCCCGGGATGAGGAAGCTGGCCCATCGGGCCCTCCGCTCTCCCGATGCAGAACAGCGCCAGCCTAAAAGCGAGCACTGAGGCTTCTCCTCAAATTGCGCGCTCAGAGCTCGGCCCCGGCGTGGACCTCTAGGCCCTTCTGGCCTATGGAGTAGGGGGTGATGCGCCGCGAGTGCTTGATGCGACGCATCTTCACCACCCTCAGCGTCAAGGTCATCTCGTTCTTGTCCTTGACCTCGACGTAGCGCAAGGCAATGACGCCATCGGCGACGTACTCGGCCAAGCCGTCCCTCGTGGCCAGGGGGTTCTCGTCGTTGACCTCTGCGGTCATGAGGCAGGTCGCTCCCGTCTTCTTGACCAGCTGGGAGAGGTTGAAGAGATTGACCCTTTTGTCATGCTCGCTGTCGAAGAGCATGTTGAGCAGCGAGACCGAATCGAAGACTATCCTCGTCGCCCCGAAGGACTTGATGAAGTCCGGCAGCTCGCTCTTGACCCGGCTGATGGTGGTCTTGGCGTCTGTCGGTTCCAACTTTATTATGACCAGCTTCTTCGCGTCCATGCTCGGCTTGAGGTCCCAGCCGAAGGCCATGGCGTCCTCGAGGATGGACCTGTCGTCCTCCTCCAGCGATATATAGATGCCCTTCTCGCCCTGCTTCAGCCCCTGGTTCAGGAACTGCAGGCCGAAGGTCGTCTTCCCCGTACCGAAGGAGCCCATGACCACCACGGTGTGGCCCTTGGGCAGCCCGCCCTCCAGCATCTCGTCCAGGCCGTCTATCCCCGTCTTCACCCTGTCAACCATGGCTCATCCCACCCTCTCAGTGTCTATGACCACAAGTCCGCTCTCCGAGGTCACCACCGTTGCGAACCTGGCGATCCGCTCCTTGTCCAGGTGTGGCAAAATGCTCATGAACTTCTCCACATACAGGTACCTCTGCCGTTTGGAGCTCATCGCGAACTTGCTCCATTCGAAGACCAGGGCGCCGTCCACCGAGTCCATGATCATGCGCTGCTTCCTCTCATCCACGATGTCCCGGGTCAGGATGAGGTAGACGATGCCGTTCCACTGCTTGGCGATCCTGGTCATGCCCCGCAGCACCTGGACCAGATCGGTTATCTCGATGTTGGCGCTGACCGCCAGGTCGGTGAGGGAGTCGATTATGACCAAGGAGTTAGGGGCGTTCTCGTCCATGAAGTTGACCAGGGCCTCGAGCACGTTGTCCTCGTTGGGAGGCAGGAAGATGGAGGAGGCGTCGCCGCCCCAGCTCTTGGGCACCAGGGTCTTTCGGAAATAGATGCCGGAGAAGTCCTTGAAGATGACGTTTCGCTCGAAGGCCTCGTAGAAATCGCTGTTGAAGGAGACCTTGATCTCCTGGAGTATGTCCTCGCGGGAGCGGGAGAAGGTGATGTAGCATATCTTCTGCGGGATCAGGCCTTCCTTCGCCGCATGCCCCAGGAAGTAGGTGGTGCTCTCGGGATGCTCCTTCACCAGGGCGAGCTTTGAGGCCGAGGTGTAGGAGAACTCGACCTGCCCCGCGCCCAGATCCCCCAACAGCAGCACGGTCGAGCCGATGGGAAGGCCCCCCTTGATGATCGAGTCGAAGTCCGCCACGCCTGTCGGTATCCTGCTAACTGGAGTACCCATAGTCATCTAGCGCATCCATCCCAAAAAGTGAATTCCTATCTTCGAATAAAATAGTATGCTTTCCCCTCGCTCAAGGCTCAAGGGTCAGCAGGATCAGCTGGAGCAGGCGATCGGTGGTGGCCTTCTTGATATCCAGGCGGTCTCCGGGGAACGTCTCCTCCTCCACCAGGGCATGCTTGCCGTCGTCAACGGCGATGTAGACCAGGCCGACGGGCTTGGTGGCGGTGGCGCCGGTCGGTCCAGCGATTCCCGTGCAGGCGGCCCCCAGGTCCGCGCCGGTCGCCTCCCTGACGCCCTTCGCCATCTCCAAGGCGCATTGATGGCTCACCGCGCCGTGCGATCGAAGCGTGGCCTTCCTGACCCCTAAGAACTTGACCTTCGCCTCGTTCGAGTAGGCGACGACGCCGCCAACGAAATACTCCGATGCGCCAGGCTCGTCAGTGATCGTGCTGGAGACGAGGCCGCCGGTCAGGCTCTCCGCCACCGCCAAGGTCCTTCCTTTCGTCCTAAGGCTCTTCCCCACTTCCTTCGACAGGGCCATCGCCCGACCTCCTTTCAGTGGGCGAGGAGCTCAGGTCGCGCAGCCTCTCCACGCCATGAATCTCGCGGACCACCTCCGCCACCGCCTTGGGGACGAGGTGCGACCAGTCCTCGCCGACCATCATCCTCCGCCTTATCTCCGTGCCTGAGTAGACCTCTCGGTTGAACATGGGCGAGGTACGAGCCTCATAGCCCGCCTCGGAGAACAGCCTCCTAGTCAAGGGGTTGTTGCTATAGACCACT
>JAJRAN010000148.1 GCA_028682915.1 Methanomassiliicoccales archaeon | reverse complement strand
GCTATGTCCTTCCTCTGGTAATCCACCCTCTCCCTCGGCAATCTCTCGAAACCGGCGATGTTCTGCAGGCAGAGGTACCTGGGAAGCGATCCTTTTATGGAGTTTAGCTCGCCGAGCCCCTGGGCGCTCAGGAGCATCGCCGCCGCGGTGCGGTCCAGCACGAAGGAATGCTCCCCCAGCCATTGCCTTTGCACGTCGTAGAGAAATGGGATCAGGCCTTGGAGCGAATCGGCCCCCAGCAGGGAAGGCATCTGTACGGTGGGCCTCAGTTCCGCCCTGACCGTGATCCAGGTCACTATCCCCATGGTGCCCTGGGAGCCCTGCACCACGCGCTGGAAGTCAGTCTGGGACGGACCGAGGGGCGACTTCTGCGCCCCGCCCATGGCCCGCTGCTGCTCCAATGACCCGGGGCCTCCCGCGGCCCCTGTGCGGAACAGCTCGCCGCTCCCGAAGATGAGCTCGGTGCTCGCCACTGGGTCGACCGTGTCCCACTGCCGGTTGGGCCAGGTGGTCGGCTCGCGGTCCATCATGGCCGCGATCGCGCTCTTCCCGCTCCGGGGGGAGAGGGGCATGGGGACCGTCAATCCATGAGGCTCGAGGGCCTTGAGCAGCTCGCCGTAGGTCACCCCTGGCTCGATCAGGCAGACCCGGTTCCTCCGGTCGATCCACGGGATCGCCTTCCATGAAGACAGGTCGATCATGACGCTCTCCAAACTGGCAGCCAGGCCGCCCTTGGCGTGGGCACCCGTTGACGAGGCCACGGTAAGATTCATGCTCGAGGTATTCGCGAGCCGGACCAGTCCTTGGAGCTCGCCCGCGTCCGAAGGGCGGACCACCAGCGAAGGGCCGACCGTCCTATCCAGTATGGGGTTAGAGGATCGGAGGCCGTCTATGTCCCGGGGGTCGCTGCTCACCGTTCCCTTGTGGACGACGGAGCGCAGGCGCTCCTCCAGTTCAGGAGCGGGCAGCATTGCGTGCATCACCTCCATCGATGCTGGCGGCCTCGTACACCAGGTCGACGATGTCGACGACCGGCATGGTCTGCCGTTCCGGAAGTCCTTGCGACCCGGCGAGGTTGGCGCGGCAGTGGCTGCAGGCGGTCACCAGCATCTCGGCCCCGACGGCCTTCGCCTCGTCCAGCCGGCCGAGGGCGGTCGACCTGGCCAGCTCAGGGAAGGAGAGTGGCACTCCGCCTCCCCCGCCGCAGCAGTAGGAGTACTCGCGGATGCGGTGCATCTCGACGAAATCGAGCCCCTTGATGGCTCTGAGGATTCGGCGGGGCGGCTCGTACACGCCGTTCACCCCCCGGTTCATCTCCTTCGGCGGCTCGGTGTAGTTCATGCAGTTGCGGGTGACCTTGTACTCGCCCTTCCATTCCAGCGGCGGCTCGCTCTGGCGGCCGAGATAGCAGGGGTCGTGGTAGGTGACCTTGCGCTCGACTGGTCTGGGTAAGGGCAGGCGCCCATCCTGGATCAGCTCGGCCAGGAGCTCGGTGATGTGCAGGACCTTGGCCTTCGGGGCACGGGCGTACTCGGGATACTTCGACCGGATCGCCCCCAGGCAGGAGCCGGATACGGCCACCACCGTCTCGACTCCCATCCCGTCGAACCTCGTGACCAGCTCGTTGGCGGCCTTGGTGAACGCGTCCCTGTGCCCGGTCCAATAGGCGGGAAGCCCGCAGCATGACGCGCCCTCGGGCATGATGCCGAAGTCCACGCCCGCCTTCCTCAATAGGAGAGCGGACCTCCTGGCCACTTCGTCCGTTCGAGGGTCGCTGCAGCGCATGCAGCCGGTGAACAGCAGGACCGGCGCCCTCTGCTGGGACATGATCTTTATCCCCAGCTCCTTGGCCCAGCCCAGGGCCGGGTCCTCCATCCTCCCGGCCGGGTTGCCGAACTCCTGCAGGTCCGCGATCATGGGGCGATGCGCGGCCATGGCGAACCCCTCCTCCACGATGTGCTCCCGCAGGGCCATGTTGATGGCGTGGCGCTCGGCCTCCATGATGAACTTGCAGGATACGTCGCAGAGCCCGCAGGCGGTGCAGGCGAAGGTGATGTCGGCCAGCGTCCGGTCCACCTTGATGCGGCCGTTGACCAGGGAGAGGGCCATGATGCTCTTCCCCGAGCCAGAGTACCCATGGAAATGGTACAGGTTGCTGCACGGGCATCCGTCCCCGAACTTCGGGTCCACGACTGTAGGCAGCGGCGCCATCTTGCACAAGGAGCACCTGAAGCACTTCTTCATGTCCGCCTCCAGCTCCTTCAGTCGGGATAGGGCCATATCGCAACTCTTGCCGATGTGTTGCCCCGATAATGGGCAGGGTGGGTACTTGGCCTTTCCGTGTTTAGCCCTCGGATGGCCGGCCATTTAGAATGTTCGAGGACCAAGCCACATCCAACCCCTAACGGAAGCGCTCCTTTCTCTTCCTCATTAGCTTCGCGACAATGCATGGCAACGCAGAATTACCCCCTAAACCAATCAACGGGGTCGATGGCAAGGCCCCAGGGCACCGCCAAGCTGCAGAGGAAGCTCAACTCCTTCGACGTCACCAACCTGGTGATCGGCTCGATCATCGGCGCTGACATCTATGTGGCTACGGGCCTGGCCGCCGGCCTGGTCGGGCCCTCCTCGCTGCTGCTCTGGATCCTCGCCGGCGTGCTGGCGATTGTGATTGCCATATCCTTCGCCTACTGCGTCATGCTCCTGCCCAAGGTGGGCGGCCCTTATGCCTACGTCAAGGAGGTCTCCTCCCCCTTCCCCGGCTTCATGGTGGGCTGGGCCCTCCTCCTGGCGGAATGGTTCTCCCTGGCGGTGTTCCCGGTCGCCTTCGCCCAGTACTTCGTCTCCCTGGTCCCGGGGATCAGCCCGGCGGGCGTGGTCCTGCTGAAGGGGGCGTTCATCGTGTTCGTGATAGGTACCAATCTGGTAGGGGTGAAGGCCGCGGGGCGCACCAACGACCTGCTCACCATCATCAAGGTAAGCCCGCTGGTGCTGATGATCGCCGCCGGGCTGGTCTTCATGTTCACCAACCCATCCACCGTCTCCGACAACATGACGCCCTTCGTCACCGGGAGCCTCGCTTCCTTCGGCGGGGCGCTCATACTCATCTTCTGGGCGTATGCCGGCTTCGAGCTCTCCACGTTACCAGCGAACGACGTCGATCGCCCGGAGCGCACCATTCCCCGGGCCATCACCATGGGGATGCTCTTCGTGGTCGTGTTCTACCTGCTCACCAACCTCGTGGTGCTGGGAGCGGTCGACCAGCAGACCCTGACCTCGACGAGCACCCCCTTGCTCTCCGCCGCCGCGGCCATATTCGACTCCTCCGCCCTCGTCTCCGCCCTGATGGTGGTGGTGGTCGGCATCGGCGCGCTCTTCTCCATACTGGGGGCGGACGAGTCCGGGACCATCGGCACCACCCGGCTGGCCTATGCCATGGCCCTCGACGGCCTCCTGCCCCGCTCCTTCGCCAAGCTCCATCCCAAGTACGGGACCCCGCACGTCGCCCTCATCGTCCTGTGCGTGACGGCGTTCGTGGTGAGCGTGTTCGGCGGGCTGTCGGCGCTCATCAACTCATCCGTCTTCCTGCTGGCCTTCGTATACCTGGCCACCTGCATCTCCACCATCAGGCTGGAGGCCAAGAACCCGGAGGTGGCCAAGCGGCTGCGATGGCGGAGGGCAATCCCGATCATGGGCGCGGCCTTCTCCCTGCTGCTCATCGTCCTGGTGGAGCCCACTGAGATAGCGATCTCGCTGGCTCTGCTCGGGGTCGGGGTCATAGTGTACGCGTACTTCTCCCCCAAGAAGGAGCTCACCGAGGCCAGGGCCGCCTTCCTCTCCGAGGAGGCGATCCTGCGCAGGGCCGCCAGGCAGAGGATGGCCTTCCTGGGGCACCCAGTGTATCACCTGAGGCATTATATCCATTCCAAGAGGGGGATCGGTCCAGCGATAGTCGTCGTGGACAAGGATGACCCTAACAAGCGGCTCTACGAGTGATCCTGGCCTGCGTGGGATCGTTCGCTCTTCCGGCAGCTTAATCTAGCCGGCGAGCCAAAGCCACATAGGAGGGGCGAGAATGCCGGCGATCGAGGACAAGCGATGCAAGTGCGGGAGATGCGCCTCCTACCCCGAATGCGCCTCCGACCAGGGAGCCCTGGTCTTCTGCCTCAGGGGGAAGGCGCCTTGCCAGGTCAACATGGGGGGCTGCCTCTGCACCAGCTGCAAGGTGCATGAGATGTACTCGCTCAAGCGCGAGTACTACTGCCTTCAAGGGGCGGAGCGGAAGGCGTTCTGAGCATCTACACAGCAATGCCATGGCAGCGGAGCCGGATGGATAAGCATTATTAAGCCCTGCTAGGAATTATTGACATGGGGGCTGCTAGGATGACCTCATCCAGGGGCAGGTCGAAACCGAAGCTGGTCAATCTGGCCGCATGCTCTCTTGTAACCCTGGTGTTCCTGCTATCCCTCTCAACTCTCTATGTGCCATCGGCCGCTGCATCGCAGGATGTGACGCTGACGCTCACCTCTTCCAAGACGGACACATATATGGACGTGGATTTCGTCCTGCATGTCACGGCCTCCGAGCCCATCAACGGCCCGCTGAGGCTGCTATGGACCATCAACGGCGCTGGCCCGTACCAGTTCTCGGCGCAGATGGTGGACGGCGACTACGAGAGGACCTTCGCCTGCGAGAGCACGGGCAACTGGACCATTTGGTTCGTTTGGGATGGGGATGGATCGTACAACGCCACCCAATCCAACCAGGTGACGGTGCACATCAATTCTGGCTCCCCGCCTATCGATTACACGCTGTACGCGATCGTGACAGCGGTCGTGATCATCGCGGCCGTCGGGCTGGCATTCGCATATAGCCGGTCAAGGAAAAAGAAGCAGTAGAAGGACCCCCGGCCTACGCCTACTTCTCCCTCCATCTGGCCTTCTTCATCCCTATCCAAAGGAATATGATGGTCAGGCTCGACAGCACCGCCCAATCGATCATGAGCTGGGCCGATGGGACCTCATAGTAACCGACCAGGACATGGCCTATCTGGGCGGCATAGGTGGTGGGGGACAGATAGGCGAGGTAGCGCCATGGCTCAGGGATGTAGGTGATGGGGTAGTACACCGGGGCCAGGGTGGTGAAGACCAAGGATAGCAGCCGGGTGAAGGCGAAGCTCTGGACTATGTCGGAGGAGAAGGTGGCCAGGGCGAATCCCAAGGAGATCGACATCAGGAACATCATCAGCATGACGAGGACTATCCCCAGCACTGCGGCCAGCGTGACGTGCACGAACAGGCCGAATAGCACCGCTAAGATGATCAGCGCCGGCGAAGCGTAGATCAGCTCCGAGATGGCCATGCCCGCGACATAGACGGAAGCTTTGGTGGGCGAGCCGACCACCATATCCTGCAGCTTGAAGTCGTTCTTGAGGTGGGAGAGGTCCGCTTGGAGCGAGGTGCCAGCGGAGAACATGCTCATGATCAGCCCTCCGACGATGCCCACTGCCAGGAGCGTCCCCCCGCTGATGAAGAAGATCAAGGTCAGGAAGGACAGGGGGGAGAGGACGGTGATGATGAGGACCGCGGGATAGTTCCGCATCTCGTAGATCGCGTTCACCAGGATCGAGGCCAGGATCTGGCTGCCGAATCGGCTCATTCCTCCTCGACCTCCTTGGCCTCGGCCACCTCCGCGTCCATGGCCCCCACCATGTAGGTGAAGATGTCGTCCAGGGTGACCGGGTTCACCGAGAACTGCGCTTTGGCCTCTATCAGCATCTTGGAGAGGCTCAAGGCCTCGTCCCTCGTGGTCAGGACCTGCACCTGGCCGTTCCCCAGCGCTATGGTCTCCCCCTCCTTCACCGGAAGGTTCGCCCCTTCGGGGACCTTAAGGCTGTACCCATGCCTTAGCCGGCTGCGCAGCTCCTCCATGCTGCCGATGGCGACCAGCTTGCCATCATCAAGTATGCCGATGCGGTCCGCCACCCGCTCGGCCTCCTCCAGGTAATGGGTGGTCAGAAGGACGAAGCGGTCCTTGCCCAGCTCGATCAACAGCCGCCACAGCTCCTGCCGCGAGATCGGGTCGAGGCCGGTGCTGGGCTCGTCGAGGAAGATGAACTCGGCATCGGACGCGAGGACCATGGCCACCAGGACCTTTCGCTTCATGCCTCCCGACAGGGTCCGGTTGAGCCGGTCCGCATGCCCCGCCATACCGACCTGCTCGACGGCTTCCCTCGCCTTCCTCAAGGACTCCTTGTACCCGATTCCGCGCCACATGAGGTAGGTGGAAACCGTCTGGACAGGGGTCATCCACGCCACCGTTCTTCCTTCCTGGGGAACGACCGCGATCCTCTCCCTCAGTCGGTTGGCGTCCTTCATTATGTCAAGGCCATCGATCGACGCCTGCCCTGAGCTAGGCTCCAGCAGCGTCGACAGGACCCTCGCCAGCGTCGTCTTTCCCGCCCCGTTCCTACCGATGATCGCGAAGATGCCGTGAGCAGGGATCGTGAAGCTCACGGCGGATAGCGCCGTCTTGCCTCCCGCGTAGACCTTGGTGATGTTCTCGCATTTGATCACGCCATCGCGCGTCATGTGACTCCTTGGGAATCGATCACCGAATCCTCATCTCACGAGCGGTACGTAATGCCGTCATGAGGCTAAACCGTTGCCCTACGCCGATCGAGTCAGACGTAGTACGCTTATGATGACACCGTGCACATTAATTCCCAAAACAACAAAATATGAGAAACTGCGCGGCGATGATGCAAAAAGGTTTAGGCAAGAAGCTCCCACAATCACCTCATGGACTCGATAATGGACAGCATGATGGGTCTTCTTTCCTCCGGGGGAAACCTATCCGCGCTGAGCAAGTCGATCGGGGGAGACGAAAATTCTACTAAATCGGCCCTGGGGATGGCACTGCCGACCCTTCTAGGGTCAATGTCGAAAACGGCCTCCGCGCCAGGTGGGACGGATACTTTGACCAAGATGATCGGACAGACGAGCAGCAGCAATCCCTTGGACAACGTAAGCGGCTATCTTGGCAAATCAGACGTCAGTGGGGGCTCGAGCATGGTGAGCAGCCTGCTGGGGAACCAGTTGGCGCCGGTCCAGAACGCTATCTCTCAGAAGACCGGGCTCCCTTCCGCTGCGGTGGGCAAGCTGCTGGCCATCGTGGCGCCCTTGGTAATGGGCAAGATATCGAAGATGCTCGGGGGGCAGAAGGTGGACGCCAACAGCCTGAACACCCTTCTCGGGGACCAGGCAAAGCAAGCGATGCAGTCATCGCCCGAGGCCGCCGATCTCACCAAGCAGCTCGAGACCGCGCAGAAGGACACTGGTGGCCTAACGGACAAACTTAAGAAGGTCTTCAAAGGATAGGCACATATCGAGGCCAGGTGGAGACGGAGAAGCACATCCAGGCTATCTGCGGCCCACCAAGGATGCGATACGCTCCGAAGGCTCGCTGGCCTCTAAACGGCTTCCACGCGGCACAACCTTTTAGTGCGAAATTGAGATAATCTAGGACAGGGTGCAAGAATGGCGGACTTTGAGAAGCTGGGAGTTTTCTACCTGGGCCGTGACTACGACCTGGCCAGCAAATCGATGAAGGAGAACCTGCTCCTTTACGATTCCAAGGACCTGGTGACGCACGCGGTGTGCGTGGGCATGACCGGGAGCGGCAAGACGGGGCTGTGCATCTCCCTGTTGGAGGAGGCCGCCCTGGACGGCGTGCCCTCGATCATCATCGACCCCAAGGGGGACATGACCAACCTGCTCCTCACCTTCCCCCAGCTGCGCAAGGAGGACTTCCTCCCCTGGGTGAACGCGGAGGACGCCGCGAAGAAGGGGATGTCCCTCGACGATTACGCGGCCAAGCAGGCCGACGCCTGGAAGAACGGCCTGGCCTCCTGGGGCGAGGACGGCGCCCGCATCCAGCGCCTGAAGGACGCCTGCGACTTCACCATCTACACCCCGGGAAGCAGCGCCGGCACCCCGGTCTCCATCCTCAAGTCCTTCGCCGCTCCCCCGACGGAGATAGTCAACGACGACGAGCTGCTGCAGGAGCGGGTCAACACCACGGTCACCAGCCTGCTCGGGCTGGTGGGCATCGAGGGCGACCCGATAAGGTCCAGGGAGCACATCCTGATATCGAACATCATATCGGAAGCCTGGAGGAAGGGCACCAGCCTGGACCTCGCGAGTCTCATCCGTCAGATCCAGACCCCTCCGGTCAAGCAGATAGGCGTCCTGGACCTGGAGTCCTTCTACCCCTCCAAGAACCGTTTCGAGCTGGCCATGCAGATCAACAACCTCCTCGCCGCCCCGGGGTTCCGGATGTGGATGGAGGGAGAGCCCTTGGACGTCAAGAGCTTCCTTTACAACCAGGGCGGCAAGCCGCGCGTGTCCATATTCTCCATCGCCCACCTAGGCGACGCCGAGCGCATGTTCTTCGTATCGCTCCTGCTCAACCACATCGTCGGCTGGATGCGTACCCAGCCCGGGACGACCAGCCTGCGGGCCATCCTCTACATCGACGAGGTCTTCGGCTACCTCCCGCCGGTGGCCAACCCGCCCTCCAAGCTCCCGCTTCTCACCTTGATGAAGCAGGCCCGCGCCTTCGGGGTGGGGGTGGCCCTGGTCACCCAGAACCCAGTGGACCTGGACTACAAGAGCCTTTCAAACACCGGCACCTGGTTCATAGGCCGGCTGCAGACGGACCGGGACAAGATCCGCATCCTCGACGCCCTGGAGGGCGTCTCCGCGGGCACGGGGAAGGGGTTCGACCGGGGCCAGATGGACCAGGTAATCGCCGGCCTGGGCAACCGCGTCTTCCTCATGCACAACGTGCACGACGACGCGCCGGTCGTGTTCACCACGAGATGGGCCATGTCCTATCTCCCTGGGCCCCTGACCAGGGAGCAGATCAAGGTCCTCATGGACCCGGTCAAGTCGGCGTCGCGCCCTCCCCGTCCCCAGAGCGTCCCGAGCGCGGCCCCCACGGTCGAGCTGGCGCCCACGGGCTCGGCCACACCGGCGCAGAGGCCGGTCCTGCCATCGGAGATACCCCAGTACTTCCTCCAGCCAGCCGCGCGCTCCCAGGCGCCCCCGACCTACAGGCCTACTGTCCTGGGCGTCTCCCAGGTGCGGTTCGCCGACCCCAAGAAGAAGGTGGACGAGACCAAGGACCTCTTCTTCCTGGCGCCGCTCAGCAACGACCCCTTGCCCCTAAACTGGGATTTGGCAAAGCCAGCCGACATCAGAATGTCCGACCTGGCGGGCTCCCCCTTGGACCCAGCGAGATACTCCGAGCTGCCCTCCGCGGCCGCCAAGCCGAAGAGCTACCCCGCCTGGCAGAAGGACTTTGCCAACTGGTTGGCGAGGAGCCAGAAGGTCGACCTGCTCTTCAGCCCCAGCGTAGGCCAGTATTCAAGGGTGGGGGAGAAGGAGGGCGACTTCAGGATACGCATGCAGCTGGCGGCCAGGGAGCTGGCCGACCAGAGGACGGAGGAGCTGCGGAAGAAGTACGCCCCCAAGTACGCCGCGCTGGACGAGAAGATCCGCAAGGCGGAGATCACCGTGGAGAAGGAGAGGGAGCAGGCGAGGAGCCTGAAGTACCAGACGGCGGCGTCCCTGGGCTCTTCCATCCTCGGCGCCATGGTCGGGAGGAGGGTGAGCAGCACCGCCAGCAGGACCGTGCGCGACTACGGCAGGAGCGCCAAGGAGAAGAAGGACGTGGAGTACGCCGGCGAGAACCTCGAGGCCCTGAGGCTGCAGAGGAAGAGGCTGGAGGAGGACTTCCAGCTGGAAGTCAGGGCCATGGGCGAGAGGACGGACGTACTGACCGAGAGGCTGGAGACGGTCTCCATCACGCCCAAGAAGACGGACATCACCGTCAAGCTGGTGGCGCTGGTATGGAGCGCATAGGGCTGGACCGATGCCTATGAGATCATCGACAAGGTGAGTGAGAATCAGGAAGCCGGGTCAAGAAAAAAGGGAGGTTTGCTAAGGGCAGCGCCCTCGATGCCGAACCTGGTGTCTCCGTATTCAGTTTGGCTTACCTCCTCTCGATATTCTATTGGTTGGCCACTCTATTTATATCTTTCTAATGTTATTAATTATTATCAGTCGCGATAAGGGCCACCGAGGAAGCGCACGCCCAATTCGCGAAGCAAAACCAATTTAGCATCGAAGCGCCAAATGAGACGGCATGAGCCCGCAGATCAAGGTCATCGAGCT
>JAJRAN010000138.1 GCA_028682915.1 Methanomassiliicoccales archaeon | reverse complement strand
CAGACCGGGCATTTGGCGGCGGTGGCCGGGATGATGGTCCCGCAGCTCGGGCATCGCATGTCGGGAAGCATCGAGACCGACCGGATGTATCGGATATGGTACATACGATAGGCCAACATGCTCATGGGTATAGCGGCGATGCCCACGAAGCCCAGGAACGTGACCAGCCCCCAGTAGGGAGGAGGCTCGCTATGCGTGGACAAAGGCACGACCTGGACCGAGGTGCTGTTCGCCCCCCTGCCGATCGAGTTGTACGCCACTATGGTGTAAGAATGCGCGACGTTCTCCGGCAGCCCCGAGTCCTCGAACTCGGTCTCCTCTCCACTCCAGATCAGCATACCATCCCGGAAGAGGATGTAAATCAAATTGCCTGGGCCGCAATAGGCAGGCGCGCTCCAATTGAGTTGGACGGAGCCCGGGCCGGGCCTTGCCTGCAACCCGAGCGGAGTTGTCGGTGGACCCTGTGGCGCCGTGCTCATCATGGACGAGTTCGCGCTCCATCCGATGGCGTTGGAGGCGGCCACTTGGTACGAATAGGTCATGCCATTATGGACCGAGACGTCGAGATAATCGGTCGCATTGCCGCTCCAGATCCGCCATCCGTCACGGTAGATGGAGTAGGTCAGCAATCCAGGTCCGCTGTAGTTGACCTCCTCCCAGCTCAGTGAGACCTCTCCATTCCCCGGGGCCGTTGTCAATCCCCAAGGAGGGTCAGGGGGGCCGAAGGCGGAGCACCTCATCGTACTGCCGTTGGTGCCTCTGCCGACCGAGTTCTGAGCTGCTACCTGGTAGGAGTACAGGCGCCCCTTCGTCACCTGGGTGTCGCGATAGCTGGTGGAAGGCCCGGACCAGATCACCACTTCATCTCGAAGCAGGTGATAATAGAGCTCCCCTGGCCCAACGTACGAAGGAGATGTCCAATTCAATTCGATGGCTCGATCGCCGGCCAAGGTCTGAAGCCCGAGCGGGGCGGAAGGGACCGTGGAAGGGGTCGCCCATGCCTCGAAAGAAGGAGCTCCCTCCCCAACGGAATTCACGGCGCCGACCATGTAATAGTAAGCTCGACCGTTCTCTAGGCCGCCGTCGGTATAGGCGAGGACGTCGCCGACGCTCGTAAGAAGGCTCAGTTGCCCAGGACTCCCCCCACGGTATATCCGGTAGCCTGAAATCGGGCTCCCGCCATCATTCCCCGGGGATGTCCAGGAGAGGGCGATCTGCCTGTCGCCCGAAAAGGCGGTCAGATTTTCAGGTGCCGATGGCGTGGTGGGCGGCTTCCCATGCGCCTCCTCGGAGAGGGGGCCTTCGCCGATGGCGCTTGAGGCGCTTATCACGTAATAGTAGATCTGGCCATTGGTGAGCAAGGAATCGACATAGCTGAGAGCGTCACCAATCACAACCAGCAGCACCTCCCCGCCTGAGCTTATCCCGCGGTAGATCGTGTAGTTAGTGATCTGGCTGCCTCCGTCGCTGACGGGCTCCGTCCAATTAAGGGTGATCTGAGAGGCCCCAGGCGTGGCGGTCAAGTTCAGTGGCGCCGATGGCACCGAGGCAGGCGTGGCGGAGGCCTCGCCGGAAGGCTCCCCTTCGCCTATCGCGTTGATGGCCCTCACCACATAGTAATAGGTAAGACCGTTGGTGAGCCCGGTGTCCGTGTAATTGAGGGCGTCGCCCATGACCGCCAGGATGGTTGCGGTACCGGGCTGAATGCTTCGATATATGGTGTAGTTCGTTACGGGGCTGCCGCCATCGCTCTCGGGGGAGGACCATTCGAGATGGATTTGGCCGTTCCCTCTGGAGGCGGTCAGGTTCCGTGGCGCGGAAGGAACGGTGGCCGGAACGGCCGAGGCCTCGGCAGAGGCGGCGCCCTCCCCGAACGCGTTACAGGCGCTGACCTTGTAGAAGTAGGTCTGGCCGTTCGTGAGGCCGCCGTCGAGGTACGAGAGCACGTCAGCAAGAACGACCAGGAGGCTCACGTTGTCGGAACTCGCGCCACGATATAGGTTATAGCCGATGACAGGGCTCCCGCCATCGCTCAAGGGCGCGTCCCAGGTCAAGTTGACCTCGGCATCACCGGCTAGGGCCATAAGATGCTGCGGCTCCGAAGGCACGATGGCCGGGGTGGCGGACGCCTCATTCGAAAGGGCTCCCTCGCCCCGAGCGTTGGTGGCGCTGACTTTGTAGTAATACGTCACACTATTGCTGAGCCCCGAGTCGACGTAACTTGGCGAGGCCTCGATTGTCAGCAGGAAGGACTCCCCTCCCGGCGACGCCCCGCGGTAGATGGTGTAGTTGAGGATCGGGCTGCCGCCGTCGCTCGCTGGCGGCATCCAGGTCAGGTTAATGAAGGAGTCGCCCGGGGTCGCAATGAGGCCTAATGGCGCGGAAGGAACCGTGCCGGGGGTAGCGAAGGCCTCCTCGGACAATGATCCCTCGCCATATGCGTTGATCGCGCTGACCTTGTAGTAATGGCTCTGTCCGTTGGAGAGGCCGCTGTCCAGATATGTCAGGACATCTCCAACCGAGGCCAGCATTACCTCTGCACCAGAGGTGGTCCCTCGATAGATGACATAGTTGGTGATCGGGCTTCCACCGTCGTCCGAAGGGGGCGTCCAGGCCAAGGTGACCTGCGCATCGCCAGCGGTGGCGGAAAGGCCCTGAGGGGCCGAGGGAACGGTGGCAGGGGTGGCCGATGCCTCGTTGGACCGAGGTCCTTCGCCGACGGAATTAAGAGCGCTGACCTTATAGTAAAACGTCTGGCCGTTTGGCAACCCTGCATCAGTGTGGGTCAACAGGTCGCCGAGCATGGTGAGCAGCGTCTCCCCTCCCGGCGTCGTCCCGCGATAAACTGCATAATTTGTGATCGAGGCGCCGCCATTGTCGGAGGGGGCGTACCAGCTCAATGCCACCTGGGCGTTGCTGGCTATGGCGGTCAGGCTCTGCGGGGCCGATGGGACGGTCGCCGTCTGGCTAGGGGTCGCGGACACCTCGCTGGAGTTCGGCCCCGCGCCAAGGGCGTTGACCGCCCTCACCCTGTAATAGTAGGTCTGGCCATTGTTCAGGCCCGTGTCGTTGAACCAGAGCTTGAGGCCGGCGTCGGCGAGGAAGGTCTCCATTCCCGAGGTCAAGCCCCTCATCACTTGGTAGTCGATGATGGCGCTCCCGCCATCGCTGGCTGGGGCAAGCCAGGTAAGGTTCACGAAGGCATCTCCAGGCTTGGTCTGGACGCTCTGGGGCGCAGCCGGCGGCCCGGTCGGTCTGGCATTGAGCTCGTTCGACTGCCCCCCTTCCCCGACCGAGTTGACGGCGCTGACCTTGTAATAGTAGGTCTGCCCGTTGGTTAGCCCAGTATCCGTGAGGGAGAGCAGGTTGCCGATGGTGGTCAGGAGGGTTTCCCCTCCCGAGGAGGTGCCGCGATATACCTTGTAATTGGTGATCGAGGACCCACCGTTGTTGCTCGGTGCCGTCCATGCTAGGACGACCTGGGCGTTTGCAGGTGTGGAGGATATGAGCGTAGGCGGTGAAGGCACGGTCACCGGTACAGCCGAGGCCTCGGCGGACTGGGCCCCCTCGCCCACGGAATTGAGGGCACTGACCTTGTAATAATAGGTCTGGCCATTGGTCAACCCCGAGTCAAGATAGGTGAGCACATTCCCCAAGGTGGTCAACAAGGTCTCGCCCTGGGCGGAGGTCCCGCGGTAGATCTTGTAGCCATTGATCGTGCTGCCGCCATTGCTGGATGGCGCTGTCCAGGTGACAGTGATCTGAGCGTTGCCAGGGGCGGCGGAAAGGCTCTGCGGTGCCGAGGGGACGGTGGCCGGGGTCGCGGAGGCCTCGGTGGACTGGGGGCCTTCCCCTACGGCATTCACCGCGCTGACCTTGTAGTAGTAGGTCTGGCCGTTGGTGAGGCCGGTGTTCGTGTAGCTGAGGACATTCCCTATAGATATCAGCAAAGTCTCTCCGCCGGAGCTCGTGCCCCGGTAGACCTTGTAACCGGTGATGGAGGAGCCTCCGTTGCTAGGGGGAGCGGACCAGGTCAGGACGATCTGGGAGCTGCCAGGGTTGGCCGCGAGGTTCTGAGGCGCGGTCGGAATGTAGAGCGTTTGGATGGGCGTGGCGAGCACCTCGCTCGAATCTGGACCTCTGCCTTGAGAGTTCTCCGCGCTCACTTTGTAATAGTAGGTCTGGCCGTTGGTGAGCCCGGTATCGTTGAACCAGAGCTTCGGACCTGCGTTGGCGAAGAAGGATTCCGTTCCAGGGGACAGGCTCCTCCAGACCTGGTAGTTGGTGATGGCGCTC
>JAJRAN010000107.1 GCA_028682915.1 Methanomassiliicoccales archaeon | reverse complement strand
TACGAGCGCATCCTCACCAAGAAGGTCTCCAAGGATTCCAAATCTAAGAAGTCGGGGATGGAAGACGAGGAGGAAGAGGAAGAGGAGGAAGAGGAGCGCCCCCAGAAGGCGAAGAGGCCCGCTGAAAAGAAGGGCAAGGTCAAGGAGCAGCCCAAGGAGCAGCCCAAGACCAAAGCCAAGGACATGGGGAAGAAGAAGCCTGCCGCCAAGCCCCCAGCCAAGCCCTCCAAGCCTGCCAAGAAATCGTCCAAGCAGACCGAGATCAATTATGACGAGGATGATTGATGAAGCTGGCTTCGAGCTTTATTCTGTCCGAGGTCAAGGAATCGTTGGACAAGATCGATCAAACGATATCCGAGGCCGTCTGCAACGCCATAATCCAGGCTAAGAAGATATTCGTCTACGGGGTCGGCCGCTCTGGCCTGGTGGGCAAGGCGTTCAGCGTACGTTTGGTCCAGATGGGGCTCGACGTCCATTTCGTAGGGGATACCACAACCCCCATCGTGGAGAAGGACGACCTTCTGCTTGTCATATCCAACACTGGCGAGACCATGTCAGCGGCGCAGACCGCCAACATAGTCGGTCGAATCGGTGCCACGGTGATCACCATTACGTCCAACCAGCACTCGAAATTGGGAAGGGCGTCCAATATCATCGTGGAGATCCAGGCGTCCCGGAACGAGGATCGGCGCAGGTACGCCCCCCTGGGCACGCTCTTCGAGGCGGCGAGCTTCATCTATCTCGATTCGTTGGTACCTGCGCTCATGACCAAGCTGGAACAGACCGAGGCCACCATGCGCAAGCGCCATGCCATATGGGTCTAACGACGATTCGCTTTGATGGGCTGAGCGTCCCCGGCCAACCGTTTCCTCCGCACCGTCTCCCCGTAATATGGATTTTGGAATTCGTCCCAGTAGATGGCGAAAGGCCGTGATTTGACCTTGCTCCCGTCGAGGTAGAAGGCCTCGATCTCCTTGCTGATCGGGTCGATGACCACGGCCGAATGGAAGCGCTTGTTGAACAACCCCCGCTGCGTCTCCACGTCAGTCGGGGACATGAAGCATCGGTGCCCTGGATGGGAATGGTACCACCCTACTATGAGGTAGTTGAACCCCGCGTCCTCCAAGGAGGCGAAGAGCTTCTCCATGCCGTCGCGCGAGAACCTGACCCTCACCGACGAGGAATCCAGGTCGGTGGTGGCCACGTCACGGACGAGGGCGTACTCGTTGCCGTTGCAGCGGAATATGTTGCCCAGCAGCAGCCCCATCACCTCGAGCCTGTCCGAGGAGGTGCTGCTGGCGTGATTACGGATCTTCTCTTCGGCCAACTTGGATATGTACAGCTCGTAGCCTTTCTCCTCCAGGCCGAGGTACTCCTCCTTGGCCTTGTCGTTCAGCCACTTGTGGGCGGTGCGCCTGTCCTTGGGAGGGGGCTCCCTCTCCCGGATCGGTCGGTCCTTGCTGCCCACGATATGCGGGGAGCTCATGTCGCCCTCACCACCTTCGGCGAGGGGACGGATGCGATGGGAGGGGTTACCTTGCCCGCTCGGTTGAAGTACTCCGCCGCCAAGGTGCAGGTCTGGGTGCCGAAGGGGCTGGTGGGGTTAGGGTTCATGAGCAGGTACTCGATACCCTTGATGAACATCAGCAAGGTCGAGTTGAAGCTCCAGTCCTCCAGGAGCTTGTTGCAGAGGAACCCCCCGTCCTCGGGCATCATGATGTTGGGATGGAATATGGGCGTGAGCCAGGTCACCTGGGGCTTCTGGAATGGGTACTCATGCGATATTGACAGGGAGAGGCGATGGTGGTACCGCCTCCTAATCTGGTTGTTGAAAAGCTCGTAGCCGGGTATCTGGACCAGGCTGAGCTCGATCCCCAGGGGGAAATCGTTGAAGGCCTCCTCCTCGACCACCACCGGGTGGCGGAGGCAGCGCTGGCAGATGGATAGCTCGTTCTTGAGCCGGGCGATGAGCACCTCACGGGGCAACGGCATCCTTCAGCCGCCCTCGGGGTCCGGGATGAGCTCCAGGTCGTCGGAGTTGCCGATGCCGGCGTCGAGCACGGTCTGCTGGCCGCGCAGGAGCCTTTTCCCCTTTCGCAGCACATAGGCGCCAGAGTCCTTCTCCCAATACCCTGCCGCGCCCTCTATGATCTCTTGCACGGTGTTCTCTTCTTCCAGCTCCATATCCACCGTGCTCCCGGTCTCAGCGTTGCGCACCTTGACTCGTACCGACATCCTTTACCACGCATGCTTCGAGCGGCTGCTCCCTCAAAAAACCTTCCTATCACAGTTAACCAACATGATAATCAGCATCGCGGCATCGAACGGACTACTGGCGTCGGTGCAGGCCGCAATCAGGGTCCAGGGGTACCTCGAGCTCCAGCGCCTGGTTGTCCAGCCCGTCGTAGCGCAGGAGATGGTGGAGGCATCGGTCCTCGCGGCCGCTGAGCACCTTTATCGCCTCCCTGACCTGGATCGCCGCGATGACGCTGGTGGTGGTGATCTCCGCGGCAAGCTTCGGCTCGAAGAAGGTCGTGTCCGACCCGGTGCAGCTGAACCTCCTCTCCAACGCGCGATAATGGGTCCGGTTCATGGAGCACTGCAGACAAGGGCTATCTGGAGGTATCACCACCTGGACCTTGCCCGAGGTGCTGAGCGTGCCTCCGTCGATCAATGGCCGTCCAAGATGGCAGCAATGGGCGTTCACATGCAGGCGGGCGGCGATATTGTCCAGGCATCCCAAGACGACATCGCTCGACCGGAACACCCCCTCATCGAGGTCCTGTACTTTCATGACCATGCCGCTGACCCTGCAGGCGGCGTTCATGCGCTGGGCCATGTCCGCCAAAGCCGTCGCCTTGAAGGAGCGGCGCTTCGCATCCTCCTCCCGGAAGAAGAGGCAGCGGTTCAGATTGGAGAGCACCACCCTATCCATGTCCACGATGGTGATGTCCTCGAAGCCGGAAAGGACCAGGTTCTTCACCACCTCGTTCCCCAATGCCCCAGCCCCGATAACCAGCGTCCGGCTCTTGCCGATCCTGTCCAGGTCTATCCAGCCCACGCGCCTGGAGCGTTCCATCCGGTCCTCGTCCGACTCTCCTGGCTTGATGGGGCGGTTCATCCCACTTCGGACATATGGCGGGGTAGATAAAGCCCCCGGCCCTGGCTCTGCTAGCTGATAATCAGCCTCAGCCTATGGTCAGCACGAGCAGGATGAAGAGCACGTAGAGAACCCCTCCTAACATCAATCCGTACCAATGAAGCTGGGTGTCCTTGGCCCTGATGTAGAGAACTGAGCCGGACAACAGGGCTATACCGATGGCACAAGCTTGCAGGAATTGGGTGCTGTTGGAAAGGTCGAAGTGCCAATCCGTCAAAAGGATTCCCAAGGTGACTGGAATGCAGCTCTGGAAGACCATCGCCCCGGTGATGTTGCCCATGGCGTAGGTGTCCTTCTTGTCCCTTATCCACAGGATGGAGTTGAACTTCTCCGGGAGCTCGGTGGCGATGGGGGCGATGATGAGCGCGAGTATCAGCGGGTCCAGCCCGATCTCCTCGGCCAAGATGTCGATCTGCTGCACGAAGAGGTTGGCGCCGAGGATGATGGCCATTAGCCCCATGATGAGCTGGACGAAGATCAGGTAGGTCGGAGGCTCCTGGGTGTAGACGACCTTGCGGAAGCTTTCCGATATCTCATCTGGCACTTTCTCGTAGGCGTTCCTCCCCCTCCTTAAGCGACAGACGGCCTTGTTGAAGTAGAGGTCCTTGACCTCCTCTTCGCAATGGGAGGCGCATTTGAATATGGTCTGGTAGACGTAGTAGATATATAGGGGGATCAGGGAGAATCCTATGACCCAGCGCAGCCAAGATAGCTCCGGAGGCACGAGGGCCGCCACCGCCGCCAATGAATAGGCGATGATGAAGATGCGCAAGTCCCTGCGGATCAAGGGGCCGTTGATGTTCAGGACGTTGGTCTGCCTGCGCTTGCGGAAGGCCAGCACAGACACTCCCATAACGAACATGGCGAGGGTGGCCAACATGAAGGGGGCGCCCAGGATCGCACCGACGCCGATCTCCTCTCCCCCGCTCTCTCCCAGGAAGAGGATGGCGATGATCGGGATTATGGTCTCGGGCATGGCCGTGCCCACGGCCGCCAAGACGCTACCTACCGCTCCCTCGGAGAGGTTGTACCTCTTCCCTACCCACTCGACGCTGTTGGTGAAGAACTCGCACCCGATGAGGATGACGGCGAAGCTGAGCAGGAGGGTGAGTATGTCCATTTTTGTTCCTTTGATGCGCAGCCAGTATAAAAGATTAATTGTTCATTCCGCCCTTCTTAGAACCATTTTCTCCGCTTCGGATCGAGCACTCTCGCAGGCGCTTCGAACCCCCCTCCGACCCGGGTGCATTCCCGCCCGGCTGCCAGAAATGGAAAAGATTCATTAGCGTCCATGCTTTTCTGTCGCCCGCGGTGCGCCATATGGAAGGAGATTTCGTCGTCACGCCCTGGCAGGTCACTGGCGACATCGATTATGACCAACTGATCCAGAGGTTCGGAACGAAGAAGGTTGACCAGGCCCTCCTCGATCGGTTGGCGGGATACGGCCCCCTGCACCCGATGCTGCGCCGGGGCGTGGTCTACTCGCAGCGGGACATGGAATGGCTACTGGACCTGTATGACAAGGGGGTCAAGTTCAGCCTCTACACCGGTCGAGGGCCCTCCGGGAACACCCACCTCGGGCACCTCATGCCCTGGATTTTCTGCAAGTACCTGCAGGACACCTTCGGAGCGCCCCTCTATTTCCAGATGACCGACGACGAGAAGTTCCTCTTCAACGAAGGCCTCAGCCTCGAGGACACCTACCAGAAGGCGATGGACAACGCCCTGGACGTGATCGCCCTGGGCTTCGACCCCGACAAGACCAAGATCATAATCGACACCGACTGCATCAGGACGCTGTACCCGCTAAGCCTGAAGGTGGCGAAGAAGGTCACCTTCTCCACGGCCAAGGCGGTCTTCGGGTTCGACAACTCCACCAACATAGGGTCGATATTCTTCACCAGCGTGCAATCGGCCCCCGCCTTCCTACCATCCGTCCTGGAGGGCAGGAACGTGCCCATCCTCATCCCCTGTGGCATAGACCAGGACCCCCACTTCCGGGTGACCCGGGACGTTGCGGAGAGCCTCGGCTTCTACAAGCCGGCGCTCCTGCACACCAAGATGTTCCCCGGGCTGACAGGAGGCGATAAGATGTCCTCCTCGGTGCCGGACAGCACCATATACACCACAGATACGGCCAAGGTGGTGAGGAGGAAGGTGGGCAACGCCTTCACCGGCGGAGCCGTCAGCGCCGAGGAGCAGCGCAAGACCGGCGGTAAGCCAGAGGTCTGCGCGGTCTTCAAGTACCAATATTATCTGTTCGAGCCGAGCGACCAGGCCCTCGACGACCTGGCCGACAGGTGCCGGAAGGGCGACGTCCTCTGCGGCGAGTGCAAGAAGATGCTCTCCGACCGCCTCGTCCACTTCCTTGAAGGCCATCAGAGGAGGCGCGAGGAGGCCAAGTCGCAGCTGGGCCGCTTCATCATGAGGTGCGAATGAGGATCGTGCCGATAGGCTACGTGCGCAGCACCGCCACGGCAGGAATGGACTGCCGCGAGCTGGAGTCGGTGGTCGAGGTCCTGCCGGAGTTCGAGGAAGGGCTATACACCATCGAGAGGGAGAGGGAGCTGGTCATCCTCTACGTGTTCGACCGCTCCGAAGGGCGGGCATTGAAGGTGCATCCGAGAGGGGACCCGAGCACCCCTCTCAGAGGGGTTTTCGCCACTCGCAGCCCCGATCGGCCCAATCGCATCGGCATGACCACCGTCGAGCTGATCAGGCGGGAGGGCAGGCTCCTCCACGTCAAAGGCCTGGACGCCATGGACGGCTCCCCGGTCATCGACATCAAACCGCTCATCCGGCCGGACCAGAGGCCCATAAGTCAGAAATAGGGCGGAGATTCTCCCCCCTCTCATGAACGCCTCTCAGGTCCTCGAGGGACTGAGCAGCCAGGAGAAGAGGGTGCTTCTGACACTTCAGAATATCGGCGACGGTGCTAGCCCCGAGAAGATTCTGGAGGCGGGGGGCTTCACCCAGCTGGTCGAAGTCATGAACGCCGCCAATTGGCTGGAGTCCAAGGGCCTGATCAGCATCGAGGAGAGCTCCTACAAGAGCTATTCCCTCAAGTCCAAGGACGCGGTGGAGAAGGGGCTGCCGGAGCGCCAGGCCTTGAGGCTGATGCAGTCTGCAGGCGGCCAGGTGAGGATGTCCGAGCTGGAGGCGGCGCTAGGTAAGGGGGATGTTCCCATAGCCATAGGCTGGCTTCGCCGCAAGAACCTGGTAAGGATGGAGAAGGCCGGGAACGAGACCATCATCTCGCTCACCGATTCTGGCAAGGCCGCCTTGTCCTCCGAGATGGAGGACGAGAAGGTCCTGCGGCTCCTGGCAAGCGCCGAAAAGCCCGAGGCCGAGCTCCCTGCCGCCGTAGTGTCACAGCTGAAGGGAAGGCAGGACATCATCGCGGAGAGGGTCATCACCTCGAGGAGGCTGGGGCTCACCCCGAATGGCCGAGAGGTGCTGACCCTGGGGATCGAGGTCAAGGAGGAGCTGGCCCAGCTCACCCCAGAGCTCATCCAGAGCGGGAGGTGGAGGGACGTCAGCTTCCGTAGGTACGACGTCAACACCTTCGCTCCCACCGACTACCCTGCCAAGAAGCATCCCTTGACCCGGATCGCCGACGAGGTCCGTCGCATCTTCGTCCAGATGGGGTTCGAGGAGATCGACGACGAGTACGTCCAGCCCTCATTCTGGAACATGGACGCCCTCTTCACCCCCCAGGACCACCCGGCCAGGGAAATGCAGGACACCTTCTATCTGAAGAGCCCCTCCCGGATCTCCATCGACCAGGAGAAGGAGCTCATGGATCGCATCAAGGCAGTGCACGAGAACGGTGGCAGCACCGGGTCCTTGGGATGGCGCTACAAGTGGTCTAAAGAGGAGGCGGAGCGCGCCCTGCTCCGCACCCATACCACCGTAAACACCATCCGTTACCTGGCCAAGCACCCTGACCCCCCGGTCAAGGTGTTCTCACTCTCCCGGGTCTTCCGCAAGGAGGCCATCGACTCGACGCACCTGCCAGAGTTCGTGCAGATCGAGGGCATCGTGATGGAGGAGAACGCCTCCTTCGACATGCTGGTGGGCATCCTGAGGGAATTCTACAAGCGCATGGGGTTCGAGCAGATCCGCGTGCGCCCAGGCTATTTCCCCTACACGGAGCCGTCCATGGAGGTCGAGGTCATGTGGCACGGCAAATGGATGGAGCTGGGGGGAGCAGGGGTGTTCCGCCCGGAGGTCACCGCGCCCTTCGGGATCAAGTACCCGGTGCTGGCATGGGGACAAGGGTTCGAGAGGCTGGCCATGCTGCGCTGGGGCCTGAAGGACATCCGCGACCTCTATGTCACCGACGTGGAGATGCTGCGGCAGAGTCCCATCTTCTAGGTCAAAAGGTCCAGAGGTTGGGGATTATGGAGTATTGAGCAGTGATCACCAGGGTGGCATCGGCGACGATGTGGATGGCGAATATCGGCCACATCGAGCCCGACCTGCGGTACAGAAACAGGTAGCCAGGTGTGATGATGAACTGTGTGGCGAAGAAGATGTAGGACCAGGGCGCCACGCTCTCAAAGCTGGGCAGGAATGAGCCCCAGAACAGCGCATGGATCATACCGACGAAGACCAGGGTCAGGAGGATTCCTATGACACCTCCGACCAACCTCTTCTTTCGCTCTGTCCATCGTGTCTCAAAAGAGTCGAAGATGTAGACCCAAAGCAGCTGCTCGGTGAAGGCGTTGAGCGGGACCCAGATCAGCAGGGTGAGCAAAACGCCCACCAGCTCGTCGTTACTCGGGATTATCGTCAGCGCCCCGGCCACCTGCGTCAGTGCCTGGATGAGGAGGAGGAACAGGAAAAGAGGCAATACCCAGCTCATGGGCCGATAGTACTCCAAAGAGCCTTTCCTGAAATAGACCAGGGCGAAGCAGAACACGCCATAGTAAAGGATAAGCGGTATCAGCGCACCGCTCCAATCCAACAGGAGCATGCACGCCACAGGCAGCAGGAACGTCGCCACCAAGGCCAAGGCAAGGTCCAGGTTGTTGGCCTTGAACTTCAGCCTCTCCACCCTGAACGAGATAATCCCAGGCAGGTCCATGTTCCGTTATTATCCAATTGAATAGATGGCTTTTTGGCTCTCAGGCTTCGCCCCATCTCTTGGGCGGGTGGGCCTTGGCCTCGAACTCCCTGGCCTTCTCCCCCATCCCGATCTGGGCATAGGCCTTCGCTAGCACCTCGAACCATGGCTTCTTGTCCGAGGACCGGGTCATGGCCAGGCTCTTGCTGGCGTAGCGAACGGCATCTTCCGCGTTGCCGGTTCCCAGGTACGCCTTGGCCATGAGCAGGCAGGTCCTCTCCGCGGTCTCCGGGTCGTCCATCGTGTCCATCCGGGCTATGGATTGCAGTAGTTCCAAGGCCTCCTCGTGCCTGCCTTGTGCGACCAGGACGTCGGCGATCTCGCACTCGAGGCCTGTTCCTCTCCTTGATTCCAGGGACCTGGCGGACATCAATACGACCAAAGCCTCATCATACCGGCCCATGTCCTTGAGCGCCTTCCCTTTTATCAACAGCCCAAAAAAGCGTTCTTTCACGTCCTTGGAGGCGATCATCTCCTCGCACAGTGTGAGGGTGTAATCGAAGTCCTTCAGCATCCTCGCGCACTCCGCCTGGACCTGGCGGACCTTCGCCCCATACTTCTCCGAGGGCGCGATCTGAGCCAGGTCATCAAGCAAGGATTGGTCGGCGTTCCTGAGCAAGATCGCCCCCTTGCCCGCGACGAGCATCTCTGCCTCCCTCATCCTTCCTGCCTCCAGCAGGTGATAGAGCCTCTCCTTGTAGTCCCCGTCCTTGAGCCAGTAGTCAGCGGCGGAGCTATGGAGAATCCGCAGCTGATCCCTGCTGAGCATGCCTTGCACCTCGGATCTAAGTTCGGCCGGAAGCTCCACGTTCCCACTCTTGTCGACCGGGAGAAGGGGCACGCTGGTCTCGGGAAGGCTCGTGCGCTTGAACGGCTTCCTGTAGACCGAGGCTGCCGCCAGGACCTTCCTGTTGTCCTCCGAGAGAGATTTCCACACCTCGGGTCCGCGCGCCTTTCGCATGTCAACGCACGGCCCCACATCGATTCCGAGCTCCTCGGCGTAGCCCCTGATCTTCGCGGACTTCTCCTCCCCAATCGTCGTCAGGAAGTAGACCTTCCGCTTGTTCTTGCCCTTCTTGATGTGCGCCAGCCTTTCCTGAACCTCGCCGGACTCCTTCAGCTTCTTGAGCTCCACCGCCGCATGCGCTCGGGATATGAGCAGGGCTTGGGCGATCCCGTCTTGGCTGACGTCGAAGGGCACGTCATAGCAATCCTTGAACTTCTGGTGCTGAGAGATGTGCAGAACTATCCTTTCTGCGACGGTGAGGGTACCGGGCATCGGCATCGCATGCTCTGACCCGGGTATTAATCATTAATCCCTGATTATTACAATTGATTTACATCCGCGAGCGAAATGGAAATGGATCGAGGAATGGGTTTGAGGCTCGACCGAGAGACCTCGCCTACTTCCTCGCGAAAACCACCAAGGCAAGCAGGATGAACGAAACGAATCCGACCAGCATTATCGGGATGAACGGCGAGGGTTCGTTCTCCGTGGCCAAGGGGAAGAGGACTTCCATAGATACGCTCTTCTGCGATTCCCCAGGGTCGGATCCAGCAACGGTATTGTCGATGACCAGGAAGTAGCTGCCCTCAGAGGGCGCCGTGAAGATGAACTCGGTCGAAGAGACGCCAAGCGCCTTGTAGGCCGCCGCCCCGCTCCAACCCGTCTCGTCCTTGCCCAGGTTCACGTAGCTGTAGTATTGGTCCTCGTTGAACACGAAGACGTCCACCACGCCCCCGTTGATCACGAACGAGGCCTGCTCCCCGGCCTTCATCGCCCCTTCGCGGGCGGCGTACTCCTGCGGCGAGATGTCGTATTCGAAGCTCTCATGGCCGTTCGCGAAGGTGCAAGCGCTGACCACGCTCAGGCCCAAGCTCATCAAGACCATGGAGGCCATGAAGGCCGTCGCCACCACACTCCACCCTTTCCTCATCGGTATCCCTTCTGGGGGTAATGCTCCAGGGCCGGAATATAACTTTCCCGGGCCTTGAGAAAGCTTATGATGCGGGGAGTCATGGCTGGCTCGATGAGGCTGCTCCTGTGCTCCGCATCCGACGCCGCTAGCGTCAACATACGCGATGCCCTGATGGAAATGGAAGGCTGGGTCGAGGAAGGGGCTTTACAGGGCCAACCATGCTACAGAAGGGGAGGCGATCTGCTTGCGACCATCCAGGAGGTGCACCTCTTCGCCGATGACGTGGACGTGGCCGTCTCCAGCGCCTGCGGCGTCCCGATCGACAAGGTGGTCTTCCTCTCCCGCCACAAGGCGGCCTCAGGGATACCCACCCTCACCGTCCACCCCATCGGCAACTTCTCCAAGGCGGACCTCGGAGGTAGGCCTTCCACCCTGGTCAAGGCCTCCCCGGACATGATGACCTCGGCGCTGCGCGACCTGACGAGGAATGCACAAGGTCTCGGCTTCCAGGTCTCCTTCGAGGTCACCCATCACGGCCCGTATCTGGAGAGCCCGACCATGTACATCGAGATCGGCTCCTCCGAGGCATACTGGGGGAACAAGGACGCTGCCAGGGCGATCGCCGCCACCCTCTTGCGCCCAAATCTGGTCGAGGCGCCCAAGGCCATCGGAATCGGCGGCGGGCACTACGCCCCCCGATTCAGCGAGGTGGTGGCCACCAAGCGCATCTCCTTCGGGCACATGATCCCCAACCATTTCGCCGACCATGCGGACGACGACACCCTGCGGGCGGCCGTGGCCATGGCCCTGGAGAAGAGCGACGGCGCGAAGCTCGTCTACATCCACAAGAAGTCCATGTCCCGGGCGAGGGCCACGCACCTCCGCCATCTGGTGGAGTCGATGAGCGCGAGGGCCATAGATTCCTCAGACCTCGAGGGGATTTGATCAGAGGAGCTCCTGACCGCAGATGGGACAAATCTGCCAGTTGGGCTGGACCGGGGAGTAGCAGGTGGGGCATTCAAGTCCGGAAGGGGCAGGCCGGTTTAGCTCGGTGTCGCGTGCCTCCTTGGCGGCAAGGACCTCGTCCCTGAACTCCTTGTCCATGGTCTGGGGCTTGGCCTTCTTCTTCCCCGTGGTCGGCTTGAGAGCCGATTTGAGCTGCGCGCTGCCGCCCGAGGCGGTGAACCTCCCCCTCCTTCTCCTGGCCTCGAGGTAGTCTATGGTCAGGATCATACCTCCAGAAAGGGCGAGCACCCCCCCGAACACGGACATGAAGAGGGCGGGGCCGAAGCTGGCATCCCCCGCCGCGACGTAGTCGGCCTCGATCTGCAGCGCCACTATGACTAGAGAGATTACCAAGAGCAGGGAACAGGCCAGGGCGCCGATGGACGCGATGGACTTGAAGCGCTTCCTCCCCTTCTCCGCCAGGATGTCCAAGGATGAGATGATCGCCACCAGGCCTCCCGTCATGGGGACCAAAGGCACCAGGAGGTAGACCCCCCCGCGCTGGAGCAGATCCCACATGGATATGTTGTCTGAGCCGGGCAGCACCCAATCCAGGATGAAGGAGGAGGCGACCACGGCCCCGCCGATGACGCAGAAGGTTATCCCCAACACCACCGAGAGGTGCGTCTTGCGCTTGACGATGAGCTCGCCGCTCTCCATCAGCTTGGCCTTCGGCCTTTCCTTGGAACTCCCTTCGACCATCCCATCCCACCAGGTCTATGTCCTCAGTCAGCTACCACCGTTCCCTTTATCTTTTCGCCCCGGACCGCCGCTCCGACCTCGCCAAGGTCGCGCCCGTTGACGATGTAGATCGGTATGTTGGCTCGCATGGCCACCTCCGCGCCGGCGCGGTCGAAGACGTCCGACGGCCCCGCCGAGTGCAGGCCCTTGTCCACGAGGTGGAAGAGCTGCTTGTGGGTGAGCCTGGAGTAGCGCTCCGCGTCCGCGTGCTTCCGCGGGTCGGTGGAATAGGCGGCATCGACCGAGGTGGCGTTCACGATCCTCGCCGCCCCCAGCCTGAGCGCCACCATGGCCGCCACCGCGTCCGTGGTGTGCCCGGGGGACGTCCCTCCCATCACCAATATCCTGCCCTTCCTGGCCTCCCTGACCGCCTCGTCGACGGTTCGGGGCAGGGAATCGGCGGCGTCATTCCCCAAGGCGATCTGGAGCAGCCTGGCGTTCAATCGGGTCGCCTCGATGCCCATCTCATCCAGCTTCTCCCGGGGAGCCCCCAGCTCCCTTCCGGTGGAGATGTAGTACCTGGCCACCTTCCCCCCGCCGCAGACGAGCACGAGATGGTACTCCTTGGCCAGGGAGCGCATGAGGGCGGCCAGGCCAGAGAAATGCTCCACGTCCCTCTCTCCAGGCACCAGGATCGAGCCTCCCAAAGAAACCACGACGCAATCCATGCTTGCACCAACAGCTTTATAACACCAATCCTTTTGGGTTGATAAAAAACCTAGTATGGCTGGTTCAAATGGCACAAATCGGAGAAACCCTGTCCGACAAGCAGAAGTACGACTTCAAGCGCTCCTTGGAAGAAGTGCGCAACCTGCACGGGCGGGGCACCGAGCTCATCTCCCTCTACATCCCCCCCGGGAAGCAGATCTCCGACGTCTCCAACTATCTGAGAGGAGAGTACTCGCAGTCCTCCAACATCAAGTCCCAGAGCACCCGGAAGAACGTGCAAGGGGCGATATCGTCCATCCTGGCCCGGCTCAAGTACTTCAAGGAGCCCCCGGCCAACGGGCTGATTTTCTTCGTGGGCGAGACCTCCTACGTCGGCGACCAGACGCGCATGGTCCAATACACCTTGGAGCCTCCCGAGCCCATCACCACCTTCCTCTACCGCTGCGACTCGGAGTTCTTTCTCGAGCCGCTGACGGACATGCTGCTGGAGAAGAAGGCCTACGGCCTGATAGTCGTCGACCGGTCCGAGGCCACCCTGGGCATCTTGACCGGCAAGAGGATCAACGTCATCCGCAACATACAGTCGCAGGTCCCGTCCAAGCACCGCATGGGCGGGCAGTCGGCGCAAAGGTTCGAGCGTTTGATCGAGATCGCCGCCCATGAGTTCTACAAGAAGATCGCCGACACGGCCACCGACGCCTTCCTGAACAAGGCCGAGCTGCAGGGGATCCTGATCGGGGGCCCGGGCGGTACCAAGAACTTCTTCGTGGATCAGGGCTACCTGCACCACGAGCTGCAGAAGAAGGTCATGGACACCTTCGATACCGGTTACACCGATGAGTACGGCCTGAAGGAGCTGGTGGAGCGGGCCAAGGAAAAGCTGGTCGACATGGACCTGATGCGGGAGAAAGGCCTCATCTCCAGGCTGCTGGAGGAGATACGCAAGCCGGACGGGGGCCTGGCCACCTACGGCGAGAACCATGTGCGCGAGGCCATCCAGCTCGGCGCGGTCTCCACCCTCCTTCTCTCCGAAGGGCTGAGGAAGAAGCGCTTCACCATCGAGTGCCCCAGCTGCGGCTGGAAGGACAAGGTCACCCTCGACCAGCCCCCGGTGCAGTCAAGATGCCCCACCTGCGGGTCCGTGACCGTCAGCAGCGAGGGCGTGGATTTGGTTGATGATTTCTTCGACATCTCGGAGCAGATGGGCAGCAAGGTCGAGCTCATCTCCGAGGATTCCGAGGAGGGAGAGATGCTGATGAAGGCCTTCGGCGGCATCGCCGCCATCCTGCGCTACAGGATAGGAGGCTGAGATGGACCCGCTAGCGCCCTTCCGCGAGGAGGTGGAGAGCAGCGTCAAGGCCGCCCTGGAGGAGATCGGAGCCAGGCAGGAGCTGCAGATGGAGGTGCCCGACGCCGCCATCGCCGACTTCGCCTTCCCCTGCTTCTCCCTGGCCAAGGTGCTGAGGAAGGCTCCCGCCGCCATCGCCGAGGAGCTGGTCGCCAAGATCAAAACCAATTCCTTAATCGAGAGGGTCTGGGCCGACAACGGATACCTCAACTTCAAGGTCAACCAGTCAGAGCTGGTCCGCGCCACTTTGCAGGAGGTGATGAGGGCCAGGTCCGACTACGGTAAAGGAGAGGACAAGGGGACCAAGGTGCTGCTGGAGCATACCTCAGTGAACCCCACCGGCCCGATCCACGTGGGGAGGGCCAGGAACCCGATCATAGGCGACACGCTCGCCAGATGCCTGCGCAAATGCGGATACCAGGTCGCCACCGAGTACCTGGTGAACGACGTCGGAAGGCAGGTCGTCCTCCTTTCCTGGGGCGTCCGGAACATCCCCCAGGAGGATGTGGTTCCCGCGTCGGACCGCCAGAAGGACGACCATCTCCTGGTGGGCTTCTACCAGAGGGCCAACGAGCAACTGGAGTCCAAGCCCGAGGTCGAGGCGCAGATCGCCTCCTTGACGCGTGGGTTCGAGGCCGGAGACCCGGAGGTCGTCTCCATGGTGAGGGAGACCACCGAGCGCATGCTGCATGGCATAAGGGAGAGCCTATCGAGCATCAACGTGGAGCTGGACCAATATACCTGGGAGTCTCAGTTCATCCTCAACGGCGACGCCAAGAGAGTGGTCGAGCGCCTGAAGACGGTGCCCGAATGCCACGAGGAGGAGGGCGCCTTCTACCTCGACCTGAGCGCCTTCGGCATCCATGGCCGGGACACCAAGTTCTTCTTCACCCGCTCCGACGGCACCACCCTCTACACCACGCGGGACATGGCCTATCACCAGGACAAGTTCAAGCGCGCTGACCAGCTCATAAACGTTCTGGGGGAGGACCAGAAGCTGGAGCAGCAGCAGCTCGCCGCCGCCCTGAGGATACTTGGCGGAGATAAAGTGCCGGAGTGCCTGTTCTACGCCTTCGTCTCCCTGCCAGAAGGCCGGATGTCCACCCGCAAGGGCCGGGCCGTGCACCTCGATGACCTGATCGACGAGGCCGAGGATCGGGCTTACGAGGAGGTTAGGAAGAGGCGCGTCGACCTGAGCGAGGAGAAGATGCGTCAGATCGCCAGGGACATCGGGCGTGGCGCCCTTCGCTTCAACATCGTCCGCGTCCAGGCGGAGAAGCAGATCGTCTTCAAGTGGGAGGAGGCCTTGAACTTCGAGGGCAACTCGGCGCCTTTCCTGCAGTACGCGCATGCGCGCTGCTGCTCCATCCTCGCCAAGGCGGGAGAGTTCGAAAGGGTCATCGACCCCAGCCTATTGGACGACCCATATGAGAGAAAGCTTATCCGCATCCTCGCGCAATACCCGACGGTGGTGAGGGACTGCGGGGTGAAGAGGCGGATACACCTGATGCCAGCATATGGCCAGGAGGTAGCCTCTGCCTTCAACCAGTTCTACGCCTACGTGCCGGTACTGCGCTCGGGCGAGCGGCAGGCGGTCAGGCTGACGCTGGTGGAGTCGACCATGTGGGTCCTCCGCGGGGTGCTGGATAACCTGGGAATCGTTGCTCCGGAGGAGATGTGATGGCGCAGATCGCGAAGCTGAAGAAGGAGGACAAGGGCCATGTCAGGGCATTGGAGCTCTTCATCATCAAGGAGTACATGGAGTCCATGCTCAAGCGCAAGTGGGACGAGCTGGACCAGGGTTTCATCGACCAGCTGGGCGCCACCAACGACCAGGCGTTCAAGGTCTACCTCGACTCCGGGCTCAGCTACGTGGCCAAGGAGGACGGCCAGATCGTCGGGTTCGTCTTCGCGCAGATCATCGACCATGTCTCGAACATACCCAAGGCGGTGTGGGTGGAGAACATCGGCGTGCACCCCTCGTACCGGCGAAGGGGCATCGGCTACCAGCTGATGAAGAAGGTGTCCGTGGAAGGGAAGAAGATGGGCGCGAAAGCGGTGCAGAGCGCCATCATGCCCGAGAACGCCAAGTCCATGATGCTGCACAAGAAGATCGGGTTCTTCCTGGACGCGAGGAAGATAGCATTCCTGGACCTGGACAATTTCAAGTAGCTCTTCAACGAGGGTGATGCTTCTTCAGCATCGCCATCTTCTTTTCATACTCCTCGTCGGAGATCTCGCCTCTCACGTACTTGAGGGAAAGGAGCGCGAAAGGATCGGTCGCCTCCATCGCGTCCGCTTGTTTTGGATTGTCGCGCGTGTCCCGCAGCACCCATCTGCAGTGGTCCTCTCCTTCGCTCATCCTCTGCGTGCATTCGAAGTCGAGGTCTGGGTTCAATCCCCCAACGAGGCCTTTATAGAATGATAGGAACAGAAGACAGACCTCCCTAGGTTCTCCAGACAACGGACAATCGGTCGTTCTTCTCTCGACGGATTGATCGGTCCCCCTCTTCAAGACCCCTTCCTTCAGGAACGTCCGGTTAAGTGTATCCAGTCCTTTGGCCACGGATTCAAGATCCTTGCCATTTATATTCAGCTCCTGACCAATCCTGGGCGCCATTTCTACGCCGATCTGATGGTATATGGGCCTCAATCGCTCCATGGTGCCTTCGGCGCCAAGCACCTCGATCATGGCCTTTATTTGAGTGATCCAGCAGCCGCTCAGGTATGAGTGGCTCCAAAGTATCTTCTCCTCCTCCGCCAAAGGCGGTGGCAGGATGGATGCTATCGCAGGGGCTTTCCAAAGCTCATCTGGATCGCTGGAAGCGGACCTGATGAGGATCTCGCAGTGATCATCCCCCTTAGAGAGGAACCGCCTGCTGACTGCCTCGTGCTCGGGCGCAAGGAAATTGCAGAGCACAACCACGCTGACCTTGAGATGCGCCGCACAGAAGGGATATGCTGCGGATGAGAGGGGACACGAGCGCACCTGGGCCCTCGTCCCTGCGGCGGTGACCTCCGTCTTCTGGTCCATTCCCAGGAGGATATCTGCCCAATTGTTGCAGAATCCGGCCACAACGAACCCCCTTTCACTCAATTTCATGTTGTCCATTATATTGAGGGGGACCGCATATCCGATATGCTCCCATTCCTGTCTCAGCGCTGCCTCGGCCGCGTCGCTGCCAATGGAATCCTCTAGAGCATGAGATGTTCTTACCACGAATTCGGTGTGAATGTCAAATGCCAGATTGACAATTGGTGATCCGTACATGTGAGCTCGGGCAGAACCGAACCTTTTCTCAGAGCCCATCAACGCATCAATGCTTCTGACTTGACTTATAGTGTGGCATTCTCGGCTTTATCAGTCTACGAACGACCATCCCTCGAAGAGCTCCTCGTCTTCATGGTATATGCCTCTAGGCCATACTTTGCCTTTACGAGCTCCTCGATCTTCCTTTCCTCAAAGCGCGTGAGCACTCCCTTATCAATAATAACGTCGAAAGTGCTGGAGAAACCCTCGATCAGGGCTTGTTTCACCCTCTCCATGCTCGGTGCTTGGTTCAGCTCCTTGGCCAAGGAGGTCACGGTATCCTTTGAGCGTCCGATCTTGCGCATCCTCAGCACGTCGAACATGATCTCGAAGTTGGTGTCCACCATCAACGTGCCGTGCTGCAGGACCACCCCTCCCTTCCTCATCTGCGCGCTTCCTGAGATCTTCCTCTTGTTGACCAGGACGTCGTTCACCGGCTTGAACTCGGCCTTGAGCCCGAGGATATCCAAGGCCTTGACGATCCCTCCGCAGATCAGGGCGAAGGTCTCGTTGGGCGACTCGGGGACCATCTCGCTGTCGACGATAACAGCGTAGATAATCTGCCCCGGGTCGGTGTAGATGGCGCTCCCGCCCGAGGCTCTTCGGACCAGCTCCACCCCATGGCGCCTGACCGCGTCCATGTCCAAGCACTCCTCCACGTTCTCGAAGTAGCCCAAGGACACGGTGGGGCGCCCCCGCCTGTACAGGTGCAGGGTGTTAGGCACCAGCCGATGCTGCCTCGCCAGGAGCATAGCCTCGTCGCAGGCGGCGGATCGCTGCGGGGCGGACAGGTCGGAATCTACCAGGCGCCAGAGCACGTTCTTCGATTGGATTTGATGCTTAAAAAGGTTCAGCAATCATCCATCGAGCTTTCGACGCGCCTCAGAATCAGTTAGGCGTAAGCTGCGCTGCAGGGGGAAAAATGAAGAATAAGGAAATGGTTTGGTCGGCGAAGTCGCGGCCCTACCTCTTGCTCTTCTTCTCCTCAGGCTGCTTCTTCGACTCTTCCTTCGAGGAGGCTTTCTCCTTCTCCTTCTTGTCCTTGCCACCGCCCAGCTTCGGCAGGCGCTTGCGGTAGTAGTACAGGACGATGATCACCACGATCACGGCGAAGATGCCGCCGTATAGAGCGATGGCCTTCCAGGTCGCCTCGTTGACGGTTATGGCGCTGGTATAGGTGTTGTCGGAGGTGGTGATCTCATTGTCGACGCTCGCCACGGTGACGATGGTGTAGTTGCCCTTCCCGCTCGGGGTCCAGGAGACCTCGAAGAGGCCGTACTTGCCCGGCCAGATGGTGCCGTTGTCGATGTTCGTCATCACGTTGGAGGTGCCGATGGTGCTCTTCGACCCGTCCGAGTTCAGGATGGAGACTGTCACGCTCGGAGAGTACGCGTTGGCGTTCCCCACGTTGGTGACGTTCACCACGAACTTGCCCCTGCTGCCCTCGGTCATGGGGTTCGGGTCGGCCTTCACCGACACGATCCTCAGGTCCGGTCTGGGCTGCGAGGTGATCACCAGGCTCTTGGTGGCGTTGGCCTTGTTGCCCGACAGGTCCGTCACCACGAGCTTCACCGTGAAGGTCTTGATGTTGGCGTACTTGTGGTTGACGTACGATCCGTAGCCAGACTGACCATCGCCGAAGCTCCATGTGAAGTTGAGCTGGGAGAAGCTGTCCACGTTGTCCTTGGTCCCGTTGGCGGTGAACAGCAGGGTCTGATTCTCCTGCGCCGTGCCGCTGATCAAGGTGCCGTTGCGGTAGACGTTGAACACTACCGTCGGAGCGACCGTGTCCAATACCTGGACTACGATGCTCTTGGTGGTGACGCGGCCCGCCACATCCGTGGTGTTGAGCAGCATGGTGAACGTCCCTGCGCGGGCATAGGTCTTGGTCACGTTCTGGTTCTCGCCGATGCCCACCGTGGTCTTGTTTCCATCGCCCCAGTTGTACAGCCAGGTCTTGATGATGCCCACGTCGCTCGAGGAAGTCGAGGCGATGTGGTCGAAGGACGTGGCGCCGTTAAACACCAGGGCCTCGTTCTGTTTCACGACCAGGTTGGGGGTCTGCGCGCTGATGGTGTGGTTCACGACGGTGAAGTCCGGGGTCGGGTTGATGCCGTCGCTCTTCACGTAGAAGGTCTTGACGGCGGT
>JAJRAN010000008.1 GCA_028682915.1 Methanomassiliicoccales archaeon | reverse complement strand
GAGTAGCAGGTATCGACCGCATCTGGAAGATTTCCAAATGAGATCAGCGCACGGTCCTCTGGTACCGGGCCAAGGACGTGGATCTCGACCCTCATACCCATCGCCTCGACCGGCTCCCAGGCCAAGTTATCGAGCCGGGCCAGATTCTTGCTCTCCACGGTCAGGCCGTCATCGGACAGAATGCCAACGATGCGCGAGCTCCAGGCCAGAGCCTCCTCTCTCAAACCTCGCCCGTCCTGGTGGGCGCGATCGATGGTGGACAGCGATGCCATTATCAAGGTAAGCGCTGCGGATATCACCATGATGGCGAGGATGGATTCCATGTAGCCGGAGGCTCTTCGGTCCATTCGCAAATGGTATCGCTTCCACATGTCGATGATCAGTGGTTCGAGCGGATATTCGATTTTAGCCATACAAGCAATCTACGCGCTCAGTCCACGCCCTTGAGAAAATGGCCGGTGGTTATCGCCCCGCACTTCCGCTTGATGGCGCTCTTCTTGGTGAGGTCCTTTTCCTTGAAGGCCTTGGCCACCATCGCCGCCAGCTCGGGGTTCTTCCTCCTCAGGTCCAGGGCCAACGAATCGACCCCCATCCTCCCCAGCTCTTCGGCGAACTCCAGCAGCATCAGGTCCGCCGAGTTCAGGACATGGGCGAAGCCCTGCCGGTCACGGTAGACGGGGAAGCCCATACCAGTTGGATCGCGCAGGATCCCCTGGGCTATGCCAGGGTCCTTGGTGACCATGAGCTCGACCCTGCCGAATACCATCACCTCTATATTGTTGCGATAATGGGCGAGGAGGTCTTTGAGCTCCTCCCGGGCCAGCTCGACCGAGGCCATGCACTGGTGCATCGTGGGGATGGTAAGGCCGTTGAACAGGTTGAGCGAATAATGACCGTAGAGCTTCCGGTCCCGGAACTTGCTGGCCTGGTCCAGGGAACATACCATGACCGCCTCGTGGTCGATGTCAGGCACCTGAGGGGATACTCGGGGCAGCAGAGGAACGAACTCCACGCCATGGGAATGGCAGAGCTCCTGGGCGCCCTCCATTCTCTCCGATAGCTCGTAATAGGCGCGGTCGATCCAAGGCAGCACCCTCTCCAGGACCTTGAGCGAGGACGCCATCGCCGATAGCTCTGGCTCTCTGGGCCTTCTCGGTTTCCCTGGATCGCCGATAGAGACCTTGCGCCTCTTCACGGAACGAGGGTGGAGGTGAAGCTTTGAAATGCTGGCTTCGATGGACCTGAACTCGTGGTCCTTGGTCTTGTGGAGCTGATAGAGACCGTCGTCCAGGTGGAACGGGCTCCTCAATTCCCTGACGGAAGCCATCTTCGCCGTGACCTCGAAGCCGCCCACCTTCTCCTTACCTTGATACAGGGTGAGCCCGTCCCCTTGGCTGACACCATCTGGGAAAGGAGCGATCGCGCCGGAGACCGATTCCACTTTGCCAAGTGAGAGGCCCCTGGAGTCGGGATGGTCCGTCTGCATCACCTCTGCCCCCATCATGTACCCGCGAGTGAACCCGCGGTTGAAGGCCACGGCCAGGAGCTCACGGTCCCTATCGCTGACCAGCTCCTTCTCCCCCCTCTCGACCCTCCTCACCGCCTGGGAGTAGGCCCTCGCTGTCAGGTACACGTAGACCGGGCTGCGCATCCTGCCCTCAATCTTCAGCCCCTGCACCCCCGCCCTGAACAGCTCGGGAATCGCGTCCAGGCAGAAGATGTCCGCGGTGCTGAGAAGATAGCCTTGGCGCTCTCCCAAGGTGTACATCTTCCTACAAGGCTGTGCGCACGCCCCCCGGTTCCCGCTGCGACCCCCGGCGAAGCTGGAGAAGAGGCATTGGCCGGAGAAGCAATAGCAAAGGGCGCCATGCACGAATACCTCGATACCCACCCGGCTCGCCTGCCCGATCTTGGATATCTCGGACAGGGATAGCTCCCTGGCTAGTATCACCCTGTGGATCCCGTTCTCCTCCGCCCACCTCGCCCCCTCTGGAGTGTGTATCCCCATCTGGGTAGAGGCATGCACCGGGATGTGGAGCCGCTCGGTTATCGCTCGGAGCAGACCTCGGTCCTGGATTATCACCGCGTCCGCTCCGACGTCCTCGAGGAAACCAACATAGTTGAAGGCGGCGTCCAGCTCCCGTTGCTTGATGAGCGTGTTCACGGTGACGTAGACCTTAACGTCCTTAGAGTGCGCCAGGTCCACGGCCCCGGCCATCTCCTCGTCGCTGAAGTTCTGGGCGAACTTCCTGGCGCCGAAGCGCGGTCCGCCCAGGTAGACGGCGCCCGCTCCTCCCAATATCGCCGCCTTCAAAGAGTCGACCGACCCGGCCGGTGCGAGGACCTCCATGGTTCTACATCCTCTGCGACCTAAAAAAGGGTGCACGAGGTAGCTTGCAGGTAGTTGATGCAGGCATATCCCCACGCCCCGTTCCCGACTTGGGACGAGAATGAGACGCACCACGTTACTTGAAAGGATGCTCGGAGGCGCCATGGCGCCCTTCGCCCACGAACAGCAAAAAGACATGTCCGCGCTCAGGAACGGCGCCTTGATCATCGATTGCAGGGATTGCAAGGGCGCCCAGGACCTGGTGGACCATGGGTGCATGCGCTGCGCCCTCAGGGCCCTTTCCCGAGCCCCGAGCTTCCAAAGCCTGGTTCTCTCCAACAGCCAGGACGTCGCCTATGAGGGAGGTTGCGTCCAGGTCTTGCGCGACCTGACCGACGCCGTTCGGATGTGCCGTGAAGGTATCCCTCGTGCGGCCGACCGCTCCTGCTCCAACTGCCCGGGCCGACCATCGCTGCTCCTGGATAGGATGGCCGATTCTATTCCATACCAATGGGACGGGCAGGTGCCGCGGTGCCTGCCTGCCCAGCCCAGGGCTAAGTGCGCAGCCTGCTCGGAAAAGGTCAATGAAATCTTCTCGGCCGTGCTGGCCAAGATGCGCTGCATCGAGAGATCCTCCTCGCGGGAGGCCTTCATGGTGGTGGGGGAGTCGGGCGATGCCTAAGGTGTTGCTTCGTAGGACGAACCATGCACCAGCGAGCCTGGGTGTGAAGGGCCTGGAGCGGATGCTGGAGCAGGGCAAGCGCTCCTGCCCGCGCTTCTCGCATTACTGGCTGAACCTCGTCCCCCCATCCAACGCTCGCTTGGTCGAGGAGTACCCCTTGGGAGCGTCGAAGGTGCGCATCTACGCCCTGCGCGGCGAGCTCGACCTGCTCTACCAGATAACCCCTTGGGAGTACACCCTCCCGCCGCGGGAGCTGGACCTGGTCGCCTTTGCCACCGATCGGATAAAGGCGTCCTCACCTCCCGAGTCGGTGCTCGAGGGCGAGGAGCTGCGCCGCTGGGTCGCCTCCATGGCCATGGACAGGATGCGCCAGCGGGCCAAGGAGACCAGGGCTCTGTCCGGACTCGATCCCATCGCCATGGAGACGAAGCTGCAATCCCTGGCGGAGGTGGTAGCCAGGTACACCGCCGGCCTGGGGCTTTTCGAGGTATTGCTGCAGGACGATCGGTTGGAGGACATCTTCGCCGACGCGCCTACCCGCCTGAACCCGCTGCACGTCAGCCTATCCGGCCTCGCGGGCCACGACTCCCTTGCAAGATGCGCGACCAACATCGTCGCCGACGAGACCGAGGTGATGGCGCTGATCGCCAGGCTGAAGCTCCAGAGCGGCAGGCCCTTCTCCGAGGCCAATCCCGTGCTGGAGTGCGAGGTGCAGGGGTTGGAGGCCAGGGCCACGGCGGTCGGCCCTCCCCTCAGCCCGAACGGGGTGGCCTTGGCGCTCAGGCGGCATGCCAGCGAGCCCTGGACCCTGATGCGCATGGTGCACGCCGGGACGATGGACTGCCATACCGCCGCCCTCATCTCCTTCTTGGTCGACGGCAGGTCGACGCTCCTAGTGTCCGGGCCTCGGGGCGCTGGCAAATCCTCTGTGTTGGGCGCCGCCCTCTTCGAGTTCCCTCCTGGGCAGAGGATCCTCACCATCGAGGACACGCAGGAGCTCCCGGTCCGGCAGATGCAGTCCATGGGCTACAAGGTCCAATCCCTGCTCGTCGAGAGGCGAGCAGGCGAGGACGAGGCGGCCAAGGCGGAGGAGGCGCTACGGGTCTCTCTGCGCCTGGGGGAATCGGCAATAATCCTGGGGGAGGTGCGTGGCCGCGAGGCCCAGGTGCTCTACGAGAGCATGAGGACCGGCAAGGCCGGCTCGAGCGTCATGGGCACCATCCACGGGGAGAGCGCGCGCTCGGTCTTCGAGCGGGTGGTCCATGACATGCGCATCGACCCCGAGGCCTTCATGGCCACGGATGCGATCCTCACCCTGGGATTGGTGAGGCCGAAAGGCTCGCAGCGCCCGGTAAGGCGGCTGGTCGAGCTGGCGGAGGTCAGGCGCCCTACGGGAAGCTTCCATCCCCTGATGAGCTACGAGGCGGACGGGACCGATAGCGAAATGGCCGGCTCCTCTCAGCTGGTCGCCAGGATCGCCCGGTCATGGGGGATGAGCACCGACGAAGCCATCCGCAACATCCAGGCCCGTACGGAGATGCGGGAGATCCTCCTGCGCTGCGCGAAGGAGAGGGGCGCGGAGTACCTTTCCCCCTACTGGACCTCCAGGACCAATTCCTATTTCTGGGAGCGGATGGAGGGTGGGGAGGAGAACTATGAGGAGATCGTGGCGGGGTTCCGGCGCCTCCTCGATAAGGGCCAGGGGGGATGACGGCAATGTCTCACTCATTTCGTCCTCGCCTTCCCGCCGTCCCCGGTTTCATGCTGCCGGTCCTCCGCCCCCCATCCGACCCATGGACCCGCGCCTGGATGGCCAGGAACATGGTGGAGGAGGACGATGTCCTCAGGTCCGCCTGGCTCACCTTCCTCCTTTCAATCTTTACTGGCGCGTTGGCGTCCATCGTCATGTTCGTATTGGCGGGACCGATGGCGGCATCGGCATCAGTCGTCGCCGTTGCCGTGTTGCCATTCGTGGCATCCTCCTGGGTATCGAATCGGCCATCGAGGATGGCCAGACGCGAGTCGCTCTCGTACCTGAGGCACGCGCCCACGGCCATCGGGGCAATGGCCATGAGCATGAGCACCTCCCCGTCGTTGGAGAGGGCGGTGATCTTCGCCTCGCGCTCCAGCCGCGATGCCCTCGGGAAGAGGCTGGCCCAAGCCAGCTGGGACGTGCTTACCCGCTCCTTGCCGGACGTGGAGTCCGCCCTCGCCGAGCTCGCTAGCTCGCTCGACCATGGGAACCACGCCTTGAGGCAATCGCTCTACCTCTTCACCGCCTCCTCGCACGAGGCCACCAAGGACGGAATGGAGCGGTTGATGGAGAAGGCCCATGAGATATCCTTGCAGGGGCTCAAGGACGCCGCCGAGCATTACGTGGCCGGCCTGAGCACCCCGGTGATGGTCATCTTCGCCCTCGGCATCCTGTTCCCCATAATGCTGCTATCCATAGTCCCGCTCTTCGCGCTGGCTGGCACGACGCCATATGAGGCGACCGTGGTCGGCTCACCGACACTCCCCCTCGCGTCAATCGCCTTCCTCATCCTCGTCATCATCCCCGCTGCCTGCCTGATGTACTCCCGGTCGCTCCTGGAGCGTAGCCCGATGGCGGACATGGCCGAACTACATCTGAGGCGCGACCGCACCGCCTTGTTCTTGTTCCTCTGGCTCCTCCCCCTGGCCGCCTATGCAATGATGGTGCCGGTCGAATCACAGCCCTACCTGACCTTGGCGATCGTCGCCATCCCTCCCTGTCTCATCATATTGAAGGCCGGTGGCCGGAAGCCTAGGACCATGCCATATGCCGAGCGAGACCTCATCCTTGGGCTCTACCAGCTGGGGAACCGGCTCTCCTCTGGCGCCAGTTTGGAGAAGGCCATGGCCGAGGCGGCCGGCGCCCGGTCGAGGAACGAGTTCGCCGATTGGTGCGCCTCCGTGCTCCACCAGGCGATGATGGCCCACGTCCCTATCCAGGAGGCGATGCGCGCCGTGGACCCAGTGCCCGGCCGTCCCTTGGTGTCGGAGGCCTTTCAGACCGTGGCGGGCTGCGCCCAGGGGGACGGGGTGGCGGCGGGAAGGATAGCCGTGAGATTGGCCAGGAGCCTGGGGGAGATCAAGGATTGCGAGGACGGCGTCAAGGACAGATTGAGGGGCGTGGTGGACATGATGCGGTCAACCAGCCTAATATTCGCCCCCATCGTGCTCGGCGTGACCGTCGGCCTCTTCGACCTCGCCACCTCGTACTCCGGGGACGTGCAGGCCACGGGATGGGTGACGCTCTTCGCCGGCATCTACGTCATGGAGCTGGCTTTCGTGGTCACCTACCTCACCACCTTCATAGTGGAGAACAAGGGATGGGGGCAGCTGGCCAGGGCTTTCGCGACGCGCCTGCCCTTGTCCTTGATGGCCTTTATTTCAGTTTCACTCTTGTCTCGATTGGGCTTCGCTCAATGGTGGTGACATGGAACAGGTCGGCCTCCGGCTCGTTGAAAATGGTGAGCGCCAGGAGCTCCTCGGTGTCGTGGCTCATGCTCCTGTCGATGCCCTCCTTCACCTTGTCCAGCAGGCTGATCTCAACCAGGTGCTTGTCGTCAAGGAACTGCACCTTGGCGTCGCCAGCCTCCAGGACGGTGATGTTCCCCTTCCCCAATGTGCAGGAGGAGGAATACTGGACGCCGTCGATTATGCATGAGAGCGGGGGCTTGGTCCCGGTGAAGCTCACCGCCTTCAGCCTTCCCACCAGCTTCTGCCTGGCCAATCCTCCCATGCGGTATCCCACCACCACGTAGGGCCCGAGATGCCCATGGAACTTCTTCAGGAGCCTGAGCTCCTCCGGTAGGTTGACCACGTTACAACAATGCAGCATTGTTCTTATCTCCTTTTCCAATGGACTATCATTCGCGCATCAGGGCTCGACCCACCATAAGTTTGATAAGCCGGGGATTGGTGGCTACGACGATGCCGGGCAGGCTGTCTGGGTTGCAGAAGGCGGAGGCTCCAGTGCTCATCCTCTTCGCGGTCTGGCTATTGTTGATCCTGCTGGCCCCCCTCACCCTGGCGCATGGGAGCGTCGCGGACCTCTCAGGGAGCGTGGGGACCATCGACAACGCCGACCAGATCTCCGGGATGAACCCCTTCGCCGCCGCCATCTACTGGCTGGGCGATGCCAATTGCCATCAGCTCGCCTCCCGCTCCTATTACCTCAACGGCAACGAGATGCCGTTTTGCGCACGCGACCTCGGGATCTTCATCGGGATGGCGCTGGGCATGGCGCTGGCGTTCGTGACCAAGGTGCGCCCTCCTTTCCTGCTGTTGATCCTCGGCCTGGTCCCCATGGCCTTGGACGGCGGGCTCCAGCTGCTGACCGACTACGAGTCGACCAACCCCGTCCGCCTGCTGACCGGAATGTTGGCCGGGGTCTCCGTGGCCTTCCTCATCCATCTGATCGCCATGAACATGAGGGACATCCGGAGGGAGAAGCGACCGGACCGCTCCGCCTGACCCCCTTCCAAGATGTCATGGCCGTATCGAATCCAGATGGGAAACCTATTTATATCATAACTTTTATCTGCGGTGTGTCGATTAACATATCCATCTTTTCGGCATGTTTTGTAAGGGTGTGATGGAATGGCGTCAGACCAACAATTGAAGACAGGAACAACCACAATCGGCCTAGTCAACAAGGAAGGAGTAGTCCTAGCCTCGGAAAGAAGGGCCACAATGGGCAACTTCATCGCGCACAAGGACGTTCAGAAGGTCTACATGATAGATGATAACCTCGGCCTCACTACAGCGGGTTTGGTGGGCGACGCTCAGCTTTTAGCTCGCTACGTGAAGGCTGAGGTGGAGCTCTACCGCCTCAAGCGGGGGGTGAGCATCAGCGTCAAGTCTGCCTCCACTCTGCTGTCCAACATCCTGCATCGCGGAGGAGGGGCCATGGGATACTACTACGTCGGCCTGATCATGGGCGGCGTGGACAGGACCGGAGGGCATGTCTATTCCTTGGACGCGGCAGGGGGCTCTATCCGCGACGATTACGTCTCCGTCGGCTCCGGCTCGCCGTTTGCCTATGGCGTCCTTGAGGACAACTACGAGAAGGGCATGACCATGGACCAGAGCGTGGACCTGGCGATAAGGTCCTTGAACGCGGCCATGAAGCGGGACTCGGCGTCCGGCGACGGCATGGCCATTGTGTGCATCAACAAGGACGGCTACAGGGAGCTCACCGATGATGAGGTCCGCAAGAAGGCCACCAAGCTGGGGATAGACTACCCCAAGGCGCGATAAACCCCTTCGAAACCTCATTTCCTCATTGTCCATACCTATTAATCCAGAGAGAATGGAACGCGAAGTGTGAAAGGTTCATGAGCGCAGATAGAATCCTAGACGAGGCGAGAGAGCAGGTACGTAAGAT
>JAJRAN010000141.1 GCA_028682915.1 Methanomassiliicoccales archaeon | reverse complement strand
ATTTGATCGTGGAGGCGCCTTGCTCCGAGGTTGGAGGAAGCGGGCCGGTCGGGCCAGGCCTTCCGCAGTAGGGGCAGTATCTCAGGCCCTCAGGGACTTGCTTGCCGCATCCAGGGCAGAGCCTCATGCTGCTTACCGTCGCCGCTTCCGCGCCGGAGACCACGGGCTGGTCAGCCGCGGTCGACTGCGAGGTCGCCCCCTGCCCCTGGTCTGGCCGGCCGCAGTAGGGACAGAACTTCAGTCCAGGAGGGACGTCCCGCCCGCAGCCGAAGCATTTGCGCATTGGCTCGGTAGAAGGTGAGGCGGACGATCGCGCATATGGGGCGGCCTTGCCGCAGTTGGGGCAGAAGCTCAGGGCGTCCGGCACCTCCTTTCCGCAGGTCCCGCAGACGACCATGGGCTGCGAGGGAGCGGTGGACGGTTCCGGGGCCGATTGAGCCACGATCGTCTCCTTGCCGCAATAGGGGCAGAACCTGAGACCTTCCGGGAACTCCCTGCCGCAGCTGACGCAGAGCTGCTTCGGGCCTTGAGGCGCCCCTTGCGGCTGGGTGCTGGACGTCACTGGGGCCGCCCCCGGTTTCTTCGTTCCGCAATAGGGGCAGAATTCGCTCTCTTCGAGGATCTCACGTCCGCACCCGGTGCAGACGCGCTTCTTCTTCATGAATTGGAATGGCATATTGATACCTCTTTTAGACCGGGATGTAGTACTGGGTGATTCGGCAGCGCGGGTTATCAAACTTTCCTAGCGGCGGTCACTTCTGGTCGTTGACCTTGATGATGTGGTACCCGAATTGGGTCTTGACCGGCCCGATGACCTTCCCCTTCTCTCCCTCGAAGGCGGCCTTCTCGAACTCGGGCACCATCTGGCCCTTGCCGAACCAGCCGAGCGAGCCCCCGCTCTTCCCCGAGGGGCATTTCGAGTGCTTCTTGGCCAGTTCCTCGAACTTCTCCCCGGCGGCGAGGCGGGCCATTAGGTCCTTGGCCTCCTTCTCGGTCTTCACCAGTATGTGCGAGCAGTTGACTTGCTTTGGCATGAGGGGTGAAGGAACGGGGGCATTGAAATAGGTTCTGGCCTTCCTGGAGTGCAAGCTCACCAGCAAACATAAAGAGTCGATGGGAGATTTCTCATCGATGTGGCAGCCCCTTGACGTGGATGGTTGGGTCGATAAGCGAAGAATCGAGCTGAGGAACGTCCAGTCCCCCGTCCACGATATCATCGAGATGGTCAGGGCCAAGGGGGACGAGGCCCTTATCGAGCTAACCGAGCGCTTCGACAGGGTGAAGCTCTCCTCCATCAGGGTATCTGAGGAGGAGGTCGAGGCGGCGTACGAGCAGGTCGACCCCGCCTTGATCGAGCAGTTGAGGAGGGCGGCGGGGAACATCGAGCGCTATCACGTTTTGCAGCTGGAAGCGCAGAACTGGATGAAGGAGGTCGAGCCTGGCGTCCTGCTGGGGGTAAGGCTCTTGCCCATGGACCGGGTCGGGGCCTACGTCCCCGGCGGAAGGGCGTCCTATCCGTCGACCGCCCTGATGTGCGTCATACCGGCCAAGGTGGCGGGAGTGGAGGAGATCGTTGCCTGCACGCCGCCTCCGGTCAACCCTTTGACCTTGGTGGCATTGGACGTCGCCGGAGCCGACGAGGTCTACCAGCTTGGCGGCGCGCAGGCGGTGGCCGCCATGGCCCTGGGGACCTCGACGGTGAGGAAGGTGGGCAAGGTCGTCGGCCCTGGCAACATCTACGTCACCGAGGCCAAGCTCCAGCTCCGCGACCAGGTGGAGATCGATTTCCCGGCGGGCCCCAGCGAGGTTCTGGTCATCGCCGACGGTTCCGCGGACCCCGAATACGTGGCCGCGGACATACTGGCCCAGGCGGAGCACGACCCCAGCTCCTCCTGCTTGTTGGTCACCACCAGCGCGGGATTGGCGCAGACGGTCGGCAGGCTGGTGGAGCGCAGGGCCTCGGACTCCCCGCGCAGGAGCATCGTTCAGCAGTCGCTGGCCAACTCTGGATACGTGATCGTCCGAGATTTGGAGGAGGCCGTCGCGGTGAGCGACCGCGTCTGCCCCGAGCACCTCTCCATCCAGACCGAGGACCCCATGGGCGTCCTGCAACTGGTGCACAGCGCCGGTTCGATATTCCTGGGCCCCTTCTCGCCCGTGGCCGCGGGGGATTATGCCTCGGGGACGAACCATGTCCTCCCCACTGCTGGCTATCCTCGGCTTCTGTCAGGATTAGACGTGAGGCACTTCTGCAAGGCGACATCCGTCCAAAGGCTGGAGAGGAAGGGGCTGGAGCGCCTCGCCCCCACCATCGAGGGTCTGGCCGAGGCCGAGGGGCTGGTGGAGCACGCCCGTTCGGTCAGGGTCAGGCTGGAGAAGGACTGAGCGAAGCTTGATTTATCGCCCGGGCGAATCCACTGTCGGATGAGCGACCGCCCGAAGCTGAGGCCACCGTTTATCGGAAGGGAGGATCAGCTGGAGAAGATGATGGCCAGGCTGGCCTTCGCCCTGGCCGGACAAGGTGAGGTCATCCTCATCTCGGGCGAGGCTGGCTCGGGAAAGACCCGTCTGGCGGAGGAGTTCCAGCAGCTGGCCTCCAACACCCGTTGCGCTTGCGTTAGCTCCACCTGCCTGCCCGGCCAACCGGCCTACGCCCCATTCCGTCAAGCACTTGCCTCCCTCGCCTCGCTCGACCCAGCCATCGCCGCCATGCCCTCCTTCCACGTATTCTGCCGTGCTGAGGGAGGGAACGGCCAAGGCCTTATGGACGGGGCAAAGGAGGAGGGCTCGCTCTTCGCGGCGCAGGAGCTGGTGCGGGGGGCGAGCGCCCGCCTGCCCTTGGTGGTAAGGATAGACGACCTGCAGTTGGCCGACCCTAGGACCATTCAGATGCTTCACTTCCTGGCACGGGAGGTGATCAACGAGCGCGCGCTCATCGTCTGCACCTACAGCGACGACGAGCTGTTCGACCGCAACGAGCGCCCCCACCCTCTGATCGAGGCGACGAGGATCATGAAACGGGAGGGGCTGTGCGAGGAGATCCCCCTCGCCCCGCTGACCGAGAGACAGCTGGCCGAGGCATTGAACGGGCTTTTGGAGAAGGAGCTGGAGGGGCAAGCGCTCAGCTTGCTCTACCGGGAGAGCGGGGGGAATCCGGAGATCGCAGTGGAACTGGCGCTGGAGGCGCTGAGGTCCGGCGCCCTCATCTTAGGTGAGGACAGGGCCACCATGGCCTCTTGGCGTACCTTGGGCGCGCCCCCGGCCTTGCGGGAATGGATCGGCAGGAAGCTGGAGGCCCTTCCCGAGGACCAATTGCGCCTGCTGGAGTGCGCCTCTCTCTTCGGGGAGTGCTTCGACGCGGAGCTCCTCTCCCTGGCCTTGGGAATGCAGAGGCTGGAGACGCTCGAGCTCCTGGACGCGGCGGTTCGCGAGTACCGCCTCTACGTCGAGGCGGGGGACAGGTACCTATTCCGCTGGGGTGTGGTCAGGAGGGTCGCCATGGAACGCATCCCCGCCTCGAAGGCAGCCGAGCTGAGAAAGGCCATCGACCGCGCCAGGTCTTCCCGCGATAATCCGGATTGAGGGGGCATCTGGATGAGGCCGAGGGACTCGAAGCTGGCTGCCTGGGATCGCAAGTACCAGGGAGAGCATCCGCGTTGGCGCGGACCTTCCGATCTGAGCATCGATATCCTCGAGGGCGAGACGGTGCTGGAGCTCGGATGCGGGGACGGGAAGACGCTGCGGGCGCTGGTCCGCGGGGATCATCGGACCATTGGCCTGGACTTCTCCCGTAAGGCCTTGCTGTCCTTGATGAAGAGGGGCGGGGAGGTCGGGAAGGCGCACCTCGTGCAGGCGGATTGCATCTCTCTCCCATTCCCCTCGCTGAGCTTGCATCACGTTGTCGCCCACCACGTCCTCGAGCATCTCGAGGCCGAGGAGCGCCGCACCGCGGCCACGGAGGTGGTACGGGTCCTTAGGCCAGGGGGTCGGCTCCATGTGAGCGTTTTCGCAAAGGAGGACCTGCGGGAGGGCAAGGGCGAGCTGGTCGAGCCCTCCACCTACGCGAGGGAAGGGATACTGTACCATTACTTCCTAGAGGAGGAGCTCGAGGGGCTGTTCGATGCGCTCTCCCTCATCTCGATGAGGACCGAGTCGACCGCGAGGATGTTCGCTGGAAAACCGATAAGGAGGTCGGTGATACACGGCGTCTTCCGCAAGGGCTTATGAGAGCGTTAGTCGTTATCGGGCTATTCCGAATAGAGGTCGAGGGTGAGAGACATGGGCAAAGGCAGTGATGAGAAGGTCGAGCGAGAGGTGAAGCGCAGGCTGGCCGAGCTGGAGCAGCTATATGGCCGGGTACCATTGGTGGCGGAGGTCCTCTCCCAGCGGCCGGACATCTACATCGCCTACTCTGATTACTCCGATGCCTCCTTGAACCGCCCTATGCACCTGGACCGGAAGACCGCGGAGCTGGCGGCGGTGGCGGCGGGAAGCGCCCTGGCCAGCCAGCACTGCCTAAGCATTCATCTGGAGGCCGCGGTCAAGGCGGGCGCCGACAAGGACGAGGTCCTGGAGGCGATCCTGATCGGCTCCTTCATGGCCTTGACCCGGAGCCAATCCGTGGCGCTGCGCATGTTCCAGGAGATGCGTTTCGAATCGGACGGGAAGGGCGAGGACTGAGCCCTCAAGCAACCAAAGGCATTTCTCGAGCCCGTTCTATTCCATCGTGGAACTGGTCAGCGCCTAAGGGAGTAAGGTATGGTGAAGTTGGCCTGGTAGCCGTTCCCGTTCTCCAGGAGCAGCTGCCTCTGCTCCGCGCTGCCGTCCGTGGCGACGAGGCTTAGGACCACCTGTGTCTGGCTGGTCCGGCCTATGGCGAAGCTGACCTCTATGTTCTCCACCTTGGTCTGGTTCGCTGCAATTTCCCCGGAGGCACGTAGCTCGCCATCGACCAAGAGCGAGTAATTGTACTTGGAGAAGGTGTGCTCGGAACGCAGCATGACCACGACCAGCGCCCCTCCCTCCGCCCAGAGCTCCGGGTCCTCGGGTCTGAAGTCATAGGCGTCGGGGTGGCCGTCCCCGTCCCCGTCGTGGACCGTGGCCAATGGGGACAGCCAAGGCGAGAAGAGCAGCACCGCCACCAGGATGGCGGCGATCGCCACCGAGAGGCTCACCCCCAAGGGAAGGAGGACGAGCCGGTTGAGGGTCCTGCGCTTCATCTCCTTGGGGTGCTTGAGCACCACGTGCGTCTTTATGGTCTGCATGCGCCGGAAACGGACCCCGCAGCTGCCGCAGGACTCCGCGGTGTCAGGGTTCGCCGCGCCGCACTTGGGGCACTTCACCTCGATCTCCGGCAGGCCTATCGGCTTAACTGGAAATAATGCTTGCGCGTTAGATTATCCCCAGTTCCTTACCCGCCCTCTCGAAGGCGGAGATGGCGAAGTCGAGGTCGGAGCGGCTCATCGCCGCGTTCATTATCGTGCGGATGCGCGCCCGGTCCTTGGCCACCATGGGGAAGATGATGGGTAGGGCGAAGACACGCTCCTCGAAGAGGCGCTGGGAGAGCTTCTTGGCCTTCCCACTCTCCCCCACCATTATCGGGACGATGGGGGTCTCGCTCTTGCCCGTGTCGAAGCCCAGCTGCTGCATGGACCGTTTGAAGTAATGCGTGTGCTCCCAGAGGGTGCGCACGTGCTGGGGCTCGGTCTCGAGCACGTCTACGGCGGCGATGCACGCCGCCGCCACCGCCGGAGGATGCGATCCGGAGAGGAGCCAGGTGCGCGACCGGTTGTAGGCGAAATTGACCAGGTCCTGGGAGCCGGAGACGTGCCCGCCCACCACGCCGAAGGCCTTGGAGAATGTTCCCATCTCCACGTGGACCCTGTTGCGAGCAAGGCCGAAATGCTCCGCGATCCCCCTCCCTCCGTCACCGAGCACGCCCTCGCCATGTGCGTCGTCCACGTAGAGCATGGCGCCGTGCTCGTGCGCCAGCCTGGCGATGTCCGGGAGAGGTGCTATGTCCCCGTCCATGGAGAAGACCCCGTCGGTGATGACGAGGATGCGCCTGGGCGCAGGGGACCTGCGCTCGGCCTCTCCCAGCACCTTTTCCAGATCGGCGGCATCGCAGTGCCTGTAGACCGCCTTGTCCGCATGCGAGAGCCTTACCCCGTCGATGATCGAGCCGTGGTTCAGCTCGTCGCTGACGATCAGATCCCCTTTCCCCGCCAGCTGGGGTATCAGTCCGGCGTTGGCGGCGAAGCCGGTCTGGTAGACCAGGGACGCGTCAGCGCGCTTGAAACGGGCCAGCCGCTTCTCCAGCTCGACATGCAGGTCCATTGTCCCCGCGATAGGCCTGACCGAGCCGGACCCGGCCCCGTGCGTCCTCACGGCCTCGATGGCCGCTTCCTTGAGCCGGGGATGATTGCTCAGCCCCAGGTAGTTGTTGGAGCAGAGCATCAGGACCTCGCGGCCGTCGACCTCGCACCAGGGCAGGCTCGGCCCCTGCAGTACCCTGAGCTTCCAATCAAGCTCGTCCCTCACCAAGGCATCGTACTCCTCTTTCAGAAAGGCGGTCGGGTCTCTCATCGCATCACTTCCTCAATCTCGGTCTCAAACGGTCTACCATGTCCTTGACCATCGTCGGCAGGTCGAACTTCGGGCTCCAGCCCCAGTCCTTCCTGGCCTCGGAGTCGTCCAAGGACATGGGCCAGGAGTCGGCTATCGCCTGACGCTGGTCGGGCACGTAGTCCACTTTAAGCTCGGGCACATAGCGGCGTAGCTCCTGCACCAGCTCGGCGGGGGCGAAGCTCATGGCGGTCACGTTGTAGGCGTCCCGCCTCTTGACCTTTGCCATCGGCGCCTCCATGAGGTGCATGGCGCAGTCCAGGCAGTCAGGCATGTACATCATGGGCAGGCGGGCGTCCTCGCGGAGGAAGCAGGTGTAGCGCCCCTTGGTCAAGGCCTCATAGAAAATCTCCACGGCGTAGTCGGTGGTCCCTCCTCCCGGGAGGGTCTCGCTGCTTATGATGCCAGGATAGCGCACCGACCTGACGTCCACGCCGTACTTGGTGAAGTAGTAATTGCACAGGAGCTCCCCGGCGACCTTGGAGACGCCGTACATGCTGGTCGGCAGCATGACCGTGTCCTGGGGCGTGCGCTCGCGGGGTGTGGTCGGCCCGAACACCCCGATGGAGCTGGGCCAGAACACCTTCTCCAGATCGAGCTTGCGAGCGGCCTCCAGGACGTTGAGCAACGAACCCATGTTGGTTCTCCAGGCCAGCTGCGGGTCCCTCTCCCCGATCCCAGAGAGCACCGCGGCCAGATGGTAGACCTGCCTGATGTCGCCCTCCGTCAGCACCCGGGTCAGATCCTCCTCGGAGGAGAGGTCGACCTTGACCACTGGCCCGGTCCTTTGGATCTGCTCGCTCGGAGGTCGGCTGTGGATCGCGGCCACCACATTCTCCCCACCATAGCGTCGTCTCAAGGCCAATGTGAGCTCTGAGCCTATCTGGCCGGTGGCCCCGGTGACCAAAATGCTTGACACTCCGCCCATACCTCGCCTCGGTCGGGAATAATCCCAGGATAGGATATATGGATTGCCTGAAACAATGTAGCAAGGTGCACGGGATGTCCTAATGAAGGTCGAGGCGAACTGGGGTTGGATGACCATCGACGGGAGGAGGTACGATGGTGATGTGGTGATCCATGTCGATGGGGCTGTCACACCCAGAGAAACGGCCCTGTCCCTTTCCTACCGAAAGGAGATGTTCCATACCCCTCTCTCCGAGCGCGAGCTGCATTTCCTGAGCGCGGAGAGGCCGGAGGTGGTGATCGTGGCGGCGGGCCACAAGGGCATGCTGACCTTGACGCCCGCTGCCAAGGAGATGCTTGATGCATATGCAACCAAGGTCGTCCTCACCCCCGAGGCCGCCAGGTTGGCGAGCGTGGAGGGACGGCGCTTCGTCGCCATATTTCATCTGACATGTTGATCATGGAGGAAGCGGCATGATGGAACAAGGGAGGGAGTCGTTACGGCAGCTCGCCCGGCAGAGAGGGTGGCTGATCGAGCACTGGCGATACCTGCTGCGCCAGCGTGTCCTTCCTCGTTTCGAGGGTCGAAGGCCTACCGGCCTGGACGTCGGGTGCGGCCCCGGCCTGGTCATGGAGTCTCTCGGGGACCTGATGCTGGTCCAGGGCTTGGACCACGATCGGGACATGGTCGAGGGATGCCGCGCGCGAGGCCTCCGAGCCACGCTCGGGAGGGCGGAGGAGCTTCCCTACGAGGACGCCTCCTTCGACATCGTCTACTGCTCCTTCCTGCTTGTCTGGGTGGAGGACCCCTTGACCGTTCTCAAGGAGATGCTGCGGGTGTCGAAGGGCCAGGTGCTGTGCCTGGCCGAGCCTGACTATGCCGCCAGGGTCGACCATCCCCCCGAGCTCACGGAGCTTACCTCACTGATAGTCGACGGGACCATAAGAGCGGGCGGGGACCCTTTCATGGGCAGGAAGCTGCGCTCGCTGTTCTCCGGACTGGGGATGGACGCGGAGATCGGGATTCATCCAGGGGCGTGGAGCCTGGAGAGGCTTAGGGCGGAGGGCGAGGCGGAATGGGAATGGGCAAGAGGGATGGTGGGGGACGCGCCCGAGGACAGGATGCGCCACCTGCGCGGCGTCTGGGACAGGGCGCTGGCCGAGGGCACCCTCTTCCAGCACAATCCCATCTTCTACGCCCTGGGCAAAGGGAAGGATGATCAGACGGACCGGCTCTCGAGGCAGAAGTAATCGCCGTGCTCGCGGGCCAGGGGGCATCCACCGCCGCAGACGTCCTTCAAGCCGCATTCCAAGCACTCGCCTTCCAAATACTTGCGCTCGCGGATGTCCTTGCACAGCTGGTGGTTCCAGATGTCGTCCCAATCGTCCTTGAGTATATTCCCCAGCACCTTGTAGTAGCTTTGGCAAGGGAGGACCGAGCCGTCCGGCTCGATGGCCATGCTCAGAGAGCAGGCGGTGCATTGCTTGATGCCCAGGCCCAGGTTCACCGGGTTCAGCTCGCAGTAGGGGGTGGGGGTGTACCAGGTGAGCTTAACGCCGCTCTCCGCCGCCATCCGCCTTAGCTTCGACAGCAGGTCCTCGAGCTCCTCGCAGCTCACCGCCTCCGCCTCCTTCCCCTTCCCGGAGCGGATGATGCCGTTGAAGGCCACGTTCTTGACACCCATGGACACGAGGAACGCCATGGTCCTCTCCACCTGGTCGAAATTCGTGCGCATTATGGTGGTGTTCGTGCTCACGTAAAGATCCTCGGACAGCGCGACCCTCAACCCTTGAATGGTCTGCTGCCAGGCGCCCTGGTCCCCGACCAGCGCATCGTGCACCTTCTCCTGGTCCGAGAGCACGGTGATCTGCACGTGGTCCAATCCCTTGGCCACCAGCCCCTTGAGGTACCCGGGCTCGCGCAGTTTCCTACCGTTGGTCACCAGCCCCGTGATTTGGCCGAGGCGCTCTGACTCCACTACCAGCTCGTCCAGCCCGGGGTAGAGGGTGGGCTCGCCGCCGGTGAAGACCACGTGCGGCACGCCCAGGTTCCATAGCCGGTTGATCACCGCCTTCCATTCCTCGGGGTTCATCTCGCGGACTTCCCTCGGCTCGTTATAGCAGTGGACGCAGCGGTTCTGGCATCTGTAGGTGAGGACGAGGTCCATGCGGTAGGGGGCCGGCATCTGGTCCAGGCCGAAGGTGGGCCGTTCCGCGCCGATGGTGCTCATGAGCTCGGTCCGGCCATGCACGAAGGAGTCCAGGCTCCTCTTGGCCGCATCGTAATCCTGCATCGCCTTCTCGCGGGTGAGGTTGCGATAGCGTCGCATCATGTACTTGGCCATGGCCTCGGGGGCGCGCCCCTCGAGGGCGCAGCGAAGGTAGTCCAGGGCCGTGCCGTTGAGGAACAGGATGCTCGAGGCGTCCACCAGGAGCACGCCGTTGCTGGATGAGTCCACGCGGAGGTGGAAGCGGTGGTGCGCCCATTCGCCCTTGCCGTCGTAGCGATGCACGCCCTGCGGCAGCCCCTCGCCCTTCAGCTCCCTCCACCATTGCGAGAGGCTCATCGCCCTCCCCCCGCGCAGGCGCAAGCGCAAGCACAGGCGCAAGCGCATCCGCTGCCCCCGGACGACCTTCCTGTCGTGACCGGCTGGGGGTTGGTGACCGGCGCGACCTCCCTCGCCAGGCCGCGGACGTCCCGGACCACGTTGTTGCTGGCGTTGCGCAGCCTTGAGACGTAGTCGCCGGCGATGTTCCCCCTGGTGGCATCGGCGGGCCCCGCGGTCCGTCCGATGGTCGTGCCCGAGGTGCCGGTCCTGGGCAAGGGCAGGAAGACAATGTCCTTGGCCATCCGGTCCTCGTACTTCCGGTCGAGCATCATCCAGTCGTTCTTCTCGGCTAAGGACTTGGCGAACTCCTCCGGGGTCCCGGAGGCCTTCACCTCTTGCCATGCCTTCTCGCAGATCCTCTCATAGTAGACTTTGGTGGCCTCGACGTCGAAGCCCTGCATCTTGGTCCTGGTGGATTCGATGAGGCCGACCAGCGTCGCCTTGAGGCCGGCGCGGTCCACCAGCCCTCCTTTGATCGACTCGAGGTACTTTGTCTCGTAAGGATACTGCCCCGCCTCCGCCTTCTTGATCAGGCGCATTGGGAATTCCTCGGACACCACCTCCACCATTCCTTTCTTGATGAGCCCGAAGAGGATCATGGTGGCGACCACCTCCAATGGCCGTTCCACCACGACGGCGGCCTCGACCGCGCTCAGGTCCCTTCTGGGACCGGCGCCGACCACATCCAGCTTGGGCTCGAAGTAGTCCTTGGCACTATTCCTCGCCCTCTTGATGATGAAGAAGACGTTAGCGATGAAGAAGGCCACGAAGAGGAAGGGTATCAATAGCCCTCCGAGGGTGCATAGGTCCCCCAATAGGCTTGGTGAAGGCTGGTCCGACCCAGGCTCGAAGAAGACGTCCACGTAACCGCTGGGGAAGCCCGCTCCGAAGTCCACGCTTCCGGCCGCGATGGAGTCGGGAGAGACCGAGGTGTAGGACCAGGAGGCCACGACCATCCCGCTGGAACCGTCCAAGGCTATTGATTGCCAGGGAAAGCCGTCCAACCATATGGCCTGGGAGACGTTATCGAAGCCCGCGGGGAAGATGAAGTTCTCCTCCAGGAGACCGGTGGGACCGATCTGGTAATCTGAACTGAACCAGGTCGGGCGGAATCGGACGCCGACCGTATCAGCGACCAGGGTGTTGTTGTAGACCATGTGCGGGTTGTTTACGAAGAAGTTCAGAGAGAAGGTACCGGTGCTCTGGATCAGCCCGATGGTCGTCTGGTCGAACTCGACCGCGATGCCTGGACTGACGTAAGGCGATTCGCGTATCTGCGAAGGGGCCCTCGTCTCGCCGCCCGACGAGATCCAGGCCTGGGCTGAGGATAGGTCGTAGTAATTGTTGGGCATGCCGATGTCCACCCCGTCCAGATAGGCGACGTTGTTGAATTCGAAGTAGTACTCGATGTCCACGCTCCCGTCCCGGAGCGCGGTCACGTTCACCTTCTCCTCAGCCACGGAGAAGGAATAGCTCTGGGCGGAGGCGTCGGTGGTCATTCCCCCCGTGGTCTGGATTGCACAACCCATCACCATGGATGCCACGAAGAGTACAGACATTAAGGTCCAGCAGACTCCGTTCCCATCCCGAACCATGCCTTTCACCACTTTGGCGCCTCTTCCAAGGCGTATTTCGTCCCGCAATAGGGGCAGGAGACCATTATCCCGCCCGAGATCACCTTGAGGTCCTTATCGGACAAGGGAGCCCCGCAGGACTTGCACTTGAGCTGCTTCTGCTCGAGCTGGCCCGACCCTTCCATCTTGACATTGAATGTCTGGTTGATGAGCTTTGGTTGAGAGGCTCTCACCTTCTCGCTCTGCCAGCTGAAGTAGATCAGAACGATGGCGATGACCACCATCACTCCGCCAGCTACTATGTTCTCTGTCCCGCCGGCAATGATGAAAACGGCGCCTAGTAGTATCAGGAATATGGCCACAAACAGCAGGACCGCGGAGATGATACGGTTCATTTTCCCCCACTGCCTGGATAGATGCATTCTCCTGTTCTTAAAATGATTCCCTTGCGCAGATGGGGGTTAACTTGACGTTCAATAAATGTAAATCCGCATCGAGTCAAATCCTCAGGCTCGGTGACAATATTGGCCCTATGTCCGGACTGCGAGAAGGAAGTACAGGAGGATTGCCTGTT
>JAJRAN010000133.1 GCA_028682915.1 Methanomassiliicoccales archaeon | reverse complement strand
GTGGCGTCGGGCTGCGAGGTGCCTCCGGCATTGGCGACCAAGCTGGAGAACATCAAGGCGGTGGTGGACACCACCAAGAAGTACGGCCAGATCGAGTGCAACTGAGCTCGAAACCACTTCCTAAGCTCATTTTTCTTATTTTCGCACCGCCAGCCAAAGCCCTACGAACATCATCACCAGCGCAACGACCAGCTCCGTCAGAGGCCAGAAGCTGTCCAGCGACAATCCTAGGTTGTCGAGGCTGATCAGGGTGTAGATGAATATTGCCCAGGGCAAGGCGCTCAGTACGAAGAGGATCTTACCTAGAAGCCTCCAATCCATAGTGATCTCCTCCTAAATGTCCATACCACGACTTAAGTCAACCGTTCATGGCGGTCGTTCTTGCGCAAGGGTGAAATGCGAGATGGCGCTTCGCGTAATTCGTGAAGTTCGCCGTCGTTCTGCATGGACCAGAAGTAATTGACACTGGACTGGCAAGGAAGGTGATTGGCCTACTATCGAATGAGGGGCGGATCGAGGCCGTCATGAGCGGGTACACAGGGGTGGCGGCGGTCATCGACGCTGGGCTAGAGGATCAGATCGACATCACCAGGATGAGGAAGCCCTCGAAGGAGCTTGCACGTTTGAACCACAGAAATGATATCCTGCTTCTGGTCAACTTCGCCAAGAGCACGGAGTCCTCCCTAAGCTTTGGGAGGACCGTTTTTTCGAGGTGCAAGAGGGACGTCGACAAGCCCCTGCTACAGGTCGATGATGGCATCCTGATAGACTGGAACGAGAAAGAGCAGCACATCTCGGGCTTGCTGGCGCACGAGCTGGGATTGGAGCTGCTCAAGGGGAGCGACCTCGTCGAGGACCCTGAAAATGATGAGGGCGGCAGGCGCGTCCGTGGGGTCATCCCTGGAGAGAACCTTTGGGTCGATGGCGTGGTGGTAGGGCGCGCCACTTCATCCGATGTGGTGTTACGCCAAGGCCCCGACGGCAGGCTGAGGGCCGATGGCGTGGAGCTCAAGGTTACTGGAGTCAACCGCTTGGGGCAGTTCAGCCCTCAAAGGGCGCATGTGCGCTCCGGGTTGACGAGGAGGACCAAGGCCGTGGCGAGGGCTATCAGCTCCAGCAAGAACGGTGTGTTCTTCATCGACCACAGCGCGGAGGAGGCCATCTATCGATGCCGGGAAGCGTCCTTGGTGGTGACGGTGGGAGACGATACCAGCAAGATCGCGGGCAGCCTGTTGTATCGTTTTAACGTCCCGATAGTCGCGATCACCGATGGCGACGAGGATGGGATATCGTCGGAGGAGCTGAAGACCGAAGGCTCGGTCGTCGTCAGGGTTCGGGCAGGCACGGACGACATCGTGGGCAGAGAAGTGAGGCAGAAAATCTTCCGCGATCGCAATAGAATCGAAGGAAGGATGACCCCTCTGGACATGGCCAAAGAGGTCATGCTCATCGCCGGTGACAGATTGGAATGGCATCGCGTCTGCGGATAGGATGGCGTCTCATTATCGCAAATGGTCCATTGATTCAGTGCCTGGCTCCACTCCTCCATATGGTCATCAGGCAGTGGCGGGCTTTTGTTTCTTGATACCGTACTCGTAATACCAGCCGAGGGCCATGGCGATGATGCTCGCCGGGATGGCGATTACTAGCGGGTCGATGACGTTCCATGGCGCTCCCGCCAAGGAAGGCTTGCCGAAGATGGCCTGGCAGAGGCCAAGTCTCTTGGCGATGTCTGCCTGGACGAAAGCGCTCCACAGGAACCACACCACCGCTCCAGAGACCAGGCTGGCTATGGCGCCTATCTTCGAGAGCCGCTTCGAGAACAAGCCATGCGTGTACATGGGCAGGAAGGCCGCCGCGCAAAGACCCATGAACATGGCCGTGGCCTTGGCGATGATGTTGCTGGGCATGATGAAGGCGAGTCCGATGCTGACCGCGATCATGATGAGGGTGGCCAGCTGGTTCGCTCTCAGGCTCGATCCTTGCTTCTTTTTCTTATCGGCTCCTTCTTTGCGATCAAGCGAGCGCTTCATCTGCGTCCACAGGTCATAACCAGCCGCCGAGCCCATGGTATGGAATATCGCGCTCAAAGTCGACATGGCGGCGGCGAGGAGCGTCAGCATGAAAATCACCACGACGAAGGGCGGCATGGCGTCGTTGATGTAAATGGGGATTATCTTGTCCACGTCGTTGGTCATCGCCCCCACGCCGTCGGGCGTCCATGCGATGCTTCCGTAGTTTTGCCAGAAATAGACGTTCGACAGAGCGCCTACGGTGAACGCCACCCCGGTCATGAGCAGGATGAAGATGGAGCCTATCGGCACCGCCCGGTTCAAGGACTTGTTGCTCTTGGCGGTCATGAACCTGACCACTAGCTGAGGTTGGGCCAGCACTCCGATCCCGACCCCTAGTATTATCGTCGTCACCATCTGGTACCAGATCGGCGATCCCAGTTCGGGCATGGAGGCCCAACCGGTCCATCCCTTCGAGGCCAATGCCGCCGTGGAGCTGGCCGGCACCAGGGAGGGAAGGTCGGTGAGCGCCTGGTTGGCGTCGAAGACGCCTCCCAACGTGACGAAGGTCAGTATTAGGATCGCGGTCATGCCGAACATCATGATCGCACCTTGGAACGCGTCGGTGTACATGACCGCCAGGATGCCTCCGGTGATGACGTAAGCTGCGGTGATGACCGCAAAGCCGAGCAGGGCGTAATCATAGGGGACCTGCAACGTCTCCTCGATGAACCGCGCTCCCCCAATGAGGACCGCGCTGGCATAGAGCGGCATGGAGAGGAGGATGATGACGCTGCAAGTGTATTGGATGAAATTGGAGTTGAATCGCTTGCCCACCAGGTCGGGGAAGGTCATGGCCTTCAGCGATTGGCCGATGGTCCTAGCCTTCTTGCCGAAGATTATGAATGCCAGGAGGATACCGATGGAGATGTTCAGGACAGTGAGCCATATCAGCCCTTCTCCCAGCTGGGCCGCGACCCCACCGAATCCCACGATGGCCGAGGTGCTGATGAACGTGGCCCCATAGGATAGGCCGATGATGAGCGGGTTCACCTTACGGCCAGCGATCAGAAAGTCCTCATGGCTCTTGGTCTTCTTCCAGCCTAGGTACGCCAAGTACAAGGTGATCGCTACGTAGACCGCCGTGGTCAGCCAGAACACCCAAGGTTCAATCATTTTTCTTCCCCCAACCCTTCTTCAATCACTACCTCAGGCCGATGCCGCGTCGGCCTCCTCCTTCACGAACTTTTGCTTATCCAAAGCGTAGCCAACGACTAGGGCAGCAACGGAGCATGGAATGGCGACGATCAAGGGGTCCACCACCTGCCACGGCATTCCCAACAGCGAGTCGACCCCGAAGAGCGCGTTGCAGATGCCAAGTGGCGCCGACTCCGCCTTATGCACGAAGAACGTCCAGAAGAACCAAACGGAGGTCCCCACCACCAAGCTGGAAATCGCCGCCAATCTCGAAGTGCGCTTGGAGAACAGCCCATGCACGAATAGCGGAAGGAAGGCCGAGGCGCAAAGCCCCATGAACATGGCAGTGGCGCGAGCGATGATGCTTACCGGCATGAAGAAGGCCAGCACGACGCTCGCCACGATCATGACAAGAGTTCCGATCCGGCTGGCTTTCAAGGAGGCTTCCTTGGTCTTGCCACCCTTCAGATAGGAATAGATGTCGAAACCTGCCGCCGACCCCATGGTGTGAAACAAAGAGCTCAAGGTGGACATCGCCGCCGCAAGCAGCGTCAACATGAAGATGATAATGATGATGTCTGGCATGGCTGAGTTGATGTATTGTGGCACAATTTTGTCGATGTTGATGATACCAGTGACGGGGTCCTTCACCACCTGTGTGGAGATCATGCCCTCATTATCCCAGAAGTAGACGTTGGTCAGCGCTCCCACGGTGTAGGCGACGCCCGTGGTCAAGAGGATGAACAAAGCACCGATCGGCACTGCCCGATTGAGGGTCTTAGCGTCCTTCGCGGTCATGAACCTGACCACCAGCTGCGGCTGGGCTAGGACCCCGATGCCGACGCCCATTATGATGGTCGTGACCACCGTGAACCAGATGGAGGACCCAAGCTCGGGGAAGGACGTCCAGCCCTCCCATCCCTTTGACGCCAGGCTTGCGAGGTAGGTTCCAGAGGACGAGGTCGGAGGAACCTGCGAAGGCAGGTCAGTGAGGGCTTGGAAGGAGTCTGTCACCCCTCCCAAAAGCAAGAAGGTCAGTATCAGGATAGCCGTCATGCCGAACAGCATGATGGCGCCCTGGAACGCGTCAGTGTACATGACTGCCAGCAGACCCCCGAAGAGGACGTAGGCGGCGGTGATGATGGCGAAAGCGATCAAGGCGGTGTTGTAGTCGACGCCGAGGGTCGTTTGAATGAAGAGAGTCCCTCCGATGAGGACCCCGGAGGCGTAGAGCGGCATCATGACTACAATTATCAGGGCCGCCGAGACCCGCAGGAATTTGGACCTGAAGACCTTGCCCAGGAGATCGGGGAAGGTCATCGCCTTGTATTTCTGGCCAAGCTTCCTGGTGGGCTTACCGAAGACGATGAAGGCGATGAGTATGCCGACGGCGATGTTCAGGAAGACAAGCCACATCAATGCGAGCCCCCAGTTCGCCGCGACGCCGCCGAATCCTACGATGGCCGCGGTGCTGATGAAGGTGGACCCATACGAGAGGCCGATTATCCAGGGGTTGACCTTCCTCCCAGCGAGGAGGAAATCCTCGCCCTTTTTGGTCTTCTTCCAGCCGAAATAGGCGAGGAATAGGGTGATGGTGACGTAGACGGCCGTTGCGCTCCAGAAGAGAACGGTATCCACCATTCAATCATCCCGATTCCAGTACAACCAGCCATAGATCACGCCGGCGATGGTCGAGCCTATCGCCAAAACATATCCCAATAATATCCAGGGGTCGTCAATTCCCAGCATTCATTTCCTCTCCTATCGGCGCCCGGCACTCATTGTCATCAATAACCCGCAGTCACTGGTTCCCCGAGCGCCCTCTCCAATGGCGAGGCGCATGGCCTTGGTCGATATATAAACGTTACATGCTAGTACGGAACATGCTAGCAAACAGCAATATCCTAAACCCGACCTCACACCTGCGGCACGAGCCTAGATATTCCTCTTGTCCACCACTCTCTTGGCCTTGCCTTCGAACCTCGGCAATGTGCCCGGTTCTGTGAGCTCGACCTCCGCGCTGATCATCAGAGTGTTCTTGAGCCGCTCATTGATCCTCGACTTAAGGGATTCCAGCTTGGCGACGTTATCCTGGAAGGACTCGGGCTTGAGCTCCACCCGGACGAGCATGTCATCCAGGGCCCCCTTCCTTTCCAGTACGATCTGGAACTCGTTCCCCAGCTCCGGATTTGACATAAGAACGTACTCCACCTGCGACGGGAACACGTTGATGCCGCGGATGATGAGCATGTCGTCCACCCGACCAGTGATGCGCCCTAGGCGGGGATGAGACCGCCCACAACCGCATTCCTCCCAATCGACGGTGGTTATGTCCCCCGTCCGATAGCGGATGATGGGGACCGCCTCCTTGAGGAGCATGGTCACAACCAGCTCACCTTTCTCACCTGGGCTGAGCGTCTCACCGGTCTCGGGGTCGACGACCTCAAGCAGGGTCTGGTCGCCCCAGACGTGCATGCCGCGCTGCTCGACGCACTCACACCAAAGCGGTCCGGAGAGCTCGCTGGTGCCGTAGATGTTTATCGCCTTGACCCCCAGTCCGTCCTCCATTCGTCCTCGCATCCCCTCGGACCACGGTTCGGCGCCGAGGATGCCGAGGCGGAGGTTGGTATCGCTCTTGATGTCCAGGCCGATCCTCTGCGACACCTCCCCCAAGTGCATGAGGTAGGAGGGCGTACAGGCGATGGCCGTGACGCCCAGGCGCTTGATCATGTCCAGCTGCCTCTCGGAATTGCCGGTGCTAGCAGGAACCACGGTGCAGCCCAGCCTCTCAGCCCCGTAATGCAGGCCCAGGCCGCCCGTGAAGAGCCCATAGGTATAGGCGACCTGGAGGATGTCGTCGGCCCCCAAACCGGCGGAGGCTATGCCACGAGCGACCGATTCGGTCCAGGTGTCGACGTCCTTCTGGGTGTATCCCACGATCGTCGGTCGGCCCGTCGTCCCTGAGGACGCATGGTACCTGACCAGCTCCCGGTTCGATGCCATGAACAGCTGGCCAGGCTCCAGATCCCTGAGGTCCTTCTTCTGCATGCAAGGCAGCTTGGCGACATCGGTCAGGGACCTGATTCTATCGGGGTGGACCTTTGCCAGGTCCATCCTCTGCCGATAGAAGGGCGAGTAATCGTACAAGCGATGGACCAGAGCTTTCAGGAGCTTCAGCTGCAGCTTGTCCAGCTCTTCCTTGGGCATGAATTCCATCTTTGGGTTCCAGGCGCTCATTGGCTCCACCTCCGACCTTGCAAGCCAGCTCACCTGAAGTGCGATACGTCGTAGAGCGTCCTGCCGCTGCCCAGGACGGTGTCGATGGCCCCGTCGAAGTCCTCCACCTTAAGTATCAGGACGGCAGCGGGGGAGTTGCGGTAGCCGTAGGCGTACTCGATGTTGATTCCCGCCTCCTTGAGAAGGACCGTTAGGTCGTAAAGGCCTCCTGGCTTGTCCTCCATCTTCACCGCGAGGACATCGGTGAACTTGACGACGTGGCCCTGGGTCGCGAGCTTCTCGTAGGCCTTCTCTGGCTTATCCACCAGCATGCGCACCACTCCATATCCCGAGCCCTCGGCGATGGTGAAGCCGAGGATGTTGACCTGGGCCTCCTTCATGTCCCGGGCCAGGTCCATCAGCCTTCCTGGACGGTTCTCCGAAAAGATCGACAGCTGCTTGATGCGGTACTTCTCCAGATCATGCTTCATCAGTACACCCTCCTGTCCAGGACCCTCTTGGCCTTGCCTTCGAATCGAGGCAGGCTGCCGGGCTCTACCAGCTCGATCTCCACCCCTACGTTGAGGAGGTTCTTGAGCTTGCTCTCCACCCTTTCCCTTAGGGCGTTCAATTGGTTGATGTTGTCGGTGAAGGCATCGGGCTTCAGCTCGACGCGCACCAGCATGTCGTCCAGTGCCCCTTTCCTATCGATGACGATCTGGAACTCGTTGCCGAGCTCGGGGTTAGTGAGCAGCGAGTACTCCACCTGCGACGGGAACACGTTGATGCCGCGGATGATGAGCATGTCGTCCACCCGACCAGTGATGCGCGAGATGCGCGGATGCGTGCGCCCGCAGCTGCACCTTTCCTCGTGGATGACGCTGATATCGCCTATGCGGTAGCGGATCAGAGGGAACGCCTCCTTGGTGAGCATGGTTATCACCATCTCGCCCTTCTCGCCCGGGCCGACCGGCTCATGCGTCTCTGGGTGCAGTATCTCCAGCATGGTGAGGTCGCTCCAGAAATGGATGCCCTGCTGGTCCGCGCACTCGGAGAACAAAGGCCCGGATAGCTCGCTGGCGCCATAGCAGTTGATGCCTTTGACACCTAGCCATTCCTGGATGCGATCCCGCATCCGGTCCGACCAGGGCTCGGCCCCGAGGAGGCCGACCCGTAGCTTGGTGTCATTCTTGATGCTCACCCCCATCTTCTCCGCCACCTCGCCCACGTACATCATGTACGACGGCGTGGCGGCCATGGCTGTGACCCCTAGGTCCTGGATGAGCTGGATCTGTCTCTCTGTGTTGCCCGTGCTCGCCGGTACGACGGCCGCGCCGATCTTCTCAGCCGCATAGTGGAAGCCGAGCCCGCCCGTGAACAGCCCATAGGTGTTGGCCACTTGGACGACGTCGTCCGCGCCCAGGCCTATGGAGGTAAGGGACCTGGCCAAGGACTCCGACCAGGTCTCGATGTCGTTCCGGGTATAGCCTACGATCGTGGCCTTGCCTGTGGTTCCGGATGAGGCATGATAGCGTACTATGTCTCGTTTGGGCACGACGAAGAGCTTATCTGGATAATAGTCCCGCAGGTCCTTCTTGTACATGAATGGGAGCTTCGCCGCGTCCTCCAGACTCCTTATGTCGTCCGGGGTCACTCCCTTCTGCTCCATCCTCTGCCGATAGAAGGGTGAGTGGTCGTAGAGCCGGCGCACCAATGCCTTGAGGTTCTTCAGCTGCAAGGCCTTCAATTCCGCTATAGGCATGGTCTCGATCCTAGGGTTCCAGTACGCCAAATCTCCCTGCCTCCTCGGTCGGACGGGTGTGAGGGCTGATAGCATGTAGCATATAAGAGAATTCCCGAGTCCGCCTCGCAAGCAACAAGTCCTTGGTTTCCCTTATC
>JAJRAN010000025.1 GCA_028682915.1 Methanomassiliicoccales archaeon | reverse complement strand
TGGGATGCTCCGATTGGAAGAGATAATGGGGCTCGAGGTGCTCAGCTCCGACGCCAAGGTGATCGGGACCGTCGAGGGCGTGAGCGTGGACACGGACAACTGGCGCATGGGCGCGCTCAAGGTCGTGGTGACGAAGGGCATGGAGGGGAGCCTGAACGTCAAGAAGCCGCTCTTCGGCGCGGCGCGTACCGCCTTCCCCTCGGAGAAGGTGGACACCGTGAGGGACGTGGTCAAGATGAAGGACCCCTTGGCCAAGCTGGCCCAGTACACCATCGATCCCTCTCTGCTGACGCGCACCGCCGGCGACCTGGTGAACAAGCGCGTGGTCTCCAACAACGGGCGCGAGGTGGGAGTCACCGAGAGCCTCTACCTGGAGCCGGAGGCGGCTTGGAGGGTCGCCTACCTCGAGGTGGAGGTGGAGAAGGAGGCCTTCAACGAGATGAAGCTGAAGAAGGGCGTGTTCAAGAAGAGGGAGGTCAGGCTGCCCACGTCCCTGGTCGGCACCGTCGGCGACCTGATCATGCTCAACACCTCGGAGGAGGAGCTCGCCCGGATACTGGAGAAGTCGCCGCGCTGAAGGGCGACGGAAAAGGTAATCATCCTCCATCCGATTAGGCCAATCAGAGGCGACCGATTGATAGAGACCGTCGGCTTGGGAAGAAGATTCGAGGGCACCGTGGCGGTGGAGGACCTAAACCTTTCCATCAAGGACGGAGAGGCCTTCGCCTTCCTCGGGCCGAACGGCGCGGGCAAGACCACCACCGTCCGCATGCTCTGCTGCCTCATCGCCCCCACCACCGGCACGGCCTACATCAACAAGCTCGACCTGAGGGACGCGGAGTCGCAGCTGAAGATCCGTCAGAGCATCGGGCTGCTGCCGGAGAATCCGGGCCTCTACGAGAGCCTGGGGGCGTACCGTAACCTGGACTTCTTCGCCAGGCTGTATGGCGTGAGCGCCAAGGACCGGGAGAAGAGGATCACGGAGCTGCTCAAGACCCTGAACCTCTGGGACAGGAGGGAGGAGGCGGTGGGCAAGTTCTCCAAGGGCATGAAGCAGAAGGTGGCCATCGCCCGCGCGTTGGTTCATGAGCCGGAGTACATCTTCCTGGACGAGCCGACGGCCGCCCTGGACCCCGAAGCCGCCAAGACCGTGCGCGACTTCCTGCTGGAGTTGAAGAAGGAAGGGAGGACGATATTCCTCAACACCCACAACCTCGACGAGGCGCAGAGGGTCTGCGACCGCATCGGCGTGCTGCGCACCCGCCTGCTCGCCGTAGGTACACCGGACGAGCTGGCATCGCGCTTCTTCGGCCGCGCCACCCTGTTCCAGCTGCGCGAGGTCAGGCCGGAGCACCTGCAGGCGCTCAGGTCCATGCCCAACGTCCTCGACGTCAGGCAGGAGGACTCGTCGCTCATCGTCCAGGTCTCCGACCCCAAGCACGACAACCCCGCCATCGTCTCCAGGCTGGTGGCCATGGGCGCCGAGGTCTCCTACGTGGAGGAGGTCAAGCGCTCCCTGGAGGACATCTACCTCAAGCTCGTGGGGGGCGGGTAATGAGGCTGCGCTGGGACAAGGTCAGCACCATCGTGCGCAAGGAGATGGCCGAGTATCGCAAGAACCGCTACATCCTCCTCACCCTCATCCTCATGCCGCTGGTCATGTGCACCGTCCTGCCCTTGGTGTACGTCATCCCCATCACGCTGCTCTCTCCTCCGCCTACCGACCAGCCATTGGACCTGAGCATCCGTGTCGAGGGTCTGCTGGAGGACCAACAGCTGGTTAACGTCAGCATCAACAACTACCGCATCGAGAACGTGGAGCTGGTGAACTGCGCCGTCGGCAGCTGCGAGATCGTGAACTGCACCATCTACTCCTGCGTCGTCAGCTACTCCAACATCTCCGATAGCCAGGCGAGCAGCTCCATCATCTCCCACTGCAACATCTGGTCCTCGACGACCATCAACACCATCAACCCCGGCTCGGTCTTCCTCGGGGTGGAGAGCGAGCTGGAGCAGAATCTGAAGCTGATCGTCAACGCGCTCCTCCTCTTCATCCTGCTCATCCCCTCGGTCCTGCCGACGGTCATCGCCTCGTATTCCTTCGTGGGCGAGAAGCTGTCCAGGAGCCTGGAGCCCTTGCTGGCGACGCCGACGACGGACCTGGAGCTGCTCATGGGCAAGACCATGGCCATCCTCCTGCCCACCGTGCTGATAACCTGGCTGTCGGCGATCCCCATGATCATCATCGTGGACGTGGTCACGCAGCCGCTCCTAGGCTACTTCCTCCTGCCGGACGAGATCTGGCTGTTGGCCGTTATTCTGATTGCGCCGCTGTTCGCGGTCCTGAGCGTGCTGCTCAACGTCGTCATCTCCTCCAAGGTGACGGACGTGAGGAGCTCGCAGCAGATCGGGGGGATCATCGTCCTACCGGCCATAGCCTTCTTCATCATCACCCTGGTGGGCCTGGTCATCCTCTCCCTCACCAACATGCTGCTCTTCGCCGCCATCATCCTCGCCCTCGACGCCCTCGCCTTCTACCTGGCGGTCAAGGCCTTCAAGCGCGAGGAGATCCTCGTCAGGTGGAGATAATGGCCAAAGCAATAAGAACGGGCCGGGGGATTCAACCGGGAGGAAAATGATCGCCATCGTCCTCGGCACCCGGCCGGAGATAATCAAGATGTCCCCGGTGGTCCGCGAATGCCAGAAGCGCAAGCTCGATCACCTGGTGCTCCACACCGGCCAGCACTACTCCTACGCCATGGACAGGGTGTTCTTCGAGGAGCTGGAGCTCCCCGACCCCGCCTTCAAGCTGGACGTGGGGTCCGGCGCGCACGGGGAGCAGACCGGTAAGATGCTCACCGGCATCGAGAAGGTGCTGACGAAGCAGAGGCCGGACATAGTGCTGGTACAAGGCGACACCAACACCGTCCTCGCAGGCGCGCTCGCCGCCAGCAAGCTCGGCGTCCGCGTCGGCCACGTGGAGGCGGGGCTGCGCTGCTACGACCGCTCCATGCCCGAGGAGATCAACCGCGTCCTGGCCGACCACCTCTCCCAACTGCTCTTCGTCCCCACCAACGTGGCGAGGCAGCATCTCGCCAAGGAGGGTATAACCAAGGGCGTGTACAAGACGGGCAACACCATCGTGGACGCGGTGCGGCAGAACCTGGACCTGGCGGAACGGAAGTCGAACGTGCTACACCGCCTGGGGCTGGAGGACGACGATTACTTGGTGGCGACGGCCCACCGCCAGGAGAACGTGGACGACCCCAAGCGGCTGAAGGGCGTGATCGAGGGCCTGCAGAGGGTTAGCGACGAGCTGAAGATGACTCTGGTGCTGCCGACTCATCCTAGGACGAGGAAGCGCATCGAGGAGTTCGGCCTCCGGTCCGACGGCATCCTGCTGACCGAGCCATTGGGCTACCTGGACTTCCTCATTCTAGAGGCGAACTCCCGTCTGATTCTGACCGACTCCGGGGGAGTTCAGGAGGAGGCTTGCATCCTTCACGTCCCATGCGTGACCATGCGCGAGAGCACCGAGCGCCCCGAGACCATCGCCGTCAAGGCGAACCTGCTGGCGGGAACCAATCCCAAAGTCATATCGGAGATGGCCAGGAGGCAGATGCGCGTCCGGACCCGATGGCGCAACCCCTTCGGGGATGGCAGGGCGGCGGAGAGGATAGTCGCCAGGTGCGCGAGCAAGAGGAAGCGGCCGGGATGAGGGACCTGTATATTTCGTTCCTTCCCGAAAGAACCGGGGATGCGGTTTTTTAGGGGCATTTGCAATCACCTACGGTGAGCCGATGCCTGAGCTGACATATCTGGGCCATTCCGCTTTCTCCGTGGCTTGCTCCAAGGGCGTCGTGTTGATCGACCCGTTCCTAACCGGCAACCCCAAGGCGGCGATCACCGCCGAGCGGGCCGAGGCCGACGTCATCCTCGTTACCCACGCCCACGGCGACCATCTTGGCGACGCCATATCGATAGCCAAGAGGACGGGGGCGTGTATCGTCGCCACGTTCGAGCTGGCGAATCACTGCGCCTCCCAGGGCGCCAAGGTGGTCGACCCTCACTTCGGGGGGACGGTCCGCCTGCCCATGGGACGGGTCAAGCTCTTCCCCGCGGTGCATTCCTCCAGCATCGACGAGGGCGTCAATCTGGGCCAGGCGGCCTCCTTCCTCTTGGAGGCGGACGGCGCCCGCATCTACCACGCCGGGGACACGGCCCTCTTCGGGGACATGCGCCTGGTAGGGGAGGCGGGGATCGACGTGGCGCTCCTGCCAATTGGCGGGCACTACACCATGGACATCGAGGACGCGGTCAAGGCGGTGAAGCTGCTGAGGCCGGTCACGGTGGTGCCGATGCACTACAACACCTTCCCCCTCATAGAGGCCGACCCGCTCGAGTTCAAGCGCCTGGTGGAGAGGGAAACGCGCTCGGAGTGCGAAATCCTCAAGCCCGGGGAGCGCCTAACGGTGGAGGGCAGGGAAGAGGGGGAGGAGAGGTAGGATGGCGCGCACGGACCAGGTGGTATTGGGGATCATATTCAAGAGGGGGCAGACCGGCACCTTCTTCCTGCTGCTCAAGCGCAACGCGCGCCAGGGCGGCTTCTGGCAGCCTTTGACCGGGGGGGTGGAGGACACCGAGACCCTGCAGGAGGCGCTCATCCGCGAGGTGCGGGAGGAGACCGGGATCAAGGAGGTGGTCCGGGTGGTCCCGGACCTGCTCAGCCACAGGTTCTACGCCCCTCGGCCAGTGCACGAGCACGCCTTCGGGGTGGAGGTCCGGCCAGGCACCAGGGTCAAGCTCGACGGCAAGGAGCATTCCGACGCGCGCTGGTGCACCTACAACGAGGCGAAGGGCATGCTCATGTTCCCCTCCAACCGGACGGCGCTGGAGCGCCTCGACTCCATCCTCCGGGGCGAGACGAGCCACCTTCATCCGTAGTTGCTACTTACTTTCGGGGACCTCGGAGAATTAAATATAGCGCGTTCCGCGAATCTAGGTGAGCAAGCGAGAAGGGTGGGATGCAGTGAGCCAGCTCGAATGCGACGACGTCAAGTGCTCCACGCTGGATATCGGAAGAACGAGGACCGAGGCGGGTACCTCCACCAGCTCTAGTGTCGAGCAGAGGCCCCAGCTCCGCGTTTCCAGGGTCCGCGACTACCGGGACAAGTACATCCTCAGGGGATTGCAGGACGAGGCCCGGGTCGAGAACCCCGGGTTCATGTACCTCATCGAGGGCAAGGAGAAGGCGAAGATGGTCTGGGTAGAGAAGGAGCGGGGGCTGGAGCCCGTCGGATACTACATCTACCGGGAGCCGAGGCGCGAGTTCTCCAAGTACGCGCACTCCGTGGTCCAGTTCCCCATGCTCTTCTCCCAGGTCTACGTGCGGCCGGAGTTCAGGCGCAAGAGGGTGGCCACCCGCCTCGTATATGACTTCATCAACCACTCAGGCTCGGACACCATCTGGGTGGAGAGCCCGAAGAACGAGACCAAGGCGCTGCTGAACAAGCTCGGCTACTACGAGCCGCACATCCGCTACGAGCTGTGGCAGATGATGGAGGGCCTCTCCCGCTGGATGAAGATCGAGAACTTCGTCATCCGGGCCAAGCTGGTGCCGGCCACCGCCGAGGAGCTCAGGGTGTGGTGCGGGGACACCTCGGTGGTCCTGGAGGATTTGCGCTGAATCCTCGTCATCTCGCATAATGGTCTGCCATGAGGATGCAATTTTGCGTGATATGATGGTGCCAGGGTACCTGCAAATCTCGCTCCGTTTTAATTTTATAATTTACTACGCCTATAATAATATATTATATGTATTTGACGTAGTATGAAGGAATCGATATGACGGGACTGAGAAAAAGGAGAATAGTAAACAATCCTAATCCGAGCGGTAGTTCCAGATGGTATCTGGTCGAGGATTTCAGGGTCCGAGGAAAAAGAGGAAGGACGACAAAATACATCGGGCCTGAAAGCCCGAAGAACGAAGAAGAGTCGGATAGGTTAAGGAAGAGATTCTTCCTGGAAATGGAGCAAGAAGCGATTAATAAGAAATCTGAATTGAGCACGCTAACGTACCGTTATGATCTATCATCGATGCCAGAGGCTGCATCATCCTCTTTTCCTATAACGATAAAGCTCCTAGAACGATTGCGATTCACCTGTCAATCAATCGATAGGATATTGGCAACGAGCGAGATTGATTATTACGAGGGGGACATTGAGACCCGATATGTTCATGGCACAACCTTCATTGAAGGCAATACGCTCTCCTTGAGGGACACCTACAGGTTGCTAGAGGAAGGCATCGCCCCGAAGGATAAGAGCCTGCGCGAGATCAATGAGGTTCAAAATTTTAGAGCGGTTCGGGCATTCAGAGAAAAGTACAAAGGAAAGGTTGATCTCGCATTCATCCGGAAACTACATTCCCTTATCATGAACAATATCGATTTTGAATCTGCTGGTAAATTTAGGAGAACCGATGACATAGGCATCTTTGGAATTGAATTAAAGCCAACGCCAGCGATGATGATCGAGGACGAGCTCCAAGAGGCAATTGATGATTATTATCATGGATTGGAGGAAGGGCAATATCCGTTTTTCTTGGCTGTCATCCTCCACCAAAGGTTCGAATCAATCCATCCATTCACAGATGGAAATGGAAGGGTTGGTCGTGAGGTCTTCAATTATCTCCTGCTGAGAGATGGAATGCCTCGACTGATCTTCCTGGGTAAGGATCGCGAGGTCTATCTCCAAGCTCTCCAAAAGGGCGATGAGGGTGATGTCTTCGGGATGATCATGGACTTCTCCGAGCTGATGGTAAATCAACGGTTGAAGGTGGCCGAGGACCGCCTTAGGAAGTTAGGGGAAAGTATCAAGGCTGATTCGAAATGAAATCAGTTGTCTTTGGTCTCTATCCAGATTCTATGACCGATAGGGCGATGAGCTGCCAAATTCATTTCAAGTTGTAATAAAACGAGCATAAATCCATTCGGAGCAAACTTGCTTTTTTCTTACCTCACTTTCTTTTGGAGGCAAGCCGGCCCGCCACGGCCCGCGCTTCCCGGTCGTCGTAATGCTCCACCTCGACGCTCACGCTCGGCTTGACGCCAGCCAGCGCAGGCAGGATATGGTTCAGGACCTGCTCGGCGGTAGCATGATACTTACGGCCTCGCGAGCTGACCTTCGACCAACCGCCCTCGTCCTTGTAATAATACTCGGTCGATCCCTTGGTCCTGATCAGGATGAGGTAGCTCTCGTTTGTCAGGTTCATGCCGATCATCGCACCCTTCTCACATCAGGATTTGTGGCTTGGTATATGTTTCCCTGTAGTAGAACCCGTATCGCTGCAAATGATGCGAGGGGTGTAGCCGGTCCATCGCAACATTCTAAGCTCTAGCATTATGGGAATTGAGACATATTTATGATTGAATCGGCATTGGTTTTCGAGGATTGGACCATGGCCGAATTGGAAGTGTCGACGATAGTATCAATATGTCTGGCCATTACTGCAATAATCGGAATATTCTTTGCCGCGAACCAGTATAGGATGCTGATCAGGCAAAGGAAGACGGAGATGTTGATCCGGATATACCCCGGGTACAACATCAGCCATGGGGAGCTGCGTGCGGCCGAGAAGCTCGTCGTGAATTCCGAATACGAGGACTTCTCTGATTTCGTCAAGAAGTTTGGGGACGTCCTCTCTGACAACCCCGTCCCGGTCGCTTATGACAAGGTCGGGAATTATTACGAAGGGATCGGCGTGCTGCTCCGTCAGAAGCTCGTCGACGCGGATCTGGTTTACCCATTGATCGGCCCGAAGATAATCTGCTATTGGGAGAAGATGCTTCCTTACACCAAGGGGTTGAGGGGATCCTGCGGGGACGATTCGACATGGGAGTACTACGAGTTCTTGTATGACGAGATGAGAAGGGCGGCGAATCCCAGATCAGGATCGAGCTGAGGAAGATGGCATAAGACGCTTCCTACGTCCTATGGCAGATGGCGAAATGAGCGAAGCGAGAAGAAAAAGCAAAGATGAGAAGAAGACCCGAGGTCCTCTTCCCTTAGGGGTTTGTAGGGCTCGACCCTGATGGCGGGTGACCGCTTACTCAGGCCCTTCCGATCAGCCACCCGTACACCAGGACCAACCTCCGCATGGAGACGCGCGCGCTGGTGCGTCCCTGCTCGCGGAGGTAGGCGTTGTGAGCGTTCTTGGTGGTCCGTTGGTAGGAGCTGATCTTGTTGAACATCTCTGTCTCGGAAATCATGTTCTCGAAATGTAGTGATTGCGGGCGGGGTATTCACGATTGCACCGGCGCAGGGCGGTCCCTAATAAAGTACCGGCACAGGCTGGTACGCTGTCAGAGCATGGCAGGCTACTGATGCGCACGTCCCCTGCATCCCAACTCTCAACGAGAGATTCAATAGGGGGCCAGCGCATTCAGGCGCGTGAGCAACTTCGAGGCGCAGCTGGAGATCAGCCACGATTGTCCCTATTGTCGCTTCACCAGGAAGCACCCCGACTCCACCATCACCGCCTGGACCAACGAAATGATGCATGTGGCGGTGATAGAGAGCGAGGACCAGTCGACACTGGACGACTATGAGGACGGGTTCCATGAGTATCTGCCGTTCGCGCACGTCTCCCGGCAGCGGGGGAGGCTGGAGATCGCCTACGGGGCGGAGCACGCCGACCCCTCTTCGGTCATCCACCTCATCGCCACCAGCGGATGCATCTACACCCAGCCGAACGTCACCAAGGACGGCTGGGAGTCGTACCGCATCTTCTCCTTCAGCCAGGAGAACATCGTCAGCCTGGTGGAGAGCATCAAGGCCATGGGCGGGGAGGTGCGCATCAAGTCCATCAGGCCGGTGGAGCTGCCCTGCTTCTGCTCGGACATGCTGGTGCCCGCGGAGAGCATCCTGGCCGGGCTCACGGACAAGCAGGTGGAGATGCTGTGCGAGTCCTTCTCCTCGGGGTACTTCGACCAGCCGGCGAAGGTCACGGCGGACGAGCTGGCCAAGAGGGCGGGGGTCTCAAGGTCCACCTTCACCGAGCACCTGCGCAAGGCCGAGGGCAAGGTCCTGACCAACGTCTTCCCCATCCTCAGGCTGGCATGCAAGCGGGACGTGCCTGGAAAGCATGAGTAAGGGGGGCGGAATCAACCAAGAAATGGGAGATGGCCGCCCTATGGGCGTCGTCGAGAAACCCGCCCTGCTGACAATGGATATCGAGCGACAGCTAGCAAATCACTATATCATGCCCCCCAGCAATACTGTTAGGGTTTCAGATGGGCCCCTTAAGCAAGAAAATGGCATTTGCGATCATGGGTATCGGTCTTGCGCTGCAAGCCATCTTTTACCTCTGGAGCATTTTAATGTCGCTAGAGAATACTCATGTCATTTTTTTCTACGATGCGGTCCTGTCTTTCTGTTATGTCCTGGGCATCTCGTTATTCGCCCTGGGCATCGCCCTGATCATAATATGGCGCTTCGATGGCTGGAACGGCTGGCCATTGATCCTCAGGTCAATGGCCCTGGTTTCGTTGATCGTCAGTCTCCTGGTCATGGTAACGGCCTACTACGCCGTCATCCTGATGATGCCTCACGAACTTTGGGGGACATATCAGGGATGGAAATCCGGGACCTTAATATTATATGGAGCCATCGTGACCTGGCTCTCGCTCTCGACATCGTTCTTTGCCGTCTACGCGCTAGTCTTCAAAACACAGCACGGTTGACCATGAATGTCATCGTTCAGACGTTCAGCTTCCTCAGCCGCTCGCAGGCCTCCTTGAGCACCGGGTCCCTCTTGGCGAAGCAGAACCTGACCATGGCGTCCCCGCTGCTGTCGGGGAAGAAGGCGGTGGCGGGCACCGCGCCGACGCCGGTCTTCTTCAAGATGTGCATGGCCTTGTCCTTGGCCGTCTTGCCAGGCACCATCGACACGTCCGCCAGTACATAGTACGAACCTTCCGGCTTGTAGGCGTGCAGGCCGGCATCCTTGCAGGCGTCCAGCATCATCTTCCTCTTGCCGGCGTACTCGTCGCATATGCCCGAGTAATACGACTCCGGCAGCTGCTCGATGCCCTTGGCGACGGCGATCTGGAAGGGCGTCGGCGTGCACACGTTGATCAGGTCGTTGACGTAGCCTATGGTGTTCTTCCACTTCTCATGGCAGTGGACGTACCCGACCCTCCACCCGGTGATGCTGAACGACTTCGAGTAGCCGGAGATGGTCATGGTTCTCTCCGCCATGCCTTCCAGCGAAGCCGGGGAGACATGCTTCAGGCCGTCGTAGACGAAGTACTCGTAGATCTCGTCGGTGAAGCAGAAGAGGTCGTTGTCCACGCAGATGTCCCGCAGCGCCTTGAGCTCGGCCAGGGAGTAGACCTTGCCCGAGGGGTTGGAGGGGGTGTTTATGATGATGGCCTTCGTTTTCTTCGTAATGCTCTCCTGGATGGCGTCGGCGTCGAACTTCCAGGCGGGCGGTGGCCCTAGCTTGGGCGTGACTGGCTTGCCGCCGCACATCTGCACTGTGAAGACGTGGTATTGGTAGTAGGGGGCGGGGACGATGACCTCGTCGCCCGGATTGAGGAGAGCCATACAGGTGGCGAACATGGCCCCGGTCGTACCCTCGGAGCAGATGATGTTCTTCTCCACGTCCGCCTCCAGGCGGTTGTAGGCCCTGACCTTCTTGGCTATCGCCTCCCTCAGGACCGGCAATCCGTCGAAGCGGGTGTAGGTGTTCCAGCCTTCATCGATGGCCTTCTTTGCCTCGTTCACGACCAGCGGGGGAATGTCCAGGTCGCAGACGCCCTGCGCCAGGTTGATGCCGTTGACCTTGGTGCACTCGATGGTCATGGCGCGGATGTCGGAATGGGTCATGATCTGGGAACGCTCGCTACCTGTCAGCTTCATGTGAATCGCTCGGGATGCGAATAGCTGACAGTGTATTAATGGCTTTCAGAAGTCAGGCTCAGTCATTTTGCAAATGGAGGGGTGGCTAGGCGCATCATCGGACGAGAAAAATAAGAGAATCAGGAAGAGGTTTGCTCACTCGTCCTTCCACTTGGAGAGCAGCACGCCCGCCACGAAGAAGACGACAGCCAGCACCAGGACCACCAGCGCGTTGTTCACGGCCGCCACCTGGTTGTCGTACACCATGGTGTTCCTCAGCGCCTCTCCCACGTAGTAGAGTGGGAGCACCTTGGCGATGGCCTGGAGCCATTCCGGCATGAACGCCAGGTTGAAGAATATCCCGGACAGGAACATCATCGGGAAGGTTATGGCGTTGGCCGCGGTGGAGGCGGTCTCCTCGTCGTGGATGAAGCGGGCGATGATCATGCCCATGCTGCTGAAGAGCGCCGAGGACATGATGATGACCAGGATCGCCAGCGGCGTCAAGGTGAGATGCATGTCGAAGACCAGGATCCCGACCAGCATGATCACCGCCACCGACATGAACACCACCACCAGCTGCCACAGGATCTGCGCCGTGAGCCACTCGTACCGGGTGATCGGCGTGGTGGTCAGCTTCTTGAAGATGCCGTTGGTGCGGTAGCGGGTCATCACGCTCACCATCCAGAAGATGGTGGTGGTCATGGACGTCAGCGCTATCACCCCGGGGATGAAGAAGTCGATGTACGAGAACCCGGTCTGGGTGATGTCGCTCATGCCCACCGTTATCCAGTTCGTGCCCCCGGCGAAGTAGAGGTTGTATTGGCTCGCCACCCCCGCCACGATGCTATAGGCGATGCTGGAGCCGGAGTTGGTCGGGTCGGTGCGCAGCTGCAGTTGGGTGGGCGACTGCCCCGGCCCAGGGAATGCCTCGCTGAAGTTCGCAGGTATGATCAGCACCGCGTAGGGCGAGTTGTCCTTGATGTACTGGTCGATGTCCGTGCCCTTGCTGACGTTGATGATGTTCACCGAGCCAGTATCCACGAGGGAGACGATGAACGCCTGCGAAGCCGGGGTGTCCGACAGGTCCTGCACATGAATGTCCACCCTCCCCGTCCCGCCGCCGCTGAATATCGCCCCGAACAACAGGATCAATAGCACGGGGAACGCCACCGTCCAGAAGATGGTGGACTTGTTGCGCCAGAAGGTCTTGACCTCGCCCTTGATGGCGACGAGGACGCGGTTGGCCATCAGGCCACCCCCTTCTCCTTCTTCTTGCGGCCGAAAAGCCCCTTCTTCTCCGTCGGCGGAGGGGCCTCCTCCTCATGCAGCTTCTTGCCCGTGAGGCGCAGGAAGACGTCCTCCAGGGTCGGCCTCGTCACCTGTATCTGCTCGTAGTTGCCCCCGGACCGGTCCAGGGTGTAGATGATCTCCGGCAGGGAGCCCTTGTTCTCTAGCTTGATGACGATGTCGCCGCCCTTGCGCTCGATCCCGGGCCACTGCTGCTTGAGCGACTGGGCGCAGGCGTCGTCGCAGTTGGAGATGATGCATCTGCTGCCGGTCCCGAACTGCTCGATGATGTCGTGCGGCGTCCCGAGCGCCAGGAACCTGCCGTGGTCGATTATGCCCACGCGGTCGGAGAGCACCTCAGCCTCCTCCATGTAGTGGGTGGTGAGGATTACGGTCTTGCCCTTGGCCTTGAGCTCCTGGATGACGGCCCACACGTCGCGCCTGGCCTTGGGGTCCAGGCCGGTCGTCGGCTCGTCCAGGAAGATGATGTCCGGGTCGTTGACCATGGAGATGGCCACGCCCACGCGCTGCTTCAGCCCGCCCGAGAGCTTCTTGAACCAGACGTCCCGCTTCTCCCCCAGGTCGACGGCCCTGATCAGGTCGTCGGCTGGTAAGCTCTTGTTGAACATGCCCCCGAAGTACTCGATGTTCTCCTTGACGGTGAGGAAGTCGAAGGCGTTGAAGTCCTGGGGCAGGACGCCGATCCTGCCCTTGATCTTGAGCGTTTCCTTGTTGACGTCCATGCCCAGGATGCGCACCTCGCCCGAGGTCAGGGTGCGCAGGCACTCCATGATCTCCACGGTGGTGGTCTTGCCCGCGCCGTTGGGCCCGAGGAGCGAGAAGACCTCGCCCTTCATGACCTCGAAGCTGATCCCATCCACGGCAGCGAAGCTGCCATACTTCTTGACGAGGTTGCGGACCTCGATGACCGTTACTGCCATATGAGCCCCCGCCCAAATTCGCTGGACGCTATTTAACCATTTCAGGGGCGATTCTGACTTGCTACCACGTAGATGGATAGCCAGAAACCAACTTCTTTCCGATGGGCGCGTGAGCCCTTCATGATCACTCGAGATTCTTCTTGGGGAGAAGGAAGAAGCCATTCCCGGCGCCAAAATTTAGTTTGGGATCGCTCGACCTTGCGAATGCCTCCCACTCAGAACCCAGTGAAGCCAACTTATCGATATCCAATCCACCATCATGGGAAATGGCCAGCAGATCCGAAGACCTAAGGTTCCGATCAATCAATCCGGGAAACGTATCCATCATAACCTCGGCAGTTAAGGGGTCGATGGCGAAAGCACTCGTTATTTGGGTGCCTTCCCCCATTATTTCTTTTATTGAACCTTTGACGGTCTCAAGCTCCGCGGTCAAGGGAACTTCCACGATGAAGTTGCGGGTGCCTCTGTTCCTGCTTTTTTCGATGAGCAACTGTTCAAAGTCGTGCTTCATGGAGCAACAGAAGCATCCTCCCACCAGATATTCAGTTTCGACTTCGAGTCCAATGCCTTCAATCCCCGCGGCTTCCTGGTAATGGTCCCTGACAATTAATATCGGTGACCCAGAGGAAAGGGCGGCAATGCGTCCAACTTCCCATGCGACCACGGCTTCCTTCAAAGGCTCATTCCAGCCTCCGACCAATAATGCCCTCGCGTCCATCTCGCCCCCAATATTCTCCTAAGTCCGTTAATTTAACTATTGACGATTCTTCTAGACAGTATCCACAAGCCGCTTTTCCCCGATTCTGGAAGCATGGCCAGCGTGTCAATGGGATGGATAATCCCACCATGGCAATGTTTATTACCCCTGCTATGGAGAATTTGTCCTTGGGGTTTGGGATCGGAGGTCTCGGCCCCGCTTTAGGGGGTACTAAATGAGCACTGAAACGATATCCAAGTTGGAAAAGGCCGTCCTTGACATGGATGAGCACATGGCCAGAACTGCCGCCAACGACGTCCTCAAGCAAAAAATGGACGTGGTGGGCGCGATTAACAACGGTCTGGTCAAGGGAATGAAGACCGTGGCCCAGAAATACGAGAAGGAGGAGATTTACCTCCCTCAGGTGCTGGCATCTGCCAACGCGTTCTACGCCGCTTTTGACATCCTCAGGCCGCACATGTTGGCCGGGGCCACTTCAAGTGGCAAGAAAGTCGCTATTTGCGTCGTCGAGGGAGATATTCACGACATCGGCAAGAATCTCGTGAAGACGATGATCGAAGCGAACGGGTACACAGTGATCGACAAGGGTCGTGACTGCCCTGTCGAGGACTTCGTACAGACCATCGTGGATGAGGGGCCCCATTTCGTGGCCATGTCCACGTTGATGACCCCGACCATGAAGAGCATGCGCCGGGTAATGGAGGGGATGAAGGAGGAGGGCGTCCGCGACGGTAAGAAGGTCATAATCGGCGGCGGCCCGGTCGACGCGGAATTCGCATCCGAGATCGGAGCGGACTTCTACGGCGATGATGAGAACGAAGGCGTGAAGTGGCTGAAGGAACAGGATAAGAGGGGTGGTTGAAGATGAAGGAGATGACACCGCTAGAGAGGGTCGTCGCCACCATCAAGCGCGAGACACCAGACCGTGTGCCGGTCATACTTTACTTCCAGTCTGCGGCACAGTTCGCCGCGGTTCGCGACGACTACACATGGCAGGAGCTGCTGAGCAACCCTACAAAGCTCTATAAGAACGTCCTGCAGCAGCACGAGGTCTATGGGGCGGACAACTTCTTCCTGCCGCTCGATTTCAGAGTGGACGGGGAGGCGTTCGGTTCCAAGTGCGAGTACCTGCTCAAGTGCGGTGGGGGCGCCAGGATGCCAGTGGTGACGCAATTCGCCATTCAGAGCAAGGAAGAGATCGACGACCTGGAGGTTCCTGACCCGAAGAAGGCTGGAAGATGCCCGGTGATCCTGGAGACCATCGGAAAGCTGAGCAAGAAGTACGGCAACAAGGTGCCCATAGTGGGGTTCGTGAACTCGCCACCCGATGTGGCCACGGACGTCATCAAAGGTCACTACTCCACCGTGCTTCCCATGATGGCCACCGACAAGCCTGCGATGCACAAGCTTCTGGGGAAGATCGCGCAGTTCGAGGTCGAGTTCGGGAAGGCCATGCTGGCCGCTGGCGCTCACGCCTTGGCGACCGTGGGAGGGGGCTTCAATAACCTCACCATCGGCCCGGATCAGTTCCGTGAGTTCGTGGCCAAGTACCAGGCGCAAATCGTGAAGGGCGTCGCCGCTCCCTACTGCTTCCATCAGTGCCAGAACGCCACACCGTTCATGGAGGACATGGTGGCTACGGGTGCAGGGGCGATAGCGTTCCACGAGCTAGTCGACCTCAAGTGGGCGAAGGAGAAGTTCGGAAGCAAGGTCATCCTCGCGGGGAACATCGGAGTTTCGGAATCGAACAGCGTGATGTACGGAGGCACGCCTGCGGACGTAGAGGCTGCGACCAAGAAGGCGATCGAGATCGGCAAGCCCGGAGGCATGTTCTGGCTAAGTGCTGGTTGTGAGGTCCACCATGCCCTTCCAGAGCAGAACATCTATGCGCTGATAAAATCGGCAAAGAAGTACGGAGCCTACTGATAAGTTCCGACCAAGAAACGCCACGTAGAGGAGGCTGAGACGTTGAACGAGAAGGATAGACTATTCGGAGCTTTAGACCTAGAGATGGTAGACCGTTTGCCTTGCGTAAGCCCATTACAGACCGGAACCCTAGACCTGATGAAGGCAAGTGACGCCTACTGGCCACAAGCGAACAACGATCCGAAGCTTATGGCGAAGCTAGCCAAAGCCGCGCACACCATAGCGGGCATAGAGAGCGTGCGCGTTCCGTTCGACGTCTCGGTCGATGCCACCGCCTTCGGGGCCTTGACCGGGAAAGACAACATCGAACGCCAACCAGCGATCCTCAAGGCTCCGATCACCACCCCGGAGCTGTTGGAATCCGCGAGCATACCCGACCCGCAGACCGCAGGTCGGGCACCGGTCGTGTTGGAGGCGATCCGCCAACTGGCCAAGGACCCTGAGCTGAAGGAGACGCCGCTTATTTGCGCCATCGTCGGGCCGTTCATGTTGGCGGGGCAGCTGCGGGGCTCACAGGAGGCGATCATGGACGTGGCCATGAAGCCTGCTTTTGTCAAAGGGATATTGGAGAAGGCGACACAATGGAGCATCCTATTCTCCAAGGCGGCTTTGGAGGCAGGGGCGGACGTCATCGCCATCATCGATGCGACATCCAGCGGCGATGTTCTCGGGCCTCCCCAATACGCCGAGTTCGCCATGCCCTATCAGAAGCGGGTCGTGGACGCCATCTGTCGCGAGGACGGGTACTCCATCCTGCATATCTGCGGCAAGACGACCAAGAACATGCCCTTCATGATCCAGACCGGTGCGAACGGAATAAGCGTCGACCAGCAGATGGACATCGGCTGGGTGAAGCAGCAATTGAAGGGAAAGGTCGCCTGCGTGGGCAACGTTTCACCGACCTCCACCCTCATGTACAAAAAGCCCGCCGACGTGGAGGCCGAGACCAAGCGGGTCATCGAGGCAGGAACAGATATCGTGGCACCTGGATGCGGGTTCGCGTCAGAGACTCCTCTGGCGAACATGAAGGCGATGGTCGAGGCTACGCACAAATACGGCGTGAGGTGAGATAGTGCATGAGCGCTATGGGGTCGCGATCGACATAGGCACCAGCGGGCTGAGGGCTCAGAGCATAGATCTGGCGGACAAGAGGGTCATCGGCACGGCCATCACCCTGCGCCATCCCTTGCCAGGGGCCAACGTGATGGACCACCTGCACTTCGCCATCGATGTGGGCCAGGACTTCTCGAACCGCCTCATAATAAGGGCTTTGAACCGCCTTCTCCATGAGATCGGCATCGACCTAGAGAAAGTGGAACGGGTGGCAGTGTGCGGGAACCCCATCCAACTCTCGCTCTTCCAGAATATGGAGATCAGGGACCTGGCTTATGCCGGTGAGAGGGCCAAGGCTAAGCTTGGCGTGGAGAACATCCGTCGGGACAAGAAGGTGTTGAAAGCAGGCGCCCTCGGATTGGACATGAACCCAGAGGCGGACGTGATGGTGCCTCCTGCCGTCAAGCACGAGATCGGAGCTGACGCCCTGGCAATGATGTATGAGACCGATTTCCTCGAGACCAAGGACATCGCCATGGTCACGGACTTCGGGACGAACGCGGAGATGGCCCTCAAGGTGGGGGACGACATCTTCACCGGTTCCGCCGCCGCTGGCCCCGCCATTGAGGGGCAGCATATAAAGAGAGGAATGCTCGCCGCTCCCGGGGCGGTCTCCGATATCGAGCCGCAAGCAGATGGAGGTTGGCAGACCTACGCTCTGAACGATGTCATGTACACCATCCCCTCAGACAAAGTGGATCCTCTGACGGGCAGTGTCTTGGTTCCTGGGGCTACGAAGATCCGAGGGATCACCGGGACCGGGGTCATCGGGATCGTTGCCACTGGATTGAACACTGGCTTGATGCGCCCGGGCAAGATTCTGACCGCCGATAAGGTCGTTCGGCTGCAGGAAGGGGTGGTGTTCGACAACGACGACTTCGTGGAGGTCGGCAAGACCATCGCCGCCTTTACTGCTGGTCACATTACGCTCGCCACTGAATGCGGCATTTCCATCCGTGACATCAAATCGATGTACATGTCTGGAGCCTCGGGCACCTACATGTCCTCCCTCAAGGCCGCGCGGATCGGTCTGATCCCCGGGACGGTATCGAGGACGGTGCAGGCGGGGAACACCTCCTTGGCGATGGCCAGGGACCTGGTGCGCGAACCAGAGCTGCTTGACCAGCTTCAGACCGAGGCGGACAACATCCGTGCCAGGCACATCATGTTCGCCAACTCCAAGGTGTTCGAGAATGCCTTCGCTGTGGAACTTGGCGTATGGACCCAAGGAATGCCTTCGGATGCTGAGGACAAGATGCTCAAGCACTTCGGTTTGGAGCCAAGGCCACCGTTGAACAAGGACATTGAGGTGGTCAAGTTGGTGCAGCGCGACATCCAGGACCTAGGGGCCATGGGACTCAAGGTCGTCGAGAACATTGGCATCGACCTCATCGGAGAGCTGGAAGGATGCATAGGGGACATGCGTTGCGTGAAAGCTTGCCAGGAGGACGCCATAGTGGTCCGCCAGGAGGGCGAAGCATGGATCATCATCATAGCTTCGGACAAGTGCATGGGCACCGCTTGCCGCCGATGCGAGAGGGCATGCAAGATCAAGACCCTCAAACTGGAAAAGCTCAGGATCGCAGGGGTTGCCTGAGCCATGCACCCTCGGTCTCTCGCCATGGGCTTGATAGGGTGCCGCCTCTTCGAGGACGAAGTGGTGCACGTGATCTCCAAGGACAAAGACGTGGACAATATCGTCCTCGTCGATGACGATGAGTCAAGGGACTTCGAGCGCAAGCTCAAAGCTTCCTCGCAGGTCAATCTCATAAAGGTCAAGGCGGAGGAGCTCCAGACTCTTTCTTTTCCACCAGGCTTCACGGTGCTGGTTTGGTTGAAGCCAATGGCCTTGCACCAGAAACCGGAGAAGCTGAGGGAGGACGTAATAGGAAGTTTGTCCAAAGTGGGAGAGAAGTGCGATTCCGTGCTGCTCTTCTACGGCTTATGCGGGAACGCCTTCCGGCACGTGGAGAAGGAAACGAGCTCCTCCCCCGTGCCTGTGCATATCCTTCGAGACGCGAAGGGGCAGATCGTCGACGACTGCATCGGCTGTGTCCTAGGTGGCACGGACGAATACCTGGTCCAGCTGAAGAAGTCTTCCGGTACCTTCTTCCTGACGCCCATGTGGGCTGCCAACTGGAGGGAGCTGTTCAACAAGGTACAGATCCTCGCCGATCCCAACGACATCGAGGGCGCGAAGTACGTTTTCAAGTGTGTCGGGTATAAGAAGGTGGTGAAGATGGACACAGGACTAGGGGACGAGGAGGAATTCGATCGCCAGGTGGACGAGTTCTCGCGTCTCTTCGAGTTCGAGAAAGGCACAGTGAAATGCACGCTGGATGTCGTTGAGCAATCCTATCAGCAGGCAAAGGCTCTGGCCCTCTAGCGCTCATCTCCTCACTCGGCCGAGCCATTCGTGATATGACCCCTTGGTCGTGTCGAACACCCCTACCAC
>JAJRAN010000036.1 GCA_028682915.1 Methanomassiliicoccales archaeon | reverse complement strand
TCGAGGCTCACCCCGAACCGCCTCTTGTAGAAGTCCGCGATGGACTGCCTGATCTCCGGCTCGCCCGCCGACGAGGGATAGTTGTGGTTCTCGGGGTCCAGCACTTGCCGGCGGAGTTCCTCGATGATCGGGGCGGGGGTGGGTATGTCCGGGTCCCCGATGCCGAAGTCTATGATGTCGACTCCCTGCGCCTTCTTGACGCGTACCTTCTCCTCGATCTCCGCGAACAGGTATGGTGGGATCTTCCTGACCCGATTGGCGTACTCGAACACCATTTTGCATCACTCCAGGAACGTGCCTTGGTATACCAGCTTGGCCGGGCCGCGCATGGCTACCGAGGATAAGCCTTCATCTACATTAATCCACAGGCTGCCGCCAGGCAGGCGCACCTCCACGTCCTTGCCCGCCTTGACCCTGCCGCTCAGCACCCCCGCGACCACCGTGGCGCAGGCGCCGGTGCCGCAGGCCAACGTCCAGGCGGCCCCGCGCTCGTAGACCTTCACATGGATGATGCCTTGGCGTTGGGTAGCGAACTCCACGTTCGTCTTCCTGGGGAAGAGCGGATGCCGCTCCAGCGACGGTCCCAGTTGCTCGACCTCCTCTGGCTTTAGGTCTTGGAAGGTGACGAAGTGAGGATTGCCCATGCTCACCGCCGTTCCACGCACCCTCATCCCGGCCACCTCGACCTCCTCCTCCACGAACCGCCCCTGGCAGCGCATGGGTATGCGCTCGCAGTCCAGGATGGGGGCGCCCATGTCCACCGAGACCTGGGCCACTTTGCCGTCGCTCAGGCTGCATCGGACGCGCTTCTTGCCGGCCATGGTGTCGATGGTCATCTCCTTGCTGCCGACCAGTCTATGATCGTAGAGGTGCTTGGCGACGCAGCGGATGCCGTTGCCGCACATCTCCGCCTCGCTCCCGTCGGAGTTGAGGATCTTCATGTAGGCGTCGGCGCCCTCGCTCCTCATGATGTACAGTATGCCATCTGCGCCGATTCCGAAGCGGCGGTCGCACCATTTGATGGCGAAGTCCGGGTCCTTCGGCGATCTTCCGTCCAGGTCCTCGAGGACGATGAAGTCGTTCCCCAGCCCCTCGTACTTGAAGAACCTCAAATCATCAGCCTCGAAGGGATCCGTTCCAGCCGGAGCAGGTCGTCGGTGGTCTCAGCCTCACGGATGAGGGAGGCGGCGCCGTCCTTGACCAGCACCTCCCTTGGCTTGCCGCGCATGTTGTACTGGGAGGACATGGCGAAGCCGTAGGCGCCAGCATCGTAGACGGCGATGACGTCGCCCTCCTCCACCTTGGGCAACCGGCGGTCCTTGGCGATGAAGTCCCCGCTCTCGCAGATGGGCCCGACCACGTCGTAGGTGAACTCCTCTGGTCGATGGAACTTATTGGCCACGGCCACGTGGTGGTAGGAGCCGTAGAAGGCGGGCCTGATTAAGGTGTTGAAGCCCGCGTCGACGCCGCAGAAGCGCTTGTCACCCGTGTCCTTGACGTCCACCACGCTGGTCAGCAGCACGGTGGTGTCGGCGATGATGTAGCGGCCTGGCTCGATGGCCACGGTCTTGGCGCTGCATCGTCCCTTGATGCGGGAGGTGACCTCGCGGGCATAGGCGTCGACGTCCATCGGCTTGTCCTCCGGCCGATAGGGGATGCCCACACCGCCCCCGATATCCAGCACGTCGAGCTTGAGGCCAAGCCGTTGCTCGACGTCGTTCATTATCCCGACCAGGACATCGGTCACCTCGGCGAAGGGCGCCACGTCCTGCACCCCGGCGCCGATGTGGGCGTGCAGCCCGAAGGGCATGAACCCCAGCTCCAGGGCGCGGTCGTAGGCGCGGACGATCAGGTCCTTAGGCACGCCGAACTTCGTGCTCTTGGCCCCGGTCACCACGTGCGTGTGGTGCCCGGCGCCCACCTGTGGGTTGACCCTGAAGGAGATGTCCACGTCGGTGGAGATGCTGGCCAGGCGCTCGAGCTCCGAGAGCGAGTCCACGTTGATCATTACCTTGCGCGCCACCAGTTGCTGCAGCTCCTTGGTGCTGACGTTGACGCCGGTGTACAGTATCTTGTCAGGCGAGTAACCCGCTCGCAGGCAGGTGTCCACCTCGCCGATGCTCACGGCATCGATGTAGCTTCCTTCCTGCTGCAGTATCCTGAGTATAGCCAGGGCGGCATTGGCTTTGCAGGCATAGTGCACCCTCGCTGGCATGTAGGGCTTGAAGGCGTCGCGTATGTTGCGGTAGTTCTCCCGCACCGCCCTCTCGTCCGTGACGTAGATGGGGGAGCCGAACCTCTCCACCAACTCGTTAGCCCTCGCGCCGCCGATCATCATCTGTCCGTCCTCGTTGCTGAATTCCCTCATATCAAGCACCTATGAATTTGCTGTGAAGCCTCCTCACCACATCGTTGGCCTTATCGCTGGGGACAACGAAGTTCAAGGCCACGTCCGAGGCTCCCTCGGAGATCATCTCGATGTTCGCCTCCACCTCTGCCGCTTCATGGAAAACCATGGCCGAGGCGCCGGTGCGGTTTATGAGGTCGTCGCCGACCGCGCAAATCAGCGAAACGTTCTCCTTGACCGTGACCTTCTCGACCTCCTCCCCCGAGTGCCTGATGCGTTCGCAGATGCTCCTGGCCGAGGAGGATGGCACAGCGAAGGCCAAGGTGGAAAGCGAGGTGGAAATGGCATAGGCCGCGGAGCCGTTCTCCGAGACCGTCGCCAGCAGATGCATGACCAGGCCTGGGTTGTAGACGATCTCCGACGAATAGACCTTCACCACCGCCAGGTCGCTTTTTACCGCCACGCTCTTGAGGAGGCGGTCGCCGTTCTTCTTCGAGTCGCGTATGGAGGTCCCCTCCGCCGCAGGGTCGAAGGTGTTCTTGACCTTCACCAGTATCCTCTTCTTGCGGGCCGGCTCGATCGTCCGTGGATGCAGCACCTTGGCCCCGAAGAAGGCCAGCTCCGCCGCCTCCCCGTAGTCCATCTCCCTGATGGTCCGCGCGGCGGGCACCACTCGAGGATCAGCGGTCATGAACCCGTTGACATCGGTCCAGATCTCTAACGTGCTGGCGTTCAGGGAGTAAGCCACCACCGAACCGGAGTAGTCGGATCCTCCCCTTCCGAAGGTCAGGGGCCTGCCCTCCGAATCGCAACCGTAATAACCGGTGATGACCACCGTCTTCCCCGCCTCGATCTGGGGCACTACGCTCCGCTTGAAGTTGCGGGAGGTGGCCTCCAGGTCCGCGGTGCCGTTGCCGGGGGCTCCGATCGCCACGATTCCTGCCTCCTCGGAGGTCATGGCAAGCGAGTCCACCCCGTCGGACTTGAGGAGGGACGCGATCATCAAGGAGGAGAGCCTCTCGCCCCAGGAAGAAATGGCATCGTGCATGATCACCCGGGCGGAGGGTTCCTGGTATCGGTCCACTGCCTGCCTGAGGCCAGCTATCCTCACCTTGAGCTTCGCCTCCAGGTCGCCGAGGGCATCTTCGCCCATCATCGGCCTTACCGCCGAGGTGTGCTTCCAAAGCAGCTCATCGAAGAAGGCGTCGCTGGCCCCCTGCTCCTCCTTCATCAGGCCTATGAGGGAGTTGGTCACCCCGGACATGGCCGAGACCACCAAGGCCTTTCTGGCCTCATCGCCCTTGACCACGGAGACGAGGTTGCGCAGCGCCCGCTCGCTCCCCACGCTGGTCCCGCCGAACTTCATGACCTTGATCAAAGCCCCAGCACCTCTGCCATGCTGTGGATCTTCCCATCGCGCCTGGCCGAGACCCAGCGGATGGCCGTCAAGCAGCCCTCGGCGAAGGTCTCGCGGGAATGCGCCCGATGCGTGAGCTCGACCCTCTCCCGGTTGCCTGCGAAGATGATGGTATGCTCCCCCACCACGTCCCCGGCCCGGACCGCGTGAACGCCGATCTCCCGGCCCCGGGCGCCGACCACGCCCTGGCGCCCGTATACGATGGACTCTATCCCGGTCACCTCGGAAACGATCTGGGCCGCCTTGGCCGCCGTCCCCGAGGGCGCGTCCTTCTTCTTGTCGTGATGCGTCTCGATTATCTCTATATCGTAATTCTCCAGGACCGCAGCCAGCACCCCGCACATCTTCCAGAAGACGTTCACTCCCACCGAGAAGTTGGGAGACACCACCGCCGAGATGTTGTTCTCCTGGACCCCAGCCTCGAACGATTTCAGCAAATCCTCTGGCAGGCCGGTGGTTGCCACTACGCAATTGATGCCCAGCGGTGGCACCTTCACCAAGTTCTTGGCGGCCGCGGAGGGTGAGGTGGCGTCCACGTAGACATCGGCGCGTTCCAACGCCTTCTCCAGCTCCGCTGAGGGGAAGAGCCTGCAACCCTGGGAAATCTCCTTGCCCGCATGCCCTCCCGAGTCCGAGACCACTCCCGCCACCAGCTGCATGTCGCTCTGCTGTCTCACAAGCTCGCAAATCATGGAGCCGAGTCTTCCTGTGGCTCCGCCCACTACTACTTTGATCATGCCAACACCTCTCCTTTGGATCAGATAGGGAAAATGATGAGGCTCGGGCCTCACTTGAGTAGCCCGAGATCCGCCAGGGTCTTCCTTAGGACCTCCTGATTGGATGGTTCCATCTCGCACAAGGGCAGGCGGAAGACCCCCGCTGGCATGCCCATCATGCGCAATGCGGTCTTCACAGGTATGGGGTTGGTCTCCAGGAAGAGGTTGGTGAACAGCGGCAGCAGCCTGAAGTGCTGCTTGCGCGACTCCTCCCACCTCCCATCGAGGGCATCCCTGACCATCGAGCTGACCTGCGATGGCGCCACGTTCGAGGCCACAGAGATGACGCCCCTTCCTCCCAAGGCCATTATCGGGAAGGTCAGCGCGTCGTCCCCGGAGACGACGGAGAAGCCCTTCGGGGCCCTCTCCAATATGGCCATTATCTGGGACATGTTCCCGCTGGCCTCCTTTACCCCGATGATGTTGGGGTTCTCGGCCAGCTTCAGCACGGTCGACGGGTTAATGTTGCTGCCCGTCCGCCCTGGGACGTTGTAGACGATGAAGGGCGCGTCCACCGCTTTGGTGATGGCCTCATAGTGCTTGATCAGCCCCTTCTGAGTCGGCTTGTTATAGTACGGGGAGATGGACAGGATGGCGCTCACCCCCAGGTCCCTGGCTCCCTTTGAAAGGTGGATGGCCTCGCTGGTGGAGTTGCTCCCCGCCCCCGCCACCACCTTTGCCCGCTTGGCCTGGTCGACAACGATCTTGATCACCTTGAGATGCTCCGTGTGGGAGAGCGTGGCCGATTCCCCGGTCGTGCCCACTGGGACGATGAAGTCGACCCCGTTCTCCTCTTGGAATGTCACTAGCGAGCGCAAGCCCTCCTCGTCCACCTCCCCGCCCTCCTTGAAGGGGGTCACGATGGCGGTCCCAGTGCCCTGGAGGTGGATCATTCGCTCACCCCGAAGTGCTCCTTGAGGATTAGCCTGGTCCGTGTCGATTGCACATTATCGAAATGACGGATGCGCTCGATGATGTCGTTCAGCTGAGGCGATGAGGTGACGTCTATGATGGCGACGATGTCCTCCTCCCCGGTCACCTCGAACACCTCCGAAACGCCATCGAACTTCGCGATCTGGTTGGCGACCTCCGAGGTATTGACGTTCACATCGATCTTGACCTCGATGATGGCCTTCACGTTCTTGGAGCTGGTCTTGATGGTGAAGCTCTGGATTACGCCCTCGTCGAAGAGCTTCCTCACCCTGCTTCGAATGGTCCCCTCTGAGACCTTCAACTCGTCCGCGATCTCCACGAAGGGCTTCCTGGAGTCCTTCTTGAGGATCTCAATGATGTTCTCGTCCAAATGATCGATCATCCTCATTCGCCTCCTTCGTTGTATCTCTACAATTTTTCGTATGTTTTTTTACGATAAAGGAAGAACATTACTTAATACTTCCGAGAAACAGCAACGTCATAAAGTGTTTGCACAGGTTCAATGCTCGATGTCGTTCAAGAAGCCCACAGATTTGATGAATTCCTGCCAGCGCTTCTCGTCCCTGACCTTGGCCATGAGCGCCCTCGCCTTGAGCTGTGCGTCTGGTCCCTTGGAGGTCCGGACCTCGTCGACCGCGCGCATCAGGCCGCATATCTCATCCAGGAGCATGTGCGCTTGCCCCTTGGTCAGGTGCTCTTCGCCCTTCAAGGAGGCCTCGAGGTCCCTGGCCTTACTCTGCATAGAATCGGAGAGGGACAGGGCCGCGGCCACCTCCTCGTCCGATGGGTTTGGATCGGTCACGAACTTGTAAATGATATCGCGAAGGGGGACCATCTTGCCGTCCAGTATCTCTTCCTCGGGGATGAACTTCCCCAGCCAGTAAAGCGCCGAGTGTATCCGGGCCAATATCCTGGCTCGGTCATCCTCGGTGAGAGGGTCGGTGTCGAGGTCCCATTTGTCCTCAGGGGCGTTCATGGTCTATTTGTAGGGGAAGGAGCGCAACGGACCATGCCCCAGAATGGTGCCGCCCATGGACCTGGCCCGGATGATTCCCCTGAGAGGGACGCCATCGACCTCGTTCTGGCTGCTCTTGTTCACTATTACGACCATCAGTACGGGCGTGCCGCCCGCGGCGCGGACGTCCTTGATCGCCTCCTGCGCGGTGGCTCCAGTGGACATCACGTCATCGACGATGACCACCTTCTTCCCCTCGACGGAGGCATAGTTGCCGCTGATCGAGCCCCCCGCCTTCCCGCGCTCGACCGGAGGCTTGTAGATGGCCAGCTCGGAATCGAGCATGTCCGAGATATAGGTGGCGAAGGAGACCCCGTTGACGGCGATACCCAAGACTACTTCGACGTCCAGATCGCGCTGCTCCATCTCCTCAACGATCAGGTCGGACAGGATCTCGCTCATCATGGCGATCCTGGCACCGTAGACGCCGATGCTCCTCCAGCCGATCTTGATGTCGCTTGGCGGAAGGGTCCCGTCCATCCCCTCTTCTAAAAGGTACCTGACTGTGTCCACGGATACATGCAGCTCGTCGCCGATCTCCCTCTCGTTCAGGCCCCGCTCCTTGTACTCTCGTGCCTTCTTCGCCAAGTCCTTCACATCTACCATCGGACCACCGCTTGAACATCAGGAGGCATCATAATTAAGGTTTCCGTTCCAGCTGGACCATCCACCATCACAAGGCTTCGGACCACCATGCGACCTTGCGGTCATGGGCCGAAGCATCGCTGGGCTCAGCTGAAATTGGTTATGGAACGGACCAGAAGCCATAACGTATGATTGACAGGTGCTTCCACCCCAGAAGCCAAAGCCCGGCGTACAATCTCACCGGAGATCTCATCGACCTCGGTCCTCTTCCTCCTCTCCACATCCTGGAGCATGCTGGACTTGTTCTCTGAGGTCCGGCGGAGGACAAGCTTGGTGCGCTCGAACATGGGCTCGGCCCCCAGCTCGATTCCATTGGCCTTGGCCACCCTCTCGCCCTCTAGACAAGCCAGCTCCGCCAGCCGCTTGAGGCTCTCGTCCTTCAATATGCCCCCGTTCTTACAGCGGGCGATCGCGGTGAGGGGGTTGACCGCGGCATTGATGATAGCCTTGGCCCAGACCTCGGCCATGATGTCGTCGGTTACGTAGGAGTCCAACCCCACGGAATTGAAGGTTTCGGCCACTCTCGCAGCATCCTCGGGATCGCCCTGGACGGTGCCGAAATAGGTGTCGCCCTCGCCCGCATAGAACACCCTACCTGGCCCGGACTTGGTCGCTCCCAGGGAGGTAACGCCGATCACCGCCCTTCCGGGGAAGGCCCTGGTGACGAGCCCCGCGTTGTTCAGCCCATTCTGGAGCGAGACCACCAGGGTGGAATCGGATACCAGAGGTCTTATGGCCTCCAGCGCCTCCTGGGTGTCATAGGATTTTACCGTGACCAGGACCAGGTCCGCCGGGGGCAGGCCTCGGATGTCCTCCGCCGCCCTCGGGACCACCACCGCCTCCACCATGCCCGCGATCACCAGCCCGCTCTCCTCGATCGCCTGGACATGCGGCTGTCGGCCGATCAGGGTGACCTCGTTCCTCCGGGTGAGCAATCCTCCCACCAGGCTTCCCAGCGATCCAGCGCCGAACACGACGATCCTCATGGCTCTATCTCCAATTCCTTCCGCCTTCTTGTGGCCAGGACATGCGCCAATCGCAGCGGCTCCGGGATCCTTCCGATCATAAGGCGCTCGCATAAGGCGCAGGCGGTCGTCAATGAGATGCGATGTCCCACCGAGACGAAAATCCCTTTCCCTCCCTTGGGACTGAGCCTTATCCCCTTCAGCTCACCATCGACCATCACCTTGGCCTTCGGCCCATCACCTTCTATCGCCCCGACGAGGTGGCTCTTGGCCGCCCCGATGGTGGCGACGTCCAAGCACACCCCGACCTGGGAGGCGACCCCGAACCCCCTGGGATGAAGGATACCATGGCCATCGATTAGAAGGATGTCGCCGTCTCGGTCACTGAAGACCTTACGGATGAGAGGGAGCTCCCTGTATGCCAGGTATCCGGTTATGTAGGGGAACCGCACCCGGCCAACCGCGCTCCTGGCCTCCACCACCTCCAGGCTCTCCAGGTCCATGCGCACCAATGCAACGCACCCCCAATCCTTGGTATAAGAGGCATCGAGCCCTGAGACGCATGCCGGCCTCGGAAAATCGTCCGAATCCACCACCGAGAGCCGCAGAGCCTCCTGCTCCGCCTGTAGCTGCCGAAGGACCGATGGGATGTGAAAGTCGGCGAATCTGGTCGCCTCCAGGCTGGCGATCCTCCCATTATGTATGAACACGCCTTCCTCCATCAGCCGCCTCGTCACCTCTGAGACGGATATCGCAACACAGCTGCCGAGGGTTCCGTCAGCGGAGACCACTCGATGCCTCGGCACCTCCTGGCAATCCACATCCCATAGGACCTGGGCCACCGCCTTTGCCGCTCTGACGTCCCCCATGGCCTTGGCTATATCCCCATAGGTACTGACCTTCCCTTCTGGAATCTGGCCCACGGCCTCGAAGATCAGGCCGATCAGATCCACGTCCTCGCTACAACTCGCGGACGGAGACACCGCTCTCCTCCCCCTTTATCTCGAAGAAGGTTGGCCGCCCGACCACGGGAAGGGAGACGTTGTGGACCATCACCTCGGAGCCTTTGGCGGAATAGTCCTCGAGGCTCCGCTGCCTTTTGACCAGGGCCGCCTTCCTCCTTCCCCTGTGGGCATGGGCGTGCAGCGCCAGGTCCGGCCTTCGTTCCAGGACCAGGCCCTCGAAGGCCAGGGACCCCATCTCCGGGAACGACGATGGCTTCTCCCCTTCCAACGTGGCATAGGTTGGCGCATAATGCATGAGCAGCACCATGACGTCGGCGTCGCCCTTCTCTAGCAAGGAGGAGGTCTTGCTCAGCCTCTCCTTATATCTTACCCAGATGTCAGGCACGTTGGTGCGCTGCCACCAGGTGGGCCGGTCCAATGAACCCGTGGTACCTACCACCTTGACCTTGAGGTCATCGAACCGCAGGTCCTTGGACTCCTCCTCCAGAAAGACGATGCGGAACCTCTCCCTGTACTCTAAGTGGGAGGAATCATACTCCTCGTTTCCGAAAACCGCCAGGATCTCCGCATCGGTCAGCTCCCTCAGGGTGCCGAGCACCTGACCGTATATCTCCAGGTCGTTGGTATCGGTGACGTCCCCAGCTAATAGGACGAGGTCGCATGCTCCCAACTTATCTCGGCCCTCTTTCAGCAGGTCCAGGTATTGATCGCCGTGCACGTCCCCCATGGCGCAAACGAGCATCGTGATTCCCACGGTATCCTCAATTAAATCATTGTCGGTGGCAGGGGCGCGCACTTCGCCTATCGTCGAACCACAGGTAGGAGACCAAAGCCGCGCTTATGGCCAGCAATGATGCGTCCAGGAGGATCGCGAGGGTCCAGTTCCCGGTCATGTCCCTCAATACTCCCGAGAGCACTGGGGCCAAGACCGCACCTATCTCGGCGACCAGGTTCCACATCCCGAAGGTCTGTCCCCTCTGTCCTGGTGGAGACATGTCGGCAGCGATGGTCATATGCACGGTCTGGGCAGAGGCGAAGAACACCCCCATGATGAAGAGCGCCATGCCGAGCTCGAGGGAGCTCGTCTTGGAAAGGACCAGGAAGGCTATGGCGAGCACCGATACAGCGACGCCTGCGCACAGCATCACGTACAATCTTGGCCTGTGTTCCCTCCCCACGGCGTCCCCCAGCCTGCCTCCGAGCGGATATCCAATTCCATTGGCCAGACCGAACAGTGCAGCGTACATAGCCGCCGCGGAGATGCCAAGGTCGGACGACTCGGATACGACCATGAGGGCCCAGAAGCCGAAGAACCATAGGGTGTAGAGGAGAGGTATGGCCGAGACATAAAGGATGACCAGGCGACGGTCCCGCAGCGCCTGGCTCGTCCCTCCCAGCCTTCGGTAGATAATGGCGATAAGGATCAATGTGACCAAGAGCACGGCAGAAGCCTGGAACAATAGACCGAAGCCGAGATGCACGGTGGCCAGGTAAACAAGCATCAGAGCCACGAGGAAGCAGGACGACCAGACAGCGAGCTTCAACCCCGCCTTTCCCAGCACCCCTTTGGGCACACCGAAGCGCCGCCAGAGGATTATCCCAAGGAGGAAAGTGGGAACAGAGAAGGCCAGGAAGGGAAGGGTCCAGGCCACCTCGGCCCCTAACCAATCCTCCCCCATGTCGAGCATGGTGGGCGTGAGCGCAAAGGCCAGGGTCATGCCCAGCGCCAGACCGGTGAAGACCAACCCAAGGCCTAATGACCGTTCCCCTTCCGGAGTGGTCTCGCAGACGACCGCGCGGTCGTTCGAATAATAGGCTCCCTCGCCCAAGCCGGTCAAGACCCTGAGAGCGACGAAGCCTGTAAGGCTCTTGGTCATACCACTTGCCAATGTGGCGATCCCCGACCAAAGCAGACTTAGAACGATCATCGCCCTATGCCCGAGCCGGTCCCCAAGATATCCGGAGGGGAATTGGGTGAGCATGTAGCCGGCGAAGAACATGGAGCCGATGATCCCGCCCAAGGCGAACGGGAATCGAGCTTCGGCCATGAAACCCGCATCGTTGTCGATCATCCAAGCAACGACGGGCCCGGTTATGGCCCGGTCGATGTAGAGGAGGGTCCAGGAGAGGAAGAGCAGGAGCCATAGGGAATGGTATTCCTTCCAGCGCTTATCGGTCCCCTCGGTGTCACCCTGCCTTCGAACCACCAATGGCCTGCCTCCGCCATTTCCTGGTTGGCTCGGGCTGGAAACGGAAAAAACAATGCCCGCCGTTGGGAGAGGCGCTTGCCTATTAATCCATTTTATTCAATGGGCGCGAAGGTTCACTCCCCACCGCCATATCGCTCCCAATGCAGCAGCTCGGCGACGGGCTTCCTGCTCCGTGCCTCTGGCGACTCGTCTGGGTATCCTAGCGTCATCCCCACCGTCACCACATAAGGCTTGGGGATCCCCAAGTACGCTGCCAGCTTCTCGCCGTCGAAGGCGCCGATGTAGCAGGTCCCGAGCCCCTTCTCCACGGCCATGAGCGCGATGTGCTCCAGGGCGATGGACACGTCCACCCTGGCCCACTTCTGGGAGGGGTCGTCCACGCCGGCTATGAACGCGGAGCAGTCGGCGATGAACTTCTGGTCCTTGCAGATGGGGACCAGGCCGCGCTTTCTCTCAGCGTCCGTGACCACGATCAGCTGCCAAGGCTGCCGATTGGCGCCGGAAGGTGCAAGTCGAGCGCCTTCCAATGTCTCCATGAGCAGGTCGTGCGGGATCTCCTTGGCCTTGTACTTGCGAATGCTTCTCCTCTTCTGAATAGCGCTGGATACATCCATTGGCTCACCTCGCTCTGCCATTTGCCGATTTGCTATTCTCTCCGGCCCTTAAAATCACTTCTTATTTGCCACCCCGGTGGCAAAGAATTAATCCGTTCCCGCGATAACCAAGTGCCGATGAGCGAAGCATTGCCTCGTTACCAATCCATATTAAGAGGGCAAGCCAGCCCGAGCTTCCAAAGCACTAAGTCCATTCAGGCGGAGCTCATTCCCGGTGCCAGCCTCGAGGCGATGTGGAAGGCGCATTCCAAAGCTGCCAGAGCTAGGAAGGAGAGGTCCTCGCCCTCGGATTCCAGCCTCCTTGACCTGAGGATAGCCATCGCCGAGAGCATGTTGTCCTCGTGCGAGCTATGCGAGCGCAGGTGTCGGGCCGACCGCACCTCGGGCAAGCGGGGAAGATGCGGCGTGCTGGACGCCAAGATCGCTAGCCATTTCATGCATCATGGTGAGGAGAGGCCATTGGTCCCGTCCTACACCATTTTTTTCGCAGGTTGCAACTTCGAATGCGCGTTCTGCCAGAACTGCGACATATCGACCGATCCAGATTCCGGCCGGGCATATCCCGTCGATCTTATGGCCAGAAGGCTGGAGAACTTGAGCGAGGTCGGTCGCGCCGGATTCAAGGTCACATTGGTCAGGGAATGGGGCGAGAGGGCAAAGAACATCAACTGGGTGGGAGGGGAGCCCACGCCCAACCTCGCCTACGTCCTCAAGGTCCTAAGGGAAACGAGGAGCAACCTCCCCCAGATTTGGAATTCGAACATGTACATGAGCGAGGAGGCCATGCGGCTCCTCGATGGGACGGTCGACGTATTCCTAGCGGACCTAAAGTACGGGAACGACGAGTGCGCCTCCAGGCTCTCCAAGGTGGACGACTATTTCCGCGTGGTCACCCGGAACCACAAGCTGGGTGCCAAACACGCCGATCTACTCGTACGGCATCTTATGCTGCCAGGTCATCTGGATTGCTGCACCTTGCCGGTCCTGGACTGGTTATCCAAGAACGTCCCTGATGCGAGCGTCAATATCATGGACCAATACCGGCCCATGCACTTAGCTCATGAGCACCCCGAGCTCACGGCGAGGGTGAGCCACGAGGAGTACCAAGCGGCCATCCGTCACGCTACAGACCTAGGGCTCCGTCTGCTTTGAGGCTGGTTCCTGCGCTCCTGCGTGGTCTTACTTAACGGTGACCACCCTGCGGGGATGGCATATCAATGCCTTCCTTGGTGAACCTCCACCCTCCTTTCACGATGCCAGAAATGGCAAACCAGGTCGGAACGATTATAATAGGCACCCCTGATTACGAAACATGGAATGGCTGGACATATTGCGTCTAGCGGTGGCCATGGTCGTGTTGGTCGCGGCGTCCTATTCGGATTGGAGGACGCGCTTGGCATCCGACCTATATTGGATCGTCATGGGGTGCGTCGGTCTCGGCCTTATAACGTGTCAGGTCATCATCTCCGGTGCTGATCTCCGCTACCTCATTTTCTTGTTGCCGCTAGGCGTGGTGTTCTTCGATATTTTCTGGGAGAGGAGAGGGATCCTCGAGAACGGCATCAACCTCGCTCCCTTGCTAATGTATTTGGCGGCCGTCATCGCCTTGGTCTACCTGGCCTTCTCCTTCTGGGAGGAACTGCTCTTCTGGCAGTTGCTGGACATCCTGATCATGTTCGGCGTGATGATACTCCTCTACCAGATCGACATAATCAAGGGAGGGGCAGATGCCAAGGCACTGATAGCCTTGTCCTTACTGTTCCCAGTGTACCCGTCGATAGGCGACCTCCCCCTCATTTCCATTCCCAACGACCTCTTCATGCTCATCTTCCCCTTCTCGTTGCTGGTCCTATTCAACGCCGCCATAGTCTCGCTGGTCGTGCCCTTGGGCCTGCTCATTCACAACCTAACGCATGGCGACATCAGGTTCCCGGCCATGCTTCTGGGATACAAGGTGAGCTTGAGCGAGGCCAAGAAAAGGTTCGTTTGGCCCATGGAAAGAGTGGAGAACGGCGCACTCAAGTTCGTCTACTTCCCCAAGGAAGAAGAGGAGAACGAAAAGATCCTGGACGACCTCGCCGCGGTTGGGGCGAGCAGGATATGGGTCACCCCCAAGATCCCCTTCCTGATCTTCATCACCGCAGGATTGGTCATCTCCGCACTGGTCGGCAACCCCATCTTGGCGTTCATCGGCTAGGTTCAACCGACGATATTGAGGGGCTCGCCGCATTTCGAGCAATTGCCATCCCGCAGGCCTGTGATCTCTACGCGGTATCCAGAGCGCCTGATGGCCAGTGAGCCGCACTTGGGGCAGCGGGTGTTCTCGCCTTCCGCCGAGCTCACGTTGCCCAGATAGATGAAGTTCAACCCCTCGCGCCTCCCCACGCGCATGGCCATCTCCATGGTCGCCATCGGGGTGCCCGGGAGGTCCGTCATCATGTAGTCGGGATGGAAGCGGGTGAAGTGCACCGGCACCTTGGGGGAGAGCTTGTCAGCCACCCATCGGCAGAAGTCTTGGACCTCCTCCTCCTTGTCGTTCCGGGTGGGAATGATGAGGTAGGTGAGCTCAACATGCACCCCCAGCTTATGCGCCAGCTCGGTGGCCTCCAGGACCGGGCCGAGCCTCCCTTTGCAGGTCTGGCGGTAGAAGTCCTCCCTGAAGCTCTTGACGTCTATGTTCGCGGCGCTCAGGTAAGGCGCGAGCTCCCGCAAAGGCTCGGTCTCCATGAAGCCATTGGTGACGTAAACGGTCGAGATCGACCGCTCCTTGCATTGCCTGAAGGCGTCGTAGGCGAACTCATGCCATATCGTCGGCTCATTGTAGGTGAAGGCCACGTCGCGGCACCCGCCCTCGCGTGCGAGCTGGGGGACATCCTCCGGTCTCAGAGGATTCAGATGGGCCGACCCGAACTTGGCCTGGGAGATGGAGAAGTTCTGGCAATGCAAGCACCTGAGGTTGCATCCGATGCTTCCGAGCGAGAGCACCGGCCTCCCAGGATGGAAATGGAAGAGGGGCTTCTTCTCCATGGGGTCGACGTGCATGGCCGAGACCTGGCCATAGATCAAACTGTAGAGCCGGCCGTTACGGTTCTGCCTCACCCCGCAGATGCCCATCTTGTTCAAAGCGATCCGGCAATGGTGGGGGCAGAGAAGGCACTCCAGCCTCTCCCCTTCCTTCCTCCAGAACTTCGCCTCCCGCAGACCGCGGTCATCGGAAGTGCTCATAGCCTCGGTTCTCGAGCCTGATTATTTCGCTCCCCCTTACTAATACGTTCTCACCAGGGGCTTTGGCCTCGCCGATGACCGAGAAGTCGTTCCCCAGCGCATCCCGCAGCCTGTCCAAGCCTTTGGGTCTGACGGTGAAGAGGAGCTGATAGTCGCCTCCGTAGTAAAGGGCCAGCTCGATGGGGTCCAGGTCCAGGGCCTCGGCCACCTCCAGCACCTCGTCCTCTACCGGGATCTCGTCGAAATCGAGGGAGAAAGAGACCCGGCTCATTCCAGACAGGGTATGCACGGAGGATGACAGTCCGTCAGAGACGTCCATGCATGAGGTGACCGCGCCGGAGGCGGAGAGGAGCATGCCCTCCCTCACCTTCGGGGATGGCTCGAGGATGGCCTTCTCGGCCGCCTTGAACGAGAGCCTATTGGCCAGCGAATGATACCCAGCCGCGGCCAATCCCACGCTGCCGGTGACGCAGAGAAGGTCTCCCGGCGACGCCCCGCGTCGCAGCAGTATTTCGCGCTTTCCCACGGTGCCCAGGGCTGAGCCGGCCAAGGTGATTTCCTTGGTCTCCTTGGTATCCCCACCCAGGAGTTCCCCCCCGGCGAACTCGCAGCAGTCGAGGATGCCTCGGAAGACCTCATCCAGATCGTTGGATTCGAAGTCGCGGGGCAACCCCATCGATACCAGTAGGCCGATGGGTTTTGCCCCCATGGCGGCCACATCGCTGTAGTTGATGGCGGCCAGGCTCCATCCCACTTGCCAATAGCTCATGCCCGGGAGGATGTGAGTGCTCTGCGCCATGATGTCCGTGGTGGCCACGAGATAGATCACCCCCAGGTCTACTGCCGCGGCGTCATCACCCGGACCGATGTTGCTGGAGGCACCTCGATCAGCGATCAGATTCTGGATTCGGCGGACAGCCTCCTTCTCACCCATCTCGCTCAGGCGGCTCATCGCTCCATGTATGCTCGACCGCTCCTTTTACTTTGCTTCCGCCAACTTGCGCACCTAAATATCCCGTCAATAAAGAAAGATTGATTATTGCCGCCCGCCTTCGTTCCGCCCGTTCATGAGGCTTGAAATACCATTCGGGAAGGAGGAGGTCCAGCACTTGGAGGTGCCTAAGAGAAATCTCATCCAAGTGGTCAGGCCCAACGACGTCAGCTTCGACGAGGACGCCAAGGCGATCAACCAGGGGCTTGACCGACCGCTTGGAGGGGAATCGGTCGAGTCCCTCTTCGAGGGGGAGGTGCTGGTCATCGTCAACGACGGGACGAGGCCCACTCCCACTGCGACCGTCCTTCAGGAGTTGGACAAGCGCGTGGACCTGGAAAAAGCGCAGTTCCTCGTCGCCACGGGGGCGCATCGGGCGCCTACCGAGGAAGAGTTCAGCCTCATCTTCGGAAAGATGCTCGGTCGCCTCAGACCGAGGGTCCACGTCCACGATTCCCACCGCTCCAAGACCGAGTACTTGGGCAGGTCGAGGCACGGGACCGAGATCTGGGTGAACGAGATGGTGAAGAGGTTCGACCGCATCCTCATCATCACCAGCGTGGAGCCCCATTACTTCGCTGGCTACACCGGAGGGAGGAAGTCCATACTGCCAGGGGTGTGCGCCTACAGCACCATCGAGGACAACCATAGCCTGGCCATGAAGCCCGGGTCCAAGGTTCTGGCCCTGGAGGGCAACCCGGTGCACGAGGACATGGTGGACTGCGCCAAGGAGCTCAAGGGGAAGAGGATCGTCGGCATCCAGGTGGTCCTGGACCGCAACCAGATGGTCCACAAGGTCGCGGTGGGAGAGCTGCACGCCTCCTTCGAGAGGGCCGTGCGCTGGGCCAACAAGGTGTACGTGGTCCCGATCAAGCGCAAGGCGGACGTAGTAATCACCATCGCCCCCTACCCCATGGACGTCGACCTCTACCAATCGCAGAAGGCCATGGAGAACGCGAAGTACGCATTGAACGACGGGGGCACTCTCATCCTGGTGTCGAAATGCCGGCACGGGATAGGCGAGGGCCCGTTCTACGAGGCGCTGAAATCCATGGGAGACCCGACGAAAGCCCAAAGGGACATGGAGACCGAGTACAGGCTGGGCGACCACAAGGCGGTCAGGATGGCGGAGATTGCCAAGCGCTCCCGCATCTGCGGCGTGACCTCGTTGGACCCCACGGACCTGGAGCAGATCAACATCCATCCCTATGCCAGCGCCCAGGCCGCCTTGGACGATGCCTTGGCCAGGGACCCCGAGGCCAGCGTCATCGTCATATACGAGGGAAGCGTGGTGGTGCCGAAGGTGAGCTGAGCCATGGCGGATTACATCGAGGCCAAGAACCTTCGAGCCGCGCAGGGCACGATGATGACCTGCACCTACTGCGGCTTCTGCAAATCGGTCTGTCCCACCTATGAGGGCATAGGCTGGGACCCGAGCGTGGCCAGGGGGCGCATAATCCTTTCCTATGGCCTCCTCCGGAAGGATATCCCCGCTGACGAGAGCGTCGTCGAGCACCTCTATCAATGCACCACCTGCAAGGACTGCGAGCGCCGCTGTCCCTCGGGCATCGAGGTGGTGGACGTGGTGGAGCGGGCGCGCCGCGACCTGGTGGCCAGCGGCAAGATGCTTCCCAGGCACGCGAGGCTTGTGGCCAGCGTCGCGGCCCATGGCAACCCCTATGGGGAGGCGAAGCGCGTACAGGACGCCCTGAGGCTTGGCGGGGGAGGAGGGGAGCTGGGCTATTTCGCCGGCTGCACCGCCGCCTATCGCAATCCCAGCATCGCCAAGGCCACCGCGTCAATCCTGGACAAGCTGGGCGAGGAGTTCTCCATCGTGGACGAGGTCTGCTGCGGCAGCGTTCTGCAGCGCATCGGGGTGGACGAGGAAGAGGTCAAGGAATTGATGGAGCGCAACGTGGAGGCGATCGCCTCAGCTGGTAAGGACGAGGTGGTGTTCTCCTGCGCCGGTTGCTATCGCATGTTCAAGGAGGAATACCCCCGCCACGTCAAGGTCGACTTCAAAGTCAAGCATATCTCCGAGTTCCTAGCGGAGAGGGACATCAAGCTCTCGCCGCTGCGCAAGAAGGTGACATACCACGACCCGTGCCATCTCGGGCGGCACTGCGGTGTCTACGAAGCACCCAGGAAGCTCCTGGCCCGGGTCCCCGACGCCGAGTTCAGGGAGATGCCTAGGAGCAAGGACACGGCTCGGTGCTGCGGAGGGGGCGGGGGTGTCCGCTCCGCTTATCCTGATCTGTCGGAGAAGATCGCGGCGAGGCGGGTAGAGGAGGCGTCCTTCGCCGAGGTCCTGGTGACCACGTGCCCATTCTGCGTGAACAACCTGAGGGTGGGAGGGAGCAGCTGCGGGAGCAAGGTGCAGATAATGGACCTGGTGGAGTTCCTAGAGCCCCTTATCGAGGCCTGAGATGATCGCCCGGCTCCGCAATTACTCAGGGCTTCCTGAGGCAATCAGCGAGTGGACAAGGCTGGGCCTTCCCCAGGTCGCCGAGGCTCCACGGGACCTCTATGACCTGGTTTTCTTCTTCATCGAATCGCGCGACGCCAGGGAAGTCGAGGAGATCGCCCTCGCCACGGAGGAGCTTGGGGGCGATGCCTACTGTTGTCGGACGGCCACCGCAAGAGCAATGCTGGTGTTCGAGCATGGCGTCCTGCAGAACAACAGTTGTCAAATAGGCCCGGACGATCGCCTCCGGCCCATCTGGCGGGCGCTCTCCAACTACCTGGCCCCAGAACCCCCCTCCTGGAGATTGGCTGACAGGGAGCTGAGGTTGGACTCTACCCTGGTGATGGGGGTGCTCAACGTGACCCCAGACTCCTTTTCCGACGGCGGTCTCTATCTGGACAAGGACAAGGCGGTCAAGAGGGCCTTGGACATGGTCGGGGAGGGCGCCGACATCATCGACGTGGGCGGTGAGAGCACCAGGCCGTACTCGGACGAGGTCATGGCCGAAGAGGAGCTACGGAGAGTCGTCCCGGTCATCGAGGAGCTCCGTTCCCGCCTCGAAGTACCTATCTCCATCGACACCAGGCATCACCAGGTCGCTCGAGCGGCTTTGGAGGCGGGGGCTCAGATCGTGAATGACGTCAGCGGCCTACGGGACGCGAGGATGGCCGAGGTGGTGGCCCAGCACCGTTCCGGAGTGGTGGTGATGCACATGCTCGGGGACCCTCGGACTATGCAGGAGCACCCCAGCTACGATGACGTGGTGGGGGACATCTCGCTCTTCCTCGATGAAAGGATGAAAAGCGCGGAGGTCAGCGGCATAGACCCCTCCTCCATGCTCCTGGATCCGGGCATAGGCTTCGGTAAGTCGCTGGACCACAACCTGCAGGTGGTGGTTCGTTTGAGGGAGTTCCGCTGCCTGGGGCGGGGCCTGCTGATCGGCGCCTCGCGCAAGGCGTTCATCGGCAAGGTGCTGGGCCAGGACGTTACCGACAGGAAGGAGGGGAGCCTGGCGATCGCCTCCATCGCCATGATGAACGGGGCGAGCGTAGTGCGCGCCCACGACGTCAAGGAGACCAAGATGGTGGCGCGCATGGTGGACGCGGTGCGTCGGGCCCAGAGCATCTCATAGAAGCAGCGAGACGAGGCCGAGGGTCACGATTATCGCCACCAATATGACCATGTACATGAGGTTCCTGTTCTTCTCCCTCTTGACCTTGGAATTGTGAGCTGCCTCGCATCTCTCGGAGCAGAACGGCTTGCCAAACGGTATCGCAGCGTCGCACTCCAGGCAATGGGTGTGGTCGGGGAGGTTCTCTGGCATGTACGTCGCTACAACCGTTTCCCTTCTATTAACCCTGCGCCTCAGGCCTTCCGGGGCGTGATGGAGTATGCCACCGATGAGGCCACGAGTATCTTGATCGCATCGACGACCACGAAGGGCAGCGCTCCGATGACCAGGGCTTGCAGCGGGTCTATGCCCAACGCAAGGCTGAGCCAAGCCGAGCCGAGCAGGTATATCGTGCCCACGGCCACGCACATGACCGCTGCTATCTGGCTATAGCTCCAATCCTTCCTTCTCTGAGCCAGCTCACCCACGACTGCGGCGGCCAGCACGAATCCGAAAAGATAGCCTGCGGTTATGCCGGAGAGCGCGGCCATGCCTAAGGCGCCGCTGAACCAGCCGAAGGCAGAGCCGAGAACGAGGTACATCCCCATGCTAACGACGCCGAAGCGCCCGAGCACGAATCCGGCCAGGAGCACAACCAGGACCTGTCCGGTCAGGGGGACGGGGGTGAAGGGTAGGAACAGCCGCATCTGGGCCGAAGCCCCGGCCAGAATGGCGAAGAACAGGCTGAGCGCCAACTTCTCAGTCAGGCTGGCGCTCTCCCTCCATTCATGCAATCTAAGCGCGTATGATTGGCGGCGGTGCTCGAACAGGTCGATTTCGGGCATCGGGGCGGATAAGGTGCCTAGGATTGATAAACATTGTCACGGCCCCAAACCATGGCCTGATGTCAGGCCGGGAGGCTCGCCGCATCCTTGGGAAGGACCCCAATGGACATAGAAAACGTAATTTACTTCGGACTGGGTGGTCTGTAGGACATGAGGGAAAGGATTTGCTCGGCTTTGATTATTTGATCATCGGCAACGGACCTGCTGGCGTGGGAGGGGTCGAGGGCGTGCGCAAGGTCGATCCGAAGGGAACGATCGCCATCGTCGGGGACGAGAGGGCGATGCCCTACTCGCGATGCCTCTTGCCAGGATACATATCTGGCAGGGTCTCCGAGAAAAGCCTGACCTACCGGCCATCATCTTTCTATGAGCGGAACGGGGTGAGCCTTTTCCTTGGGCGAAGGGCGACAAGCCTTGACCCCTCAGAAAGGAAGGTGCAACTGGACGACGGCTCGCGATTGGGATACGGGAGGTTGCTCTTGGCGACCGGCTCCTCAGCCCTCCTTCGCTCGCTGAAAGGGAATCACCTACCAGGGGTTCACTTGCTCAGGACCATCGAGGATGCGCAGTCGATATCCGAAGAGGCGGCCAGGGCCAGGTCGGCCGTGGTCATGGGAGGCGGGCTGGTGGGGATCGGGGTGGCCATAGCTCTACACCAACGGGGGATCCTAACCCATCTGGTGTCAGCCTCCCCCCGGGTCCTCTCCCAAAACGTCGATCAGAGAGCGGCCGACCTGGTGGCAGGTCATCTCCGCAAGAGCGGCATCGACGTCGTACTCAGCACGGATGTGGACGAGATCCTTGGGACTGATAGAGCGATCGGTGCCAGGTTATCGGACGGACGGATCCTCGAATGTGATTTGGTGGTCTCGGCCAAGGGCGTCGAAATGAACACCGATCTGGCCGTTGGGGCGGGTCTGTCAGTAAGGCGCGGCGTGGTCGTTGACGACCATCTGCGCACCAGCTCCCCCGATATCTACGCCGCCGGGGACGTGGCCGAGGCCAAGGATTTCATCACCGGCCAGGGCACGACCCTGACCATATGGCCGGTCGCCTCTGAGCAAGGCCGGGTGGCGGGCATGAACATGGCGGGGGGCGACTCAGCATACCCTGGTGGCGTGCAGATATGCGCGGTGGACTTCCTTGGGATGCCCGTGGTCACCGTCGGCGAGTCCAGGGAGCCGAAGGACGCTAGCGCTTCGGAGGGGAAGGTGGAGATGGATACCGGCCAGAACGGGTACCGTAAACTGGCGATAAGGGACGGCCGCGTCGTCGGCGCCATCCTGGTGGGAGGGGCGGGGGATATTGGCGCCTTCAAAGGCGTCCCTTGCACCCGCATCGATGTTCGCGCCATCCGCGACCTCCTGCTCAAGGACGGCTTCGAATTCGATAGGCTGGTCGGAGCCCTCTTAGTAAGGGAGCCTGCAGCCGAGGCCCGTTGAAGTTGCCTGTAGAAAGTTTTTCTAACCGGCCCCCGATTCCCCCCTCATGTGGAAAGTCCTGGGCGAGGAGACGGTCATCCCCAAGATGGGAAACGTCTGGGTCGAGCGCATGGTCCAGCTCTCGAAGCGGAGGAAGGACAAGGACCGCTTCATCAAGACGATCCTGGAAGCGGACGTACGCTACGTCTTCGACGCCGTCCGCGAGGTCAACACCTTCGTGGTCACCCTGCCCCCGAAGTACGGGCACGAGGACCTGGAGTTCATGCGCGCCTACGTGGGCCGCGTGGACAAGAGCCTGAAGTTCCCCGTCGTCGAGTACGAGGGGGTGGCGCAGAGATACACCATCATCTTCACCTCCGAGGTCGAGGAGGATGACTACAATCTGAGGAAGAGACGCCGCTCCGATTACTATCAATGGGCGGAAAAGCAGGCCGAGACAGAGCGGTCCAAGGAAAACGAGACGAAATTCTGATCCGTGAGAACCCTTTTCATCAAGGACTGCCAATCTCCGAAGGACCATGCTAAGGCTGTATCTGCTCGGCGGGGAGGACATAAAGGACAGGGGCTCGAAGGAGGTCAACGGCCACGCCTTCAGCGATGCGGGCGGGTCCCCCCTGGTGGTGGTCTTCCCCTGGACCTCGAGGGAGAAGGTCAGGGAGGACGCGTATCGCCGTCTGATGGTCGATTACTTCAAGGAGCTGGGCGCGAGGGGGGTCAGGTTCGTGGAGCCCTCCCTCCCCTACCCGGACATGGTGAAGCTGGTGGAGCAGTCCGACTTGATCTATTTGCCTGGAGGGGACCCGAAGGTCTTGATCGAGCGGATGCGCAACACCGGCGCCTCCCACCTCCTGGCCAATTATGAAAAGGTCATAGTGGGCAACAGCGCGGGGGCGGTGGCCCTCTGCGCCGAGTACGTCCTATTGTCCGGAGATAGCGACACCTTCTCCATATCCTCCGGCCTGGGCCTGGTGGACCTGGGAGTGGCAGTGCATTACGACCCGTACATGGACGCCCAGCTGGAGAGCTTATCGACTTCGCGTAACATCTTCGCCATCCCCGAGGGAGGGGCGGTGGTGGTCTCGCGCTGCAGCATCTCCCTCATCGGCCCGGTCGCGGTCTTCCAGGAAGGGAGGAAGGTCTAGGTCCACGAGCAAGTGATTTTCAGGCGACGGAGCCCTCGATGATGGAGCCGTCAGCAGCGACCACCACCTCTTCTAATGGTATCCTCTTCTTCGCCCGCTCCATGGCCTTCTTCACCACCAGTTTCAGGCCGCCACAGCAGGGCACCTCCATCCTAACTAACTTGATGTCCTGGATGTCGTTCATGGAGAAGATATCGGTCAGCTTGGCGATCTGCTCCTGGTTGTCATCGAGCTTGGGGCAGGCGATGACCGTCACCCTTCCCTTGATGAAATCGGAGTGCATGGCCGCATATGCGAAGGCGGAGCAGTCGGCAGCGATGAGGAGCCTGGCCCTCTTGAAGTAAGGAGCTTGGGCATGGGCGAGCCGCAGCTGCACCGGCCAATTGGAGAGCTGGGGTGTGGGCTTCTCCCCTTCCTTCACAGCTTTGGGAGCGAGGATGCGCCTCGGGCCGGAGCCAGGGCAGGCCATCATATGTGGCTCCTTTTCCGCCTTTTTCGAAAGATGCTCCTTGACCTTGTGCTCGTCGAACTCCGGTGCTTCCCTCTCCTCGATGGTGAGAGCACCTTCTGGACACTCGCCAATACAAGCCCCTAGGCCATCGCAGTAGACCTCGTTGATTACCTTGGCCTTGCCGTCGATGATTTCGATCGCGCCCTCGGCGCAGGTGATAGCACATTCTCCACAACCGGTGCATTTCGCTTCATCGACCCTGATTATCTTGCGCCTCACCATGTGATCTACCCGCGGATGATCAGATGCTATGTGGCCTCGATATTTAATATTCTGATTTCTTCAATCGCCTGAATTCGATTAGAGAAAGCATTACATTATGGCTAGAATCTAGCACCAACGGGTACGCTCCATGTCCAATGGCCCCGTTTTCAAATGGGTCAGCACCGATTGGCTCCAAGGGCGACTTGGCGCGTTCACAGTCATCGATTGCCAACCGAGCGTGCATGACTATATTCGCGGTCACATCCCGGGAGCCGTCTATCTGAACGAAGAGAGCCTTAGGCTCAGCCGGGGAGGCTTGCCCCATGTTTGGCTGGACGACCCACTGGCGAGCTCTGTTCTTTCAACCGTAGGTGTCGACATAGAGAGACCGATTGTTGTTTATGGGAGGGCGGTGCCTGGCATTCCATTGGGGGACGGAGTCCCCCCGCCGATGCTCGCCTACTCGCTGGTACGCTATGGGCACGGCGAGGTGTATGTCCTTGATGGAGGCTTTGATGATTGGCTGCAAGAAGATAGGGAGATCGAGACCAGGTACCCAGCAATCGAGAGATCCAGGTTCGTGGCGAGAACCAGAACCGGCCTTTCGGTCGATTACGAAGAATTCCGCCTCATCAAGGGGCGTCCCCATGTGGCACATCTTGATTCAAGGCCTGCTGACCAGTACGCTGGCAGCTCTTACTGGCCTAAGCGGGGGCACATCCCCGGGGCATTGAACATACCGTGGTCTGAGGCGTTCGAGGCCGGCAACCTATGCAAACTCAGGGATGCCAGCCATATGATGGGAATCCTGGAAAGGTTGAACGTGACTAGGGAGAAAGAGGTAATATGCCATTGCGGGAGTGGAAGGAAAGCCGCGGCCCAGCTCTGCGTCTTGAAATGGGCATTGGGCTATCCAAATGTCAGGCTATTCGAAGGGTCCTTCACCGAATGGTGCGCCCATCAAGAAAACCCTACCGTGATTGGACAGACCCCTGATTGATCGAGTATACCGCTGTCGATTCGTTCATTCCGCAAGATGGATCAACGCCAGCATCTTGTCAACTTTCGCCGCGTATCGATGGTTGGACAAGCTGACGAAATCCTCCTTCGCCAATAGCAATTCTGACCGTGCCATCTCTGGGTCGTGCCTCGATCTCCCTTCCGCGAACCACGTTCTAGCCACCCCCCTGTAGAAGGAACCCATCTGGACCCCGGTCAGGAGCTTGATCCCGTTCGCGTAGGCGGCCAAGCAGCCCTCATCATCCCAGAGGTTGAGCATCTCTGCCTTCGCCATCTCGATAAGGCCCCACACCGGCGATTTCACTCGGAGGTCGGGTCTGACGATTCTAAGGATCTCAGAATACCGATCTTCAGCGGCCTCGGCTTGGTGGGTGGTTCCATAGATATGGACGAGCAGAGAATCGATCATCGCCGCCAGATTGAGGTTGTTGGACTGGAAGGCTGAGTTCCTCGCGTGCTCCGCCAGGGTTTCAGCGACACCGTATTCTCCCTTCATTTCGAAGATCAAGGAGACATAGAATTGGATCCATGACTCAATGTACCTGTCACCGAGCTTCTCAGCCAAATCCCGTGCCTCGGAAAAGTGCTCGATGGCGTCCTCCTCCCTCCCGAGGGTGAGGTGAGCCATTCCTTGGAAGAACTCATTCTCGACCTCGCCCCTCGGCCATGGGCGGTCCAATAATATCTCCCTCGCTTCGTTAAGCTCGATCAAGGCCTGTGTGGGATTCCCCTCGCAGATGTAGACAAAGGCATGGCACGAGAGCTCCCAAGAGGCAATCTCCATCTCCCCCTCCTCCTTAAGGAGCCCGACGGCCTCCATGCTCAGCCCGTTCGCCTCCTTGAAGTCTCCCCTCCAAATGGCCTCCACCGAAGCGTTTCGAAGGATCTCGGCCCTTTCCTTCCTGCTCACGTTAACGCAGGCTAGGGCCTTCTGCAGATATTCAATGTGCCTGGTGATCTCGCCCTTGCCGAGTTTCTGAGGGGCCCAGCAATCGCTGCATTTCCTCAGCAGCCTCGCCCGCTCGTCGTCGGTAGATTCCTCATTCAGGAGCTCCTCGAACTCATTGTAGGAGGCCTGGTAATCGCCCTTCTCATAATATGCGTCGCCGAGTCCTTCCTTGGCCTCCCTCAAGCTTGGATTAGATGAGTCGACCGCTGAAGCGACCTCCAGAGCTCTCTTGAAGTACAGGATTCCTTCATGGCCAGCGCATTTCGCATTGCACCTCTTACCGGCAAGAACGGAGTAGCGGAAGCATTTCTCCCTGTTTCCAGATTCATAGAAATGATAAGATAGCTGCGGCAGGGAGCAGACCTCGGAATAGGTGGACTCGAGGATGGATGCAGTCCTCCTGTGCAGCTCCTTCCTCCTTTGGGGCGAAATGCTCTCGTAACATACCCGTCGAATCAGCTCGTGGCTGAAGTGGAATTTATCCTCAGAAACGACCAGCAGCCCATGATTCTCCTGGATCCGGTTGAAGGCGGAGATGGTCTCATTTGCGGCTTTGGGCAGGAGCTCCATCACCACGAAGGGGTCGAAGTCGACCCCGATGACCGATGCGCACTCGATCAATTGCCTCTCGGAATGGCTCAGCCTCTCAATCCGCCGAAGGACCACGTCCTTGATGTTGGGCGGGATGGACGTCACCGCCTTCGCTCCGAATCTCCAGACGCCGTCATTCAGCTCCAAGGCCCCTTCCATGACTAGGAGTCTCGCCATCTCCAGAGCGTAGAGTGGATTCCCCTCAGCTTCCTCCGCCATCCTCGTTTTCACTTCATCGTCCAAAGGTCCTCCGAGCAATCCCCTGAGCGCCCTCTCGATCGCCTCGTTATCCAAGGGAGTCAATCTCATTTCCCTGATGAAGCCCTCTCTCCTCATGCCAGCGAGTTCGGCCAAGAAGGGATGCATCGGCTCATCTCCCTTCGCCACAAGGTCCTCCGGCCTGTAAGTGCCGATCACCATTATTCGGCTCTTGCTGATATTGCTGGCGATGAAGTGCAGTAGCTGGACCGTGGCGGAATCGGACCAGTGGAGGTCCTCAACGATTAGTAGGACCGGCGTGTTCTCGGCCCTTCCCTTAAGGAACTCCAAGTTAGAGAAGAAGACATTCTCCCTTTGGAAGAAGGCTTGGTCTGCTGTGAATTTTCCAGATTGGAAGGTAAAGAGATCGTCAGCCGTCACGTCGTCTTGCTCAAACCGAGCAGCCACGCTCTTGGTCTGCCCATCGCCCTCCAACCAATTCTGTACCCCGTATCTCTGCGACGAAGACCTGAGAGACCTGAAAGCCTCTTGGAAGGGCAGATAAGGGCAGGGAGGCCCTGGAATACAATGCCCCATCGCGGTCACGAATCCCATGGATTCGGCTACGAGCCTTAGCTCCTCAAGAAGGCGAGTCTTACCGATTCCAGCCTCCCCTGAAACCAGGACGGTCAATCCCTTACCAGCGGCCGCAGATAGCAAGTTCTCTGAGAGGATGTCCAGCTCCCTTGCCCTCCCTGAAAATGGGATTGAGGCGCTTGTATTGGACATGGCCAGGGCGGGCATACTAGTTTCTCCTTCCCCTGCCTTATCAGGCGATGCGATGCTAATATCCTTTTCTGTTATTGCTGGGTCCGTTGGATGCGCTGGTCCAATGTGCCCCCTCCGCTGGGAAAAGATACATATAAACCCGGAATCCCATGTACAAATGGCGAAGGGGGCTGCTCTTCGTTGAAATCTAATGGAGGGGAAGATAATGGGGCTAGATGAAGTACCATTCTTGCCAATGAATGGCAGAGAGTTGCTTGACAGCTATAAGATCACAGACCCGAACCAACTTCTCGGGGTCAATCCGATCAACAAACTTGTCGAATTGGCAATCCTCCCAAAGCTGGATCGCATTCAGGACCTTATCGATAGGGTAGGAGCGGAGCGCCAATCGAGCGCATCCCTATTCGACGAAAGCCAGATTGATAATTGCGAAGACCTCGACAAGCTCAAGGCGCAGATGAAGGAAGCCATCAAGGTACATACCTCGGTGCTGCAGTGTGTCGGAGCAATGGAGGAAACGGTCAAGGAACTGAGGATTGAGCGCTACAAGGATCAGCTCCTCCTGAATTCACTCCGCTTGGTTGGGAAATGGGTTTTAGACAAGAATCCGTTGCAGACCGATTGGTCAGGTTTCAAGACCCTGAACGATGAGGTGATCAAGAAATTCGTCGTTGCGAATGCCTTCCGCGCATCTAGCTTTACCAGGCCTAGGAATCTCGAGGAGCTATATCTGAACACCTGGGACAAGTACACGAGACTTTTCATCAGGGTGGATATTGATCCATCGGAGGCCAGAATGGTCTGGGACTCCATAGTCGCCGCTTTGTCCACGGCTCTTGAAGCAGGCGGACCGTCCTCTGGTGGCGGTGGTCTATATCCAGGTACTGGTACAGTGAATCAAGGCGGGGGCGGATTATATCCAGGTGGTGGCGGGCTCTATCCTGGAGGAGGTGGGCTCTATCCAGGTGGTGGAGGCCTTTATCCAGGTGGCGGTGGTCTATATCCTGGTGGAGGCATGCTCCTTCCGTAGGGTAGGGCATAACAATAAGTCGCCAACGCCTGCCAAACCCCTTCCGACGTTCTTTATCTATTTGTGAGCCAAGGTGGATTCACATCTTGCGTATCCAGCAGGAGGAATGAAATAAGCCTTGATATTTTGCCAACCTCTCGGAAGCTCGATCTCGATATTCTCACCTATTCTCTCCTTGACATTGACCTCGAATCTCATTTTCTTCGAATCAAGCGGTTTGCCTCTGCCCACCAAAAATATCAATTTCCCTGACTTCAACAATTTACCCTTGTAGTCCTTGACCTCCGCTCTGAGCGTCGTCCGGTTAATGCTCAACCTCATGGAAGTCGAAATTGCATTGGAGACCTTGACATTGATTCCAGACAGAGGCTTAAGATGCCCATCGGCATCGAGAGGGTCCCTGACAAAGGACTCGATTGTGACCCAATTCACATCATCGCTGGTGCTCACCGCTCTTCCTTGAGGTCTGTACTCGAAGTGCGCTACGAAGGTCTTGGTTTCATTAGGCCCAAGACGGAGCCATGACTTGTCCAACAGGATCCGGTAGTTCGGGCTTGTCTGTCTGGCGGTGATGAAGATCTGCACAGGTCTATCGTAAGGATTGGTGACCTCGAACCCAGTGACCTCGCGGGAGTACTCCTCAAGCGACTCCTTAATCGCGGTCAGGGAGATGAAACGTGATTGTGCGAAATTATTTTCCCGAGTGATCTCGCCGCTCAGCTCCCTGATCTTTGCGGCGATGATGGTCCCGCACTTGATATCGCTCCGTTCCTCATCATCGGAGACTTCATTCTTTTCTGGGGCGAGATAGTCGAACGAGAATTCCTGGGACCCGCCCGGAGCTATCGGTGGATCCCCCGCTCCCATTCTCACGGTGCCTATGGGCGTGGTGTCCCAGATGTCCCATGGGTGGCCCAGCGCCATGTCCATCGCGAAAAGGTCGACGCTTATGCCACTCAATATGTCATTGCCAGCGTTCCAGACCGTCAGCTTGATGGTGTTCATGAGGCCTGGGACTATGTTGTCAGTGCCAGGATCGTTCTCTACCCTGATGTCCGGGCTAATCCATTCATCGTAGCCCTTCCATGGATGGATGCAGGGATCGACCTTCTTTTCTGGTGGTTGGACGGTTCGTATGGCGACTTTTGCGCAACCATTCTCGATGCCCACGAACTTAACGCTCAATCCCAACTTCCTCTCCGATTGAATATCTCCAACTGGACTGGTCTCAAGGGTCTTGACCACGATGTCCTCAAACGATTCGTTGAGATTAATTGACGTGAAGAAAGGCAGACCATCATGGAAATGCGGTAACATTTCGACCTGCCTGTATGGTGCAAATTTGCCCCAAAGCTTGCTCTGCATGCCTATGAGGGCCTGCTCTGCGCTGGATTGGACATGAGCGATTCTATCAAGATGTTGGTCACTGATTTGGCCGCTCTGCCTTTTCCTAAACTCGAAGAAAAGGCTCCATCCTTCCGTGATGACTATCTCTAACCCGCTAGGGCCGACGCTCGCTACCGTCTCCAGAGGTTCTAGGCTAGCCTCCGAGGCTTGAACATCTCCTTCTGGAACGAATGTTAGGCCGCGCTTACCTCGGTAGCTTGCGACAGGACGGTTCGATCCCTGACCAGATGATTGGACAACGCCCTGATTGGGATGGTAGATAGAGTGCCCGTAGAGCCGGGTGTCAGGAATTAAAGAATGATGGACTCGATTCGCCAAGGCAATCTGGGGGAGCAACTTCTCATCGCACATAAGGTCCCAATCGTTGATCGGGTTCAAAGGCGCTGATCCGCCCCCTGGGGACGTGGTCATCCGAAGGTCCTGCATGCCCAACGTATGGCCGATTTCATGTGCGGCTCTCTCGACCAGGTCATAATCAGGTACGTAGGTCGCGGTTCCAGGCTCGTCGATATCCTCTGAAACGAAGATGCCATAGATATATTTCGAAATCTCTGGGGAACCTTCAGAATAAGCGACTTTTACGTTCCTTGGCCCGAAGCAGCATGGCCAAACCGCCTGATTGTGCGGGCTAGGCATGACCACGATGAAGAGGCCGTGCAGACTCTTGACGAACTCTTCTCCCAATGTCTCGATGTCGCCTTTGGCCATATCGAAGATGTGATCCAGGAGATTTTCGTTCGGGAACCAGTGATAACTTGCCCCGAGCCAGAAGCAATCGTTCCAGTTCACTTCCATTTGGTACGTTCCGATCTCTTGGCATTGTATGGTGAAGGAGTTCTGCATCTCTTCGTAGTAGGTTTTGACGTTCCTACCCCCACTTCCCGTCCCTCCTACTCCTCCGAACAGAGCAGTCCAGTCCTTGTCGGATTCGAAAGGATGGGAGTAGCCCCCATAATCCCAACCGATCCTGATTATACCAAAATTCAGTACATTCTGAGCTCCCCCTCCTCCTGGGTAGCCTTCAGACTGGGGGCTAATGCCTGCGAATGAGGGGATCTTTGGCCGGTGGGCCGGATCCAAACCTTGAACGTTGAAACCCGCCCCCTCAGGTGAGTTGGACCTGTGGCGGATCACCTTGAATGTGAATTTAAAAGGTCTACTAGGGGCTCGCTTCAAGGTTACTTGGAGTATTCTCTCTCCAGGTACAGAACCGGCGATGAGTAGGATGATGAGCTCCTTGCCTTTTTTTGTCGTTTCTAAAGCCTTGGATATCTCACAGCCACCTGCATCTCCGACGAATTTAAGAGTGAAATCGCTGGGAGAGATCCTGCTGTTGCCCGAATTATAAAGAGCTATCTTTATATGCGACCCAGCAACCATTTCGTCAGGTAGATTGATTCTTACTCTATCAGAGCGTCTTGATATGGGTACCTTAGAACCTACTTCATCAATTGGCTGAGGACTGACCTTCACCTTATTGCTCATTCCTGCTTCCCCAAAATAGTACTTGACCGTTCGGATATAAAAACTATCATTGGTAAGAGAAAGAGGGCATAGATCCATCGAAGATGTTGTACCCCAACTTTTTTAAAATCAGGCTCTACCATCAAACAAGATTCAGCCGTTCAAAAAAATGATATGGTGGGTCTGTCCGGATTTGAACCGGAGTCACCAGCACCCCAAGCTGGAAGGATACCAAGCTACCCCACAGACCCAGTTGTTAAAAGATTGGGGTTGTAAGAGGTTTCAACCCAGGGGGATGATCTCGTCCACCAGGTCGGAGTGCGAGACGATCATACGCCGGCAGCAGTACCTCGTGAGGCCGAGATCGTCCAGCACCTGCTGTGGGTCCTCGCCCATCTGCACCCTCTTGACGAAGGTCTGGTATGAGGAGCCAATCACTTTCCCGCACGTGAAGCATCGAACCGGTATGATCATATTCTCACCTGTACGACTTCTGCCGCTTCTTTCTGGCACCACGGCCGAGAGGCTTCTTGGGGAGCTTCCTGCGGGCGTCGGAGACCATGAGCGTCCTGTCCTGGGACTTGAAGGTCCGCTCCAGTTCCTCATCCTGGAAATACTCGACCAATCCCTTGGCGATGGCCGTCCTGGCCGCTTCGGCCTGTCCGATCACGCCGCCCCCTTGGACGGAGACGTCGATGTCCACCTTGGCCGCACGTTCGGGTGCGAGCATGAGTGGCTCCATTATCTTGAGCTTGGCCAGCTCAGGGGTCCAGATCTCCACGGGCTTGGAGTTGATGCGGACCTTGCCCGTTCCCTCTTTCACGGACGCCCTGGCCACGGCCGTCTTCCTCTTTCCGCTGGTGTTTGCAACCTCTGCCATCAGCCTCACCTCACCTTCGAACCGAGGTGCTCAGAGACCTCACTCAGCGTGACGTAGCGGTCACGGCTAAGGTTCGTGGCACCCATCAACTTGACCTTCTCCGCGGCATCGAACTCCTTGGGCACGCCCACGTACACCTTCAACAGGCGGTAGGCGTCGCGCCCCTTCGGCTTGTCCCAGGGCAGCATGCCTCGGACCGTCCTCTTAAGGATCAGGTCCGCCCTTCGGGGGTAGAAAGGCCCATGGATGACCTTGCCGCGGTCCTTCTTCTGCTTGTATTGGGCGAGGATGTCCTCCTTGTTTCCAGTGACGATCGCCTTCTCCGCGTTCACCACCACGACCTCCTCACCATTAAGTATCTTCTTGGCGACGCTGGTGCACAGCCGGCCCAGCACGTTCCCATCGGCATCGATGACTGTGGTCATGAAGTTCACCCCATGATCCTTACGTCACGGCCGCTCGGGCTCTCCCGTATCAGCTCCGGAATGGTCAGCTTCCTGCCGCCCGCTTCCTCGATCTTCTTGGCTGCGGAGTCGGAGAACTTGTAGGCGGCTACGGTGAGCTTCTTGTTGATGCTCCCGGCCCCCAGCACCTTCCCTGGCACCACTATGATGTCGCCTTCGTTAGCGTAACGCTCGAGCCTGCTCAGATTCACTTCAGCCCAGTTCTTGCTGGACCTCTCGAATCTCTGAGCAATGTCTCGCCAGACGCCGGCACCCTTCTCCCTTGAGGCCGCCTTGAGCGTATCGATCAGGGCGACCAGGTTCGGGTCCGTCTTGTTCCCGGTCTTCATGGTTCTGACTCTCCCGACATTGGGTAAGGCGGTCTAATAGAGACCTCTTTAATAAAGGTTTCCTAGAAAGACAGCCATCCTGGACCATCCGGGATTTATATACTAGCAAAGCAGCTGGCCGTGGTGAGGCGAAACTGATATATGAGAATCGTTAGCCAGGCATAGCGGTAAGGCATTATATATACAAGTACCGGATTACTAGGGATTACCGCTCAGGTGACTTGATGATTCGCTTCGGGCCAGCTGGCATCCCTCTTTCTTGTAAAGGTCGCACTCTGAAGGACGGCATCGAGGACGTTCACAACCTCGGGCTCAACGCCATGGAAGTGCAGATGGTACGGGTAAACGTCGTCGAACGATTCCCCGACGAGGAAGAGGTCGGCCGCACCCCCCTTCAGATCGAGGGCGATATGGTCGTGGGCATGGTCCGCCGCAAGGGCAAGAAGGAAGTGGTGGTGACCAACCTCTCCGAGGCGATCAAGGAAGAGGACTCCCTCATCACCTTGGCTTCTGGCCTGGTCCAGAACTATCAGGAGTTGCAGGAGCTGGGCAAGATGGGCAGGGAGCTGGACGTCGAGCTCAGCATGCATACCCCATATTACATGGACTTGGTGAGCAACAACGAGCTGACCAAGAAGTCCATGGATTCCATCCGATGGGCTGGCATGATGACCAATCAGATGAACGGGGCTCTGGTCGTCACCCACATCGGACTTTATGGCAAGACCTCGAAGAAGGTCGCGACCCAGAGCATCAAGCACAACCTCGATGAGATCGCCCATTGGTGGAAGGACAACAAGATAAAGCCCAAGCTCGGCTTGGAGTTCTCCGGAAGGCTGGAGGTATGGGGATCCTTGGCGGAGATACTGGACCTCTGCGATGACATCGATGGCCCGGTACCAGTGATAAATTTCGCCCATTATCACGCTCGGGAGAACGGCATCCTAAGGGAGCCGAGCGATTTCGCCGAGCTGTTCGATAAGACCAAGAAGTACGTTGGCGGGCTCTTTTATACGCACTTTTCCGGCGTGGAGCACGAGGCTGGGAACGAGAAGAGGGTCACCCCGATAAAGAAGGGGGATCTGCGCTTCGAGCCCTTGGCCGAGTACATGGTGGACGCGAACCCCAATATCACGATCATCTCATCCTCTCCGTTGCTAGAGCACGACGCCATGTACATGAAGGTCATTTACGAGCGCATCCTCACCAAGAAGGTCTCCAAGGATTCCAAATCTAAGAAGTCGGGGATGGAAGACGAGGAGGAAGAGGAAGAGGAGGAAGAGGAGCGCCCCCAGAAGGCGAAGAGGCCCG
>JAJRAN010000083.1 GCA_028682915.1 Methanomassiliicoccales archaeon | reverse complement strand
GGCCAGAACGACCAGGACGAGAACGATGAGCACCGCCAGTTTACTTGCCAAACCTTCTTCCCCAGTTGTTTATAATTGATGAACGCTTAAATGTTATTTCTGATTTGCCCGAACCTCACGGCATCCCTGCCAATTCTTAATATCCCAGGCCCGAATGCGATAAGGGAAGTTGGATGGAAAACAAGCGGCTAATGATATTCGCGATTGCGGTCGTTGCCCTCGTCCTGTTGGCAGGCTTCGCATATATTCTATTGAATCAGGAACCTGAGCCGACCACAGCTGTGGCGGTTATCCTGAGTCCGAATGAGATAGGCCCAGATTGGTATGGGGATATCCATTCTGAAATCAACGATCCAAATGCGACCTCGGAATCAATAGGGTTCTATTGGGCATCATGGGGTGCGAACCAAAGTCTGATGCCGCCAATAGAAATACGGATAGCCGTATACAATTCCACCTCTCTCTGTAAATCAATATTCAATCAAGGTGTCTCAGAGATAGTCAACAGTGGCTCGTCCTATAATTACACAAACATAAGCGTGGGTGACGGTGGAATCCTTTTTTCCCCTTTAATCAACCCATATTACATAATTGAGTTCTATGTTCAGAATGTGGCATGCATTATGCATACTGATTTTCTACCGTTTTCTCAAACTTGGTGGTCAGGTACCTTAGTGTATTTTGCTACTCTTCAGGCAGAGAAGATCGACCAATACCTAGCTCAGCATCCAGGGGCGAGCTGAATGAAATGCCCGAAGTGCAAATCTGAAATGGAGCCAGGCTATGCAATGGCAGTGGTTGGTTCCGCGTTGAGGTGGTATGGCCAGAGCGAGAAGCAGCATAAGGTACTTGGAGTCTTGGGGGGAAAGATCATAGTCCAGGCGACAATGACTAACGAATATTTGCCCGCCCATCGCTGTTATTCTTGTGATGGTATCTTCATCTCCCTGAGCATCGGGTCCAGCGACTACGATCGAAAGAGCATTGAGAAAGCTGATTGATGCAGGAAGAGAAATGGTAGTGAATTCAGTTCATCTCTCTCAGCCCGAACCTCACTGCATCTATAACGACCACGGACGAAACGATCCCGACCTCAACAATCACCCAATAAAATATGGATAATCTTATTATAATATTTACTCCCTACTGGATGTGGACAGTTAACTATAAATAGAGGACATTTGAGAGAATTGTATATATCCCCTCGAGAATGGTGCGAGGGGCCGGATTTGAACCGGCGGACCTCTGCAGGAACAGATCTTGAGTCTGTCGCCTTTGACCTGGCTTGGCAACCCTCGCAAATCCAGGGACTCGTAACGCCAAGGCATTAATAAAACTTGTTTTAAGGAGCGGTAGCATCGATCTCGGTGATCAAAGCGTGGTGATCTCCCGCCGCTCCCCATCTATCACGACCGTGTGCTCCGCCTGACTGACCATCCCTCCCTTGACCTCCCTGAGGATAGAATAGCTCGAGATCAGGCCATGCCGGACCAGGGTCCGCAGCAGAACCGGGGCCTCGGGATTCAACGAAGTGCACCATCTCTCGCAAAATGGCAAGGAGCCGAAATTGGAGGCGATGGTCTTGAAGAACTCCTCGGCCTTCTTGTCCCTCATCGGGCGCTCCTTGACCACCCTGAAGATGTTTCCAGGCTTCTCATTGTAGACCTGACCGGCGCCGTTGGTGGCGAAAGGCTCTATGGCCACGACCATGTCCTTCTTGATCTTGGCGGTGCTCCCATCGTTGATGTTCGGGATGGTCAAGCCCGCGTGCAAGCTATACCTCCTCATCCCATGACCTGTCAAGTTGGTCACCGGCTTAAGGCCGACATCCCTGATGGCCCTTTCAATGGCCGCCCCGAGCGAGCTGACCGCGACCCCGTCTCCAACCATGTCTAATGCCATCCTCAGGGCTTTCTCGGAGGCTTCCAGCAAAGGCCTCCAGTTCTTGGTGCCCACCTCGACTGTGATCGCGGTGTCCCCAACATACCCATCGACATGGGCGCCCACATCGACCTTCACCACGTCGCCCGCTGAGAAGACCGCCTTGTCGCCGGTCGAAGGGGTGTAGTGCGCCGCCACGTCATTGATGCCTATGTTCACAGGGAACGCTGGTCGGGCCCCCCTACGGATGATGAGGGACTCGACCTCCTCGGCCACATCGACCAACCTGCCCCCTTCCTTGACTAGGGATGCGCCCAGTTCCCTCGCGTCCTTGGAAATGGCACCGGCTTTGCGCAGGCAGTCGATCTCATGCTCATCCATGCAGCACAGCCTCGATCTCCTTGGCCGGGATCACTCCCTGGCGGATGATCTCGATCTCGCTGTCATGGACCGCGACGATGGTGGAATGTTTTCCAAGCTTGGTCGAGCCGCAGTCGAGGTAGACCGCGACCGATTCCCCCATCTCCTTGACCGCGTTCTTGAGGTTCACTGGATCCGGGCGGGAGTGCAGGTTGGCGCTGGTGGAGGTGATCGGCCCGAACTTGTGGATGACCTTGAGGGCCAACGGATGATCCGGCATGCGGATTCCGACCTCGTCCGTGGCCGCGGTGACCAGGTCCGGCACCCTGGGCTTCTTCTTCAGCACCAGGGTGATGGGGCCAGGCATGAACCTCTGCACCAATTTTCGTGAGATGGGATCGAGCACGGCCACGGTCTCCATCATCTGCAGGTCGCTGACCGCTATGGAGATGGGCATGTCGAACGGCCGCTTCTTGGCTATGAACACGCGCTTGACCGCCCCCTCGTCCAAGGCGTTTGCCCCCAGGCCGTAAAGCGTCTCGGTGGGATACACCACCAGCTCGCTTTTCCTCAGGGCGCCCAACACTGTCTCCACGTTCTGCTCCGAGAGGTCGCAATCCTTGCAGCCTTTTCCCTTGCACTTGATTATCTCCATCTAGCTCTCTCCTAGGTAGCTCAATGCTTCCGCGATCTGCTCGTTCCCGTTCCCCAGGCAACACGGTCCATGACCGGGGAAGATGCTCTTGACTTCCAGGTCGTTCAACAGGCGCACCGATCTCACCAACGCCTCGAAGTCCCCGCTGGGTAGGTCCCAACGCCCGACCCCGCCTAGAAACACCGTGTCGCCTGATATCAGGTCTTTGGTGGTTTCATCGTATAGGCATATGCTCCCGATCGAGTGCCCTGGCGTGTGCAGGACCTTCAAACTATGATCGCCAGTGTGGAAGACATGTCCCGCTTTAATGGGAGCCGCATCGATCGCATCGACGCTCTGGTTGAACATGGACGACATCGTCCCCCAGCTGTCCCCGTTCCCCACCACCTCGGCGTCCAGCTCGTGGATGAAGACCTTGGCGCCAAGCTTTTTCATGAGGGCGCTGGCACCTCCTACATGGTCGTAGTGCCGATGCGTCAGGACTATGGTCCGCAGCTTCTCGATCGGGACCAAGTTGGCGATGGATTTCAGGATCGAGTGGAAATGCTGACCTGTGCCAGTATCCACAAGGATGGGGTCGCTGCCCTCGACAAGGTACATGTTGCAATCATACCCTTTGCCAGGCAGGAACAGAATGGTCATTTAAAATAGCGAAGTTTGAGGGCGTATATGACCCTTTCCCCTGAGGCTCGTGCACCAAAGAGTTTACTCCCGGCTCAGCGAGACCGTTAATTCGTCATAGCGATTTGGCCATGCTCCCTTCCCCCTCAGGGAAAACACCCAGCGTATTGGCCAGCTCAAGGTATTCGGCTCGGTTGTGATGGGTGAACGCCTCGCAGTACTCGACCCCTTTCCGGGCATACATGGAGCGATAGGAGTTCAATCCCTTGATCTTCACGGAGTAGTCGCTGATCGCCACCTGGGACCGATGCTGACGGATGGCCTCGACCTTGGTCTCGATCACATCCGTTATGTCAACCAGGATAGTAGGGATCAAAGGCACCCAGACCTCGTAGCCATAGCATTGGATGTCCCCTTCGAACCGCCTCAAGGCGTGGGCTGCGAGGTGGGCCGTGATCTGATGGTCTGGGGGCATCTCATGGAAGGAAGGGATGAACAGCGCGGTCGGGCGATACTCCTCGAGAAGGGCGTGGAGCCTGTCAATGTTCTTCTCATCCGCCTGGAGCCCCATGTCCGGATTGTCGAAGAAGACGGCGTCGCCGCATCCGAGCACCCGGAGCCCGTCCAGGGCCTCTCCCTTTCTTACCTTTACGAGCTCTTCTTCTGAGTAGCTGTTGTTCCCGAAGCGCCCATCGGTCAGATAGACAACCTTGATCTCGGCGCCATTTTGAACCGCCTTCCTGATCACCCCACCGCATCCGATCACGTCATCATCTGGATGCGGCGACAATATCATTATTCTATGGTGGTCGGAAAGGTCCAGGGTCTCGAAGCGAGGATAGGCGAACGTCCCCTTGTGCTTCCTGAAGGCGTTGAGATACTCGAGTATGCCCTTCACGCCTTCATCGTGCGAGGACTCCAACTTCTCGCTCCCTGGTTCCGTCATGTCGTCTTCACCGAGCTTGAGAATCGGTTAACGATATTAATAACCTTCACCTTAAAAGGAAAATATTGTCCTTTCTATCCAATAAATCGTGGGGATTAACACTTGCGTCCAAGAAATGAGGTTTTTTCCTGAACCAACATGGTTGATTCTATCGACCGGGTCCCAAAAAAAGGTTTGGAGGTGAGCCTAAGGCTCCAAGGAATGAGCAAGGTCTTCCCCGGGACCCTCCTGGCCCACCTCGATTCCCACCATCTACCTTGCAGCTCGCCGCTGCAATGTATTGTACGATTTCTCGGTATTTAAAACTACTTCCTAAATAGGATATTGTTATCCCTATTGTCCAAATTACTAGATCCTTTGTCTCCTTTGACATACCGAGGCCGGAAGCGAGAAACGAAATAATACATGGCAAGTGGATGTGATTGCGAGATATTGAAGCTAAAAGAGCATGAAGGGAAGGAGCTGTTCAGGCGCTTTGGGGTCCCGACCACCGAAGGTTATCTCGCCGCCAGGGTGGAGGACCTGAGAGAGGTGGCCTCCCCGGTCGTGGTCAAGGCCCAGGTGCAGGCCGGAGGGCGCGGTAAGGCTGGGGGCATCCGCTTCGCCTCGACTGATGACCAGCTGCGCAGGGCGGTCTCCGACATGATAGGGATGGAGATTGGAGGCCAGAAGGTAAGCGAAGTGCTCATCGAGGAAAGGGTCAGCGTGGACCGAGAGATTTACCTCTCGATCTTCTTGGACCGGGGCACCAGGCTTCCTCGAATCATGATGATAAAGGAAGGCGGGATGGACGTGGAGAGCGCGGACCCTTCCATGATCATGAGCTGGTCGCTGAACCCGTTCATCGGCATGCCAGACTACATTGCGCGCGAGGCGGCATTGGAGATAGTCCTGGATGCGGGACCAGAGGCCCAGCTGGCCGAGATCCTGAAGAAGGCATGGGAGATGTTCTGGCAGATGGACTGCGAGCTCTTGGAGATCAACCCCCTGGTCAGGACCCACGACGGGAGGATGCTGGCCATCGACGCAAAGGTGGTCCTCGACGACGATGCGGCCTTCAGGCATCCGGAGATATCGGTGGCCGAGGGCGGAACGTCGTTGGAGGCAGAGGCCCGATCGAAGGGGTTGAGCCTGGTGCAGCTCGATGGCGATGTCGGGGTCATAGCAAACGGAGCCGGCCTGACCATGGCCACCCTGGATGTGCTGGCCCTCCATGGCGCCAAGGGGGGCGTCTTCCTGGACCTGGGCGGGACGGACGACAAGAAGGTGGTCCAGGACGCCCTGGCACTGGTTGCTAAGACAAAGCCACGGGTAGCCCTCGTCAACATCTTCGGTGGTATAACGAAATGCGATACCGTCGCCGAGGGAATAATTCAGGCTAAGAGAGAGCTCCAACTTGATTTCGACCTGGTGATCAGGGTCAGAGGGGTCAACGAGGCCAAGGCAAGGAAGATGCTACAGGAGAACGGGATCCGGGCGATGCACAAGCTGGACGAGGCCTGCGCCGAGGCTGCAAGATCAAGGAGGGGATGAGCTGCCGGTGGTGATAGATGACTCGACCAAGGTCCTGGTCCAAGGGATCACCGGGCATCAGGGCGCCTTCCATACCGGGGCAATGCTCGAGTTCGGCACTAAGGTCGTCGCAGGCTCGGTGCCCGGAAGGGGCGGGACCAAGGTGAGCGGCGTCCGAGTCTACGACACCGTTTCCCAAGCGGTCAGGGAGACCGGGGCGAACGCGTCGGTAGTCTTCGTGCCGGCAAGGAGCACGAAGAGCGCGGTCGTCGAGGCCCTTGACGCCGGCATCCGCACGGTGGTGATTATAACCGAGCACGTGCCCCTCCATGACTCGGTCCTCATCCTCCAATACGCGAAGCTTAAGGGCGCGAGGGTCCTGGGGCCGAACTGCCCGGGGCTGGCCTCTCCGGGGAGGGGCAAGCTCGGGATCATGCCCAACATGATCTTCAGGAAGGGCGGCACCGCGGTCGTCTCCCGCTCTGGGACATTGACCTACGAGATAGTGAACGAGCTCAGCGAGTCCGGGATTGGGCAGTCCACCTGCGTGGGTATCGGGGGGGACCCCATCGTCGGAACCGATTTCGTGGAAGCTCTCGCCTTGTTCGAGGAGGACCTGGAGACGGAGAGCATAGTGCTCGTCGGGGAGATCGGCGGAACCGCGGAGGAGGACGCAGCCGAGTTCATCGCCGCCAAGGTCAGCAAGCCGGTGGTCGCATACATCACCGGGAGGACTGCGCCTCCGGGCAAGAAGATGGGGCATGCTGGCGCGATCATATCCAAGAACAAGGGCACCGCCGGCAGCAAGGTCAGCGCCCTGCTGGACGCGGGGGTGGATGTGGCCAAGATCCCGGCCGAGGTGCCTATGCTCCTCAAGGCGGCGATGAAGAGATGAGGCTTTTCCCCTTCGCACTAACTATACTATGTAAACAACTCATCACAACTTTCCGCCTCCGAGTTGCGGAGGGGTCTTGCCTTCGCTAAAAAAGTGTTCAAGCGAGGCCATTCCCCGGCCGCGCCCTGCGATTAAGAAAAAGCACTGCTCAAAGATGCTCCTTTTCGCCCGTTAGCCAGCTATGACGATTTTTCCCACTCAATACCCTTAAATAGAACATCTATGCTAGGGGATATTCCCCTGATGGAAGAGGTATGGGCTGCGCTCGTTGCCATGTGAATCCATGGCTGGGAACAACCTATAAATATAACCTCGAACATCGAGGGCTTCACCGCGCCTAATGGCCCATGATGGCTATTGGCGTTTGTTGAGGAGTGAGGTGCACCCGGGAAGGATATTCTCGGGGAAGAGGATAGGGCGTCCGCGAATGACGGAAGGCTTCGTGGTGGGCCCCATGATCCAATCACACGCAATCTGGACGTATGTTAAGCCGACAGTCGACGGCAAATTTGCTAAGCTGTCTGGGGAATCGCTCGGCTCGAGCGCCGAGGAAGGTCGTGTCAAGCTG
>JAJRAN010000122.1 GCA_028682915.1 Methanomassiliicoccales archaeon | reverse complement strand
TGTCAGAAAGCACTTCCTTCTGTTCTAGGTACTCAGCCTTTGTGATTTCTCCTCTGGCGTAGCGGAGCCTGATAATGGTGAAAGGGTCTTCGCTTCCGTGTCTCGCTGATTTATGCTCTTTCCTGTTTTCCGGAGCAGTTCGGTCGCGCTGGAGAATCAAGAGACACGATTTCGCCCCTCGATCCCTTCTGCTTCCGTAGCTTGCCGACCAGCCCGGTGCAACGACGTCGCACACGCCATTCCAAAACGCTTCAAGCTGCCCACATACACTTGCGGCGGTTAAGGCGAATGGACAGTCATGGATTTCCCTCGTAAGGGAATTCTCATCCTTAGCCTTCCATTCCGCCCTTCTGCCCCAGATCGCGTCGAGCCTATGGAAAGCGCTCTCAAGGGCTGTAAATCCAATCTCAGTCTCGTCGAGTCGAATGCATGCTATTCCATACTCTTCGCCTATTCTACGGGCTTGCATATTCAGTAGTCGCGTAGCCCTTTCTTCTCCAAGAAGGTCAACCATCGTAGCCGTTGCATTGTTCCAAAACTCTCCCGGCCCAGCCTGACACATGAAGTCCAATTCTTCCGTCGGTGTGACTGGCAAAGGTAAAACGTTCGAAGGAGCTGTTTGCGAAGTCGGTTCTTCTTTCTCGATTATATGCCAATGGCACGCCTGATCCCCTTTGTCCATCGAGGCAATCTGGGTGATAGTCACAGAAGGCGTCGTCTCCTTGAGTATCATGCAGAGTTCCTTCCGGCACCACCATTCGCAATAGAACGGGAACTGGCCATTCGTCCGGCAATCTGGGTGGACTATGTCTGCCTGTGCTGAGCTGGCTTTCGCGTTCGGGTTCCCTCGGTTGGACATGTAGACAGAAAACAATATCGTCCCAGCCGCCCCTTCGCAGCCATCAGGCCGGACCCGTGAGTCCACGGGAAAATTTTGTGCGCACCAACTTGCGTTGATGCGGATGTACGGATCCAAGCGCTTGAAGGCTTCATCTGAGCCGACGGCATCGACCAGTGCTTGGACGGCCCCACTCATCAAGGCATTGAGGAGGAGAGGGGCCAGATTTCCTGGTTTGGAATAGTTGGACAGTGCCAGACTCAATCGCCCACCTCAGGCTGGTCTCACAATCGCAAATAAGTACCGTCTGTTAGCTTAATCAATTTGCCGCGGTGGTGAGCTGGGATGTGATGTCGGCTCATTTTCACGGCCCGACCCTCGCGGCATCCTGACCTACCTGGGATAATGCTTCTTTATGATGGCCATCTTCTCTTCGTATTCTTCCTTGGTAATCTCTCCGTCAATGAACTTATTGGTGAGCCGCATAATTGGGTCGACCATGGGGAGCTCTTCCTTCAGCTTCTCCTTCGCCGCCTCCCCCTTCTTCCGTATCGTCCAATGACAGGTCTTGTCGCCCTTGGTCATCATCCTGTCGTACCTGAACTCGAAATCGGCATCGAGCTTTCCCACGATTCCGTTGAAGAAAGCCTCGTACTGCGCGCATATCTCAGGCGGGGAGGCGGAAAATGGGCATTCGGTGACCGTGCCTTGGGCCAGATCACCTTTTATCTCAATCGTGCCCTTACGTTGATGCAGATCCTGAACCAACCCGACCATATTGCTAATGGATCGCACCCCTTTATCCTCTAATCCTATTCGCTCCTGCAGTGCAACCGCAAAGGACCCGCCTGAGTTCAGGAGGGGGTCATGCATCATCGTGAGAGCTTGCTCGCTTCCCATGACATCAATCAGGCCTCGGGTGGCGTTCGACCAGGCCTCTCCTATGTAAGAGAGCGAAAGATAGATCCACACATCCTTGGATTTTAAAGGGGGCAGCATGCCCTCAGGCACTTTGAACTCGCTGGTCGGCGCTACCTTTGGGGCCTTTCCAACGATGTTGGTAAGTATGTTGCAGACTGGGTCTCCGAAGCTGAGTGATTTCCTTAGGGTTATCTCATAATTGGGACTGGCGGTGTCGATGGCCGACTGCCATACATATTGGCATGAACAGATGCATGCCTCCCTGCTTTTACCTTTTGTCGCGCAATTTACAAATTCAATTATGCGAGAGCCGTCATCAGCGAAGAAGACGGAATTGACCATCGACCCCATTACTAATGGCCACATGTGAATGCTGATATCGAATTGTGATTCCTCCTCCTCAGACGCCCCGAGAATCCTAGGTATGTTTTGCATTCCTGCTGCGCCGGTGTTGAAAAAGTATGGTTTCAGCGTCGTCAGAGCCTTCTCTGAACCGACTTCCTCCACAAGACGCTGAGTGGATTGAATCCACCATTCTCGGATCAGCCCGATGGAGAGCTCCGTCATCTCATCAGTGGACAAGCTTGATGGTCCGCCTTCCCCCATGTTTACCAATCTTGGATTGATGTCGGTGAACTAATAAGTCATCGCTAGGCCCTTTCGAGAACCGTAAGCGCACGGTCGTGAAGAATTCTGGTATGATTTCTGAAAAGAGAAAGGTAATTATACGGACAAATCATTCATAACCCCGGAAATCCTGACATGCTGGGAGGGATCTATCGATGAGGAAGTTCATCACGGAATTAAAGGGCAAGACGGTCATGACTAACGACGGGCAGATCTTGGGTATGATCGAGAACTTCGTCATAGAGAAGAGCACAGGCGAAATCCAGCATGTCCTGGTCGTTCCTGCTGAAGAAATCGAGACCCGCCTGTTCAAGACCGACTCCCAGGGTAGGCTCATCCTTCCGTTCAGCGAGATGAACGCGGTACGCGACGTCGTCGTGATGAACGTCGTCCATTAGACCACTTCAAGAATTCTCATTCGCCTTTCAGTGCAGCCTTGGCCCTGGCCTTGTTGTACTGCGCATCGCGGAAGTCTGGGGACCTCTTCAGCGATTCCTCGTATAGCTCCAGGGCCTTGGCCATCTCCTTCTTCCGCTCCGCGACCATGCCCAGGGCATTGTAGGCTTCAGCGCTCGCGTCCAGGCGCAAGGCGGAGTTGAAGGACTCCTCCGCGCCGTCCAGATCTTCGACGCCCAATTGGCACATGCCCAGATGCAAAAGGAACACCGGTCTTCTGTCCAGCTGGATCGCCTCCCGCAGGCAGCGCTCCGCCTCCTCGTATCCCCCTTGAAGATAATGCACGCATCCGAGATTGTTCCAGGCGTCGCCGTACTTCGGCTCCGCCTCGATCGCCCGGTGCAGCGCCTCCTCCGCCTCCTCAAGTCGTCCAGAGAACCTTAGCGCCACCGCCAGGTCGTTCAACGTCTGGGGCGACCTGCCATAGGAGCTGCTCAACCTAAGCAGCATATCCACGGACTCGGTGTACTCGCGCCTGACCATTAGGGCCAGGGCGCGGATGCGATCGTGCAGGGCGTCCGACCCCTCGGGCAGGTCGAGCAGAGCGAGCGCCTCGGCGTGCCTGCCCATCGTGAGCTCGGTTATGGCCGAGCGCTTCCTTGCCTCCCCGTCCTCCAGGAACGGCTTGAGCAGGCGGGCGCCCTCCTCCCTCCTTCCCAGGCGGTAGACGATCGCTTCCAGCTCCAGGGCGATGTCCTCGTCCTTGGGGAAGTCCCTGACGCCATTGCTCAGGACGGCGATCGCCTCCTCCAGCCTGCCCTTCTCCAGCAATATCGACGATTGGCGCAGCAGCCCGGCGGGGGCGCGCTCGAACTCCAGCGCCTTCTCGGCCTCGCGCAGCGCCTCCTCCTGTCGACCGATCGCCTCCAGCAGCAGCGCCGCGTCCAAATGCTTCTCGGCCAAGCCCCTCTCCCGAGGGAGCTTCGATTGCAGCTGCGGCTCGAGGGTCGCCATGTCCAAGGCACCCTCCTCGGTCGCCTCTGCCGACGAGCCCTTGTCCAGCCTCTCCGCGGCCTCGAAGCTCTCCTTGGCCTCCGCCGACATCCCCGCGGCCTTCTGCGCCTGCCCCAGCCGCATCCAGAGGTCCGCCCTTCCCTTCCCCGCCGCCACCGCCTCCTTCCAGGCGCTCACGGCTTCCTTCTTCTTGCACATGTCCGTCAGCAATGTGGCCCTGTTCACCTGCGCCTCCAGGTTGTCGGGGTGGAGGGCGGCCACGGCCTCGAACGCTTCCAAGGCCTCCTGGTTCCTTCCCAGCGAACGTTGCACCAAACCTCGATTGTTGAGCCCTTGGGGATCGTTGGGATAGAGGCGCAGGAGCTCCTCGAACGCCTTGAGAGCCTCCTCCTTTTTCCCCATGGCGTACAAGGTGGCGCCCTTGTTCAGGAGGGCGGGGTACATGCGCCGGGCGTATCGCAGCGCCTGGTCGTAGGCGGCGACCTCGTCCTCCAGCCTGCCCAATTGATGCATGATCAATCCGACCATGTACCAGGAGGTGGGGTCACCCGGCCTCACCTTGAGCGCCTGGCCGACGGCCTCCAGGGCCTCGTCGTACTCCTCCAGGTGGAAATGCGCGTTGGCCTTCATCCTCCAGGCCAGGTCGTGCTCCCGCTTCATGGACAGGGCGGCGTCCAGGTTCCGAAGCGCCTCCCGGTACTCAACGCGCTTCATCTGCTCGTCCGCCTGCTGCAGCAAGGAGTCGAAGGGCATGGTGGAGGGCAGCACCCTGCTCCCCTCCTTCTTGAGAAGGACGCGGTCCGCGTCCTTGGTCAACATGCCCGAGAGGTCGAAGCGCTTGATGAGCACGACCAGCTTGCCGCGGTCCGCGTAGGAGACCTCGTCCTTGGAAGCAGCCTCCTTCGTGGGCTGGTCCATGTCGTCCACCACGATCAGGACCGGGGCCCTCTTCTCGGCCATGGCCCTCTCCTTGGCGATCTGGATGCCTTCGATGGAGGCGTGCTCGGGCCTCCTCGAGGCCATGATCAGGTAGGGTGTGCCCTCTCTCTCCCCCTCGAGGAAGGCCACGTCGTCCATGACCGTTCCCCCAGTTACCTTGAGCTCCATCTTCTCCAACAGCGCGGTCATGAACCTCTTGTAGGGCTCGGAGGCCATCTCCTTCAGGTTACGGATGAGGCGGGCGTCCAACCTAGCCTCGATATCCTCGTCCTTCATGACCTGCCCTCCAGCTCACGCTTGATCCTACGTGAATGGGGATCCAAGAGCTCCTCGGGTACTTGCGATAGCTCCTCGCGGCACTCCTTCCCCTTGCCAGAGTCGCAGAGCACCATGGCCCGCTTGAGCGCGAAGCACGCCGTCTCCCTGTCCACTCGATAGGGACGGAGGTCCTCCAAGATGCTCAGCGCCTCCTCCCTCCTGCCCATCCATGCATAGAGCATGGCCTGGTTGGACTGAGCGACCTTCCACAAAGGCCGGTGCTCCTTCGACCTGGAGTAGAGGGCGAGCGCGGTCTCCTCGTGCTCCTTGATGAAAGCGGACTGCCAAGCCTCGTCGAGGGGCAGCTCGGAGGCGGCCAACACCATAAGGGCGTGGACGTTGCCCATGCGCACGCTGGCCCGAGCCCAGATCTCGCTCTTGGTCTCTATGCCCTTCACCTCCTCCAAGATGCGCCATAGGAATGCGCGCCTTGGCAGCCTCTCGTCCCCCCATACGTGAAGTGAAATGCCGGCCGAGGCCAGGTATTCCTCGACCAAGGTCTGCAGCTGCCCAACGTCGCCCCTTTCGGTCAAGGAGCGGAGGCGGATGGCCGGCTCCACCCCCTCCCCGAAATCCAGCTCCGAGGATGGCACGGGACCGATGCGCAGAACTGCGCTCCCCACCTGATGCAACCTCAGGTCCGCGGCCGGATCCTGCATCCTTCTGGTTAAAGCTAGAGGGTCCAACATGCCATCGAGGCATGTCTTGCACATCAGGACCCCGTCCTTGGTCTCCACGCCGCAGGACACACAGGCCATGTTGTCAGGTGATGATGCGTGGGTCGATTTAAGAAATTAGTGTGGGGGCTCGAGCATGCGAGAGCGGTCCGTCCCCCCTCCGCATTCGTATATGGATTAGTAGGGAACGGTCGAGATTGTGCCCAGATGTCCAATGGCATTATCATTTTTGATTCTTGGCTAGCACGTTAGATAAATCACCACTCCAAAATACACAGTGAATAGACTCGGAGGCAAAGAATCATGTTCGAAGTCAACTCCACGGAGGCTCAGGTTCCACCCCTTGAGCTCAAGGAAGTGAAGCCAGAGGATATAACCAAGTCCGGGACGAAGAAGAGGTCGAAGCCCAGGTCGAAGGCCAAGACCTTCCAGGAGCTGCAGAAGCTTCTATCGAAGTGGAGACCCAGCGATAACAAGGCCTCGCGGCGGATGCTCAGCAGCGAGATCATGCAGAAGCTGGACGACAACGAATTCTCGTTCATCAAAGCCTGCATACCCTCGATCATCGTAGAAGAGCAGTATCCCATCGACCTGATGCACTATCGTTCCGACCAGGACATCTACGAGTTCCTCACCCGGATGCTGTGGATGCACCAGGAGTACGGGAGCGCCCTGGGCATATTGGTCGGCGTCGAGGACGAGGAGGTCTCCGCCAAGATTGAGGACGCCTGCGGCAGCCTTCTCAGCTCCGAGAACGACTGCTTCGTGTTCCTGGTCTGAGACGCGGTCGGCCTACAGTCGCTTGGCCATATAGATGCCGTCTCGTTCATACCCCATCGCCGAATAGTATCGACGCACCCCGACTCCACTGGTGACCTGGAGCGCTTCGTATCCTTCGTCCGAGGCGATGACCTCCGCCTCGGCCATGAGCTCCTTCCCGAAGCCGCGGTGCTGCCATTCCTTGCCCTTTGCGCCGAGCTGCGCCATCTGACCGAAGACCTTGAGCTCGCGCAGGTGCGCCATCTCCCCCTTCGATGGCAGGCGGAGGCGGGCGTACCCTACCAGCCCCTCCCTCTGCTCCACGTCCAGGGAGACGAACACCTCCTTCCCGCCCGAGGCGGCGTATTGTAAGCGATGGAGGGATGCTTGGTCGGGGGACACGACCGCGATCCGGTTGAGACCCACCTCACGGCAGCGGATGCACCCGCACCTGGTGCCTTCGGCGCGCATCTGCGCCCTCACCAGTTCGCGTAAGTGCCCTTTGCTGACCCCCGCCTCGATCAAGTCCGCAGGTATATCCCTCTGGATGCGCTGGATCCTGACGTAGGGGGGTGCGAGCGCCTTCATCCTGGCAATCACCTCGACCGCCTTTTGCGTAGTATATGGCTCATATTCGCCCGACAGCCATTTCTCGTACAGCGGGGTGCCTTTAACCACCAAGGTGGGGTAGATCTTGAGCATGTCCGGGCGGAAGCGCTCGTCCTCGAACATCAAGCGGAAGGAATCCACGTCCTTCTCCGGGGAGGACCCGGGGAGCCCTGGCATGATGTGATAGCAGACCTTGAGCCCTTTCTCCTTGGCCACGCGGGTAGCATCGGCCACCTCCTTCACCCCATGGCCACGATTCACGGAGCGCAGGATGTCGTCGTCCAGTACCTGGACGCCGAATTCGACCCGGGTGGTGCCGAGCGACATGCAGCGGTCGGCCATGGCGGCATCGAAGGAGTCCGGCCGCGTCTCGACGGTCATGCCGATGCAGCGGTGCTTTGCACCCTCGTTCAATCGGTGCGCTTCCTCCAGTCCGCTGCCTACGCACGAGTTCAAGGCGTCGAAGCAGCCTTTGATGAAGCCCAACTGATATTCCCAGGGCCGGGAGGTGAACGTCCCTCCCATGACGATCAGGTCGACCTTGTCGGTGGAGTGGCCGATCGCCTCCAGCTGCTCCAGGCGCGCCCGGACCTGGCGGAACGGGTCGAACTCGTTGAATGATGCGCGCCTTGCTGCCGGCTCCTTGCCGGTGTAGGACTGGGGCGAGTTGTTCTCCACCCCACCAGGGCAGTAGGTGCAACGGCCGTGGGGGCAAGGCGCGGGAGAGGTCATCACCGCCACCACCGCCACCCCGGACAGGGTGCGGACGTCCTTGCGCCTGAGGACAGATTTCACGACGGGCAGGAGCTCCTTGTCCGCCCTGGCCAGCGTCTCTGAGTTGGGGGGGACGGTGGATAGGCCTAGCTCTCGGCAGAGCTCGATCTTCTTCTTCTGAAGTGATGCCTTATCGGTGACCTCGCCCTCGGCTATGGCCTTGAGCAGGCGATCGTGATAGTCCACGCCCTTGTCCATGCGCTCCCCCCTTAATATCGTGGCGATTCCCGGTTCCGGATCGCCTTCAGTCCAACCAACGCCTCTCGTTGGCCATGCTGAAGAATGCCCCTGCGAGCAGGAAGAGGCCTATCATCACCGCGGCGATGAAGGCCACGGGATGAACGAAGAAATAGAGCGGGACGCTTGCCAAGAAGAAGATGGCCGTGAGTATGAGATAGGTCCTGGATGAGATCCGGGTCGCGACCCTGGCGTCCTTCTTCTCCTCGGTCATCCTGGCCCCTGGCTCAGCCGAAGTAAATCTTTACCTCTTCCTTCTCCTCGACCTTCTCCTCTGGCTTGAAATTGATGATGTCTATGGCCAGAACGGTCAAGCAGGGCACGAGGCGAACCAAGCCTTGTTCGCCCTCCTTCTCGGGATCGAGTTGCATGCTCAATGCGGAATCGTGGCCGAAGGCGGTGTAGCCCTTGAAGACCCCGACCGTGGTCATGGGCGTATCGCCGCTGCCCTTGCTGATTATGCGATATCTTGACCCTTTGGTGAGGCCAATTACCTCCTCTACCTGCTTGCTGCCGGATTTGTTTGGCGCCATCACTTCTCACCTGTCAAATGCTGCAGATGATCAATCGTCTTTCTGTACGAATCCATGGCCATTTCCACGTTTGCCTCGGTGAAGTTCCAGGCTTTGGATAGGTCCCCGTAGCGAATGCGATAGCCTTTCTTCCTCTCGCCGCCCTTGTCTACATCCACCTCTTCCAGCACGTCGATGGATTTCAATTTGTTGAGGTGACGGTAGATGGTCGGCTTCGTGGTCTTCAGCTTAGCCGCGAGGTCCTCGACCGTCCAAGCCCTTTTCATGTTCTTGATCAGGCAATCGGTGAACATCTTATAGGGGATGCTCTCCTGCACGTCCTTCGCCTCCGTTTTAGGGTCGTACCCCTTCGGCAAGTATCCGATCATCTGCAAGAATTGCAGGGAGACGTCGTCGATGTCATCCAGAGGTGTGAGTGGAGTGTTGCTTACGACCTGTAGCTCGAACATAAATATCGCTCGATTTGATGATTTTTAAGCATAGATTATACTTTCTCTCGCGAACAGCTATTATTTTTACGCAGATGATCGACAAAGGCAAGGCAATTCATATCTCAAGCGCTGGCTTGCCACCTAAATCGTTAATGATGGCGCAAGTGCAGGAATCGCTATTTTCTTGTACAAAAAGGACACAATTTACCCCTTATTAGAAAAGGGCTTTATATATCGGCGGAGTTCGAGTTAACAAGGTGAATTCCCTTGGAGAAAAGGACCGCTTGGATAGCTGTGGCCGTTGTCGCAATAGTGGTGGTGGCAGCCGTAGCCGCGTATATCTATTGGCCGCCTCCCCCAGAGGAGAAGGGGACGATTTACTGGATTGGAATTCCTCCTAAGGACCAGCAGGCCTCCTTCGTCAGTGGAGCGATTGACGGAGCAGTCAGTTGGGAGCCGTATTGCTCGGATTCCATAGTTGCCGGTGATGCACATGTATTGTTATGGTCTGGAGAAATCTGGCCGAATCACCCATGTTGCGTGGTGGCAGTGAAGACTGACTTCCTCGAGTCGAACCCGGATCTAGTGGCAAGAATGGTCAGAGCCCACATCGATGCGGACCTTTGGATTATCGACGCCTTGGAGCACCCAGAGAGTGCTAACTATACGCTATTGCTGCAAATGGGAGCCACGTTCAGCGCTCGCAGCACCGAGGTGGTGGAAGCCGCACTCGAGCACATCAAGTACTCCTTTGAGCTGACCCCTGAGGTGCTGGATGGTTTCGCTGACTTCACCGAGATGTTCATCGACCTCAACCAGACGAGCCTCGGTAGCTATGATTCGATCGACGACTTCGTCACCGATTTTGTGAATGATACTATGATCACCGCTGCATTGTCAGTCCAACCATCCGACGAGGTCCTAGGAACGATCGACCTCGGATTCCTGGCTGGCGACTTGCACCAGTTTGCTCGCGTGGTGGCGATGAACAGCACAGTGGGTGGCGGCAAGACACTCTACGAAACCTACGGGCTGAACGTTGTGGCAGCCAATCCTGCTGGCTATCTGAATGGAGGAGCGGTCATGGACGCCTTCGCTGGTGGCGCCATCGATGTAGGTTACTTGGGGGCCCCACCTGCAATCCTCAAAAAGCTAAACGTCGGAACTGACATCAAGGTTGTTGCTCTAGCAAACAGCGAGGGTTCAGCAATCCTGGCTAGGGAGGGAATTAACAGCTTCGCGGAACTTGAGAACCACACGGTCGCGACCCCTGGACCATCGTCGATTCAGCACCTCTTGCTTCTATTCTATGCAGAACAGCAGGGATTCCAGATGAAGCTTGAGGGCACCTGAGAAAAGAGCCCTCCAAACCTTTTTATCAATTTATTCATCTAAGGTGAGATATGTCTGGAGCTTCCCCACAAGGTGCGAAGAGTATGGACCGAAAGTCGGTCATGAAAAGGAGGCTCCAATCAATCGTAATCATCTTTGTATCTATGGCCATTTTCATAGTGATTTGGTGGGCTTTGTCCATATATTTCGATCTCAATTACTTTCCACCTCCAGACGTGGTATTCGAGGCATTCTTCGATTCGTTTGTCACACCCGATCCCAACTTAGGCATTACCATGGGTCAAAACATCGAGGCTAGTTTCGCCCGGTTCCTGGAGGGTTTCGCCTTGGCCTTTGTCATTGCTATACCTCTTGGTCTACTGATGGGATTCATGCCCTGGGTCGATACCTTCGCTAAGCCAATAGTCGAGCTGATTAGACCGATTCCCCCCATCGCGTGGGTGCCGTTCTTTTTCGTCGCATTCGGATCGTTCTGGAACCCGGTCCTGACAGTGTTCATCGGCGTCTTCTTCCCACTATTGACCAACGTGGTCTTAGGGGTCAAGAGCGTGGACCCTTCGCTCCTTGACGCCGCAAGGACGCAAGGTGCGGGCCGATTGACCCTCTTCACCAAGGTAATCATGCCTTTCAGCGTGCCCTATCTGATGACGGGTGTCACGATAGGAATGGGTGTAGGCTGGATGTGCATAGTCGCGGCGGAGTGGATCGCTGCCGTGGGTGGAGGTGTGGGATACTACATCCTGGTGCAGCAGCAGGTAGGCAATTATCCATACATGTTCGCAGGCATGATCGTGATTGCCATTCTCGGACTCTTGACCGTCACCTTGAGCGGGTATGCCGAGAAAATGATACGCAAGAGGATGGGGATGCTATGATCCTAACCATCGAGAACCTGATAAAATCGTTTCCTAAAAAGGAAGGTGTGATGGTCGCCATCCAGGATTTCAACCTCGAGGTGAAGGAAGGGGAGTTCGTTTGCATCTTGGGACCATCGGGATGTGGCAAGACCACCCTTTTGCGTATCATCGCAGGGTTGGAGAGCATAACCTCTGGCAAATTGCTTCTCAAGGACAAGCCGATTATAGGACCTGGCTCCGATAGAGGCATGGTCTTTCAAGAATTCGCGCTGTTCCCTTGGCGCAGTGTGAGGAAGAACGTCGAGTTCGGCCTGGAGATCAAGAAAGTCCCACCTACTGAGCGGGCTGCCATCTCGGAAAGATTCATTGAACTCGTCGGCCTCAAGGGGTTCGAGAACTACCATCCCAACCAGTTGTCCGGAGGCATGAAGCAGAGGGTAGGAATCGCGCGTGCCTTGGCCAACGATCCGGCGCTCCTCTTAATGGACGAACCGTTCGGCGCCTTGGACGCCCAGACACGCAACCTGATGCAGAAAGAACTTCTCCGAATCTGGCTTGAGACTCAGAAGACGGTAATTTTCATCACCCACTCCGTCGACGAGGCTTGCTATCTCGCGGACCGCATCGTGGTCATGACCTCGCGACCTGGAACCATCAAAGAGATCTTCAACGTCACCATTCCCAGGCCGAGAGACCGCGCCAGCGTCGAGTTCGCTCAGCTGAGGAAGACGATATTGGCGGAGCTGGAGCGCGAGGTGGTTTCGGCACCGATCGCAAGGGATAACTCCGAAGCTAATGTCTAGAGCGCCTTCTTCGCCGCCACCTCGATCGCCCTTACCAGCGAGTCCCGGGGTATGACCACCGATACCGGGACGGTCAATATCTTCTCGACCGTGGGAGCCACGATGGGCGCACACACCACCGCCAGCGCCCCATCCCTCTCGGCCATGACCGCCGCGATGATGGCGTCCTCCATGGTCTGCGCAGGATACTCCTTCACCTTGACGCTCTTTTCCCCCACCTGGACGATGCGCTCCTCGATCTTGTTCAGCACGCCCCGGGATGCTATCACGGCAATGAACGGGCCCGAGGGCTGCTTCTCCAGCGTTCTCACGGCGCGCAGCACGCTGCGAACGGTCCTCAGGTTCGGCTCCCGCTTCTCCTGCATGATCTTGTAGATGGTGGACGGCGAAAGACCGGTCCGCACGCAGAAGTCGTTCACGCTCATCTTCAGGTCCTCGTCCAAGATCTTCTTGAGGGAGTTCTTGAACCCCTCTGGCCCTCGCAATATCCCGATTATCAGCTCGTCGACTAGTGTCATCACTCCGCCTCCGTTCGCACGAACTTGGCGGCGTTGGTCCCAGCGATGCAGCCCTGCCCTACCGCCCTAGCGAGCTGCCAAGGCTGTCCCGTGACGTCGCCGCAGGCGAACAGCCCCCTCACCCCCGTCTCCATGCCGGCGTTTACCTCGATGGTGCCAGTGGGGTCCGGGATTACATCGAGGTCCAGGGCCAGGTTCGCCGAGCCCTTCGCTCCGAGCTCGATGAACACCCCGTCCAGGGAGAACCTCCTACCGTCGTTCAGCTCGAGTCCTTTCACCCTTTCTTCCCCAGTGATCCTCGCCACCGAGGCAGGCGATACTATCTCCACCTTGGTGGCCTTGACCTTGGCCATGAGCATTGGCGACACGTTGAGGTTCTTCGATATCCAGTACACCGCGCTCGCGTACTCGGTGAGGAGCAGCGCGGCGCTGGCAGCGGTGCTCTCGTCACCGACCACCGCCACCGTCCTCCCCTTGAAGAAATTGCAGTCGCAGGAAGCGCAGTAGCTGACGCCTTTTCCAAGCAGCTCCTTCTCACCAGGGGCGTTGAGCTTCTTGCGGGAGATGCCCGGCGCGAGCACCAACGCCTTGGATTTGAATTCCATATCGTGATCGGTGATGACGATGAAGGAGTCGTCCTTCCTCTCCAGCTTCATGACGTCCTGCTCGAAGATCTCGGCACCGAAGCGCTTGGCCTGCTCCATGCCCTTGGCCAAGAGCTCCTTTCCGCCCATGCTGTCGATGCCGAAGTAGTTCTCGACCTCGGCGCGGTTCAGCCCGCTCCCCTCCGGTCGGCCGATGACCGCCACCGTGACCTTCTTCCTGGCCGCGTGGATGGCGGCTTGAAGGCCGGCGGGCCCGCATCCGACTATGACCACGTCGTAGTCCATGTCCTTTCGCCTTGGATGTTAAAGGAGGAGGGGGGTAATATGTCTATTTGTCCCATATTTGGACGCTTGTGCACGCACAACCTTAATGGACCGATGCCGGGGGTGTTAGAATGAAAAGAAAAAAGCGAGGTGGTGCGCCCCTGCTCTGGGGATGAGAAAGGGAGGGCAGCACCGCTTAAAGGCTCTTTTTGATCT
>JAJRAN010000020.1 GCA_028682915.1 Methanomassiliicoccales archaeon | reverse complement strand
CATCCTCCGCCTTATCTCCGTGCCTGAGTAGACCTCTCGGTTGAACATGGGCGAGGTACGAGCCTCATAGCCCGCCTCGGAGAACAGCCTCCTAGTCAAGGGGTTGTTGCTATAGACCACTTGGAAGGGAGGTACGAGGGAGACGACGTGCGAGACCCATACGGCATAGCGGTTGATGTCCACCACCGGCACGATGGAAACTCCTTGCATGCCTTCGCTCTGCAGCGAGCGGGAGATCATGAGATAACGCTCTCCAGCGGTGAAGGGGTTCTCCAAGGTGTGGGAGTACTGGGCGCTCCCGATGGCCACGATGATCGAGCCGCATTCCTTGGCAATGGTCCGGATGACCTCTAGATGACCTTTATGGAAAGGCTGGAAGCGCCCGATGACCAGACCGACCCTCACCTTCGCGCTCAAGCTATCGAGGTTATTAGGTCCGACATAGTATTATAGCTTTGCCTATATAAAATACGAGGAAAAGTGAAAGATGCTAAATGGTTTGAAATCAGGCGGCCCTTGGGGTGCCCGTGATGTACGAGCTCTCCACCAGCGAGGCCAGCTTCTTTAGGAGGCTGTCCTTCTTTATCCCGCCAACCAACGCGTTCTCCAAGACCTCGTTCATGTTGCTCACCGGCACGATCTGGATCTTGCCGATGTAGCGCTCCTCCAGGACCACGTCCCTGAGGTTGGCCAATGGAATTATGACCTTCTTGATCCCGGACTCTGCCGCGGCCTCGATCTTGGCGGTAACGCCTCCGACGGGCAGCACCATGCCCCTCACGCTCAGCGAGCCGGTCATGGCGATGGTCTGGTCCACTGGCACGTCCTCCAGGGCGGAGATGACCGCGGTGGCTACCGAGATGGACGCCGAGTCGCCCTCCACTCCCTCGTAGGTGCCTACGAACTGCACGTGGACGTCGTGGTTGGAGATGTCCTCGCCCGTGTACTTCTTGATGATGGCGGAGACGTTGGAGACCGCCTCCTTGGCGATCTCCCCCAGCTTCCCGGTGGCGATGATCTTCCCCGCGTTCTTGGTCTGGGCGGGGGTGACCTCGGCCACGATGGGCAGGACGACCCCGGAGTACTCGGACATCGAGCTCTCGGTGTTGAGCGCGGCCAGGCCGTTCACCATGCCCACGGCGGCGCCCTCGGTCGCGAAGGACTTGTAGGCCTTCCTCGCCTCAAGGTAGCGGTCGGCGATCTGCTGCTCCAAGGAACGGGCAATCTTCTTGGCCGCCATGACGTGCTCTTGGGTGACGGTGGGACGGTTCTCCTCCCGGGCTATGTCCCCGGCCACGCGGATGAGCCCTCCCAGCTCCCTCAGCCTCAGGGTCAGCTGGCCCTTGCGGCCGGCGCGCCTCTGCGCCTCCTTGACTATCTCCCCGACCGCGCGCTTGTCGAAGTGGGGAATCTTCTTGTCCTTCGCGACCTCCTGGGCCACGAAGCGGATGAGCTTGATGCGGTTCTCGTAGGTGTCGTCCATGGTGGACTTCATGTATACCTCGTAGCCGTAGCCGCGTATGCGCGACCTCAGCGCCGGGTGCATGCCCTGCACCGCGTCCAAGTTGCCCGCGCAGACCAGGATGAAGTCGCAGGGCACAGGCTCGCTCTTCACCATGGCGCCGGAGGAGCGCTCGCTCTGGCCGGTGATGGAGAACTTGCCCTCCTGCAAGGCGGTCAGCAAGGACTGCTGCGACTCGATGCGCAGCATGTTGATCTCGTCCAGGAACAGCACTCCCTTCGAGGCTTTGTGGATGGCCCCGACCTCCAGGCGCTCGTGCGCCGGGGTCTCCAGCCCTCCGGACTGGAACGGGTCGTGCTTGACGTCGCCCAGCAATGCGCCGGCATGCGCGCCGGTGGCGTCTATGAAGGGGGGCATCTCCCTCTCCTCATGGGTGATTAGGAGCTTGGGGACGATGTAATTCTCTTGCCTCTGGCCGGTGTAGCGGAAGAGTATGAACACCATTATGGCCGCGATAACGCCCCAGATGAGGATCATGGCGTCACCGGACTGGATCCACAGGACCACGGCCAGCATGACGACCATGAGGGCGATGACGGAGAACATGGAGTTCCTTTGCGCCTTGCGCTGCATGGCCTCCTTCTTCTGGGCCTGAACTATCTCCCTGCCCTTGCCCGTTGGAACGATCCTTATCTTCGGTTCGTTGGTGTCCTCGGGGTTGTGATAGGCGATGACGTCCTGCAGCTCCCCCTTGGGCAGGTACTCGGTCATCGAGCGCGCGAGCATGGACTTTCCCGTACCAGGCTCGCCTATGAGCATCACATGCCGCTTCTGCTCGGCCGCCTTCTTGATGACCACGACAGCCTTGTCCTGACCGATGACTTGATCGGCTAGGCTCTCTGGCACCTTGATATCGGCCGTGCTGTTGAAAACCTGTTTCTCGATCCAAGCATCAACGTCGGGGAGAGCCTCGGCGGTGCTCGGTTCATCATTGTTCATTATGATTTACCTCTGGAACTCGAATCTAACTAGAAATATTCCCACTTAATAAGAGTTTTCCCTCTGAGTCGCAATAGCTGCGAACATAACTCATGGTCCAGACCATCGGGGCCCCGGCGCGCGGCCATCATCGGCTTTTTAACGAGGATGCTCGGTGGCAACGGTTAAGCCTAGGCTATGGTTATCTTGACGGGAGTGCTGAGATGAGGCTGGAGGAGCTGGAGCTGCCCCCTGGTGTGGCGGACGTTCTCAAGGGCGAGGGCATCACCTCGCTATATCCTCCTCAGGAGAAGGCGGTCCCATTGGCGCTCAAGGGCAGGAACCTCTTCTTGGCCGTGCCCACGGCCAGCGGCAAGTCCCTGGTGGCCTACCTGGCCGCCATCAAGCAGGTCCTGGAGCGAGGGGGGAAAGCCCTCTACATCGTGCCGCTCCGAGCTTTGGCGGCCGAGAAGTACGACGACCTCAAGAGGTTCGAGGCCCTGGGAGTCAGGGTGGGAGTGTCAGTGGGAGACTTCGACTCCCCTGACCCGGAGCTGGAGAGGTACGACATCATCGTGGCCACCTCGGAGAAGGCGGACTCGCTCCTGCGCCACCGCTCCTCCTGGCTCCAGAAGATATCCCTGGTGGTCGCGGACGAGGTCCACCTGATCCACGACCCGGAGCGGGGGCCGACCCTCGAGGTCACCCTGACCAAGTTCCGTCGGTTCAACCCCGGGCTGCAGGTGATCGCCCTCTCCGCCACGGTCAAGAACTCCAAGGAGCTCGCCTCCTGGCTGGATGCCGAGCATGTGTCCTCGGAATGGAGGCCCACGCCTTTGAAGGAGGGCGTGTACGTCGAGGGCGAAGTCCGTTTCACCGACAATTCCAAGCGCCGAATCGAGAACCAAGGGGACCCGGTCTGGTCCCTGGTGAGGGACTCGATCAAGGAAGGAGGCCAGGCGTTGGTATTCGTCAACACCCGGCGCTCCACCGAGGCCTTGGCCATGAAGATGGCGCCGCTGATGAAGGAGGTCATGCCCGAGAAGGTCAAGCTGGAGCAGGAGGAAGACCTGCTCCAAGACCACGGGGAGCCGACCAGCATCGGCAAGAAGCTGCGCGCCTGCGTGCACAAAGGGGTCGCGTTCCACAATGCTGGCCTGACCAACGAGCAGAGGAGGATGGTGGAGGAGGCCTTCAAGAAGGGCAGGATTAAGGCCATCGTGGCCACGCCCACGCTGGCCGCGGGCATCAACCTGCCGGCGAGGAGGGTGATCATCCGTGAGGTGTACCGCTTCGAGGGAGGGGTCGGCAACGTCCCCATCCCCGTGCTGGAGATCAAGCAGATGTGCGGGAGGGCCGGCCGACCGAAGTACGATAAGTTCGGGGAGGCCATCCTCATCGCCAAGAACGAGGAGGAGAGCTCCTTCCTCTTCGACAACTACCTGCTGGGCGAGACCGAGGAGATATTCTCCAAGCTGGGCTCGGAGGACGTGCTGCGCTCCCACATCCTAGCGCTCATCGCCACCTCCACCACCAACTCCAAGGAGTCGCTGATGGACTTCCTCAACTCCACCTTCTTCGCCCACCAGACCACCATGCTGGGGATGGAGGACGCGGTCGAGGGCGTCCTGGCCTTCCTCAAGGGCGAGGAGATGGTCCGCGAGGAGGACCAGTTCAAGGCCACCTTCTTCGGTCGACGCGTCTCGGACCTCTACATCGACCCGGTCTCGGCGGTGAAGATGCGCGACGCCCTGCGCGCCTACAGGACAGACGCGGGAGCCTTCGGCTTCCTGCACGCCGCCTGCGCCACCCCGGACATGCTGCCTCTCTACCTCCGACGCTCGGACAACGACTGGCTGGAGACGAAGGTGGTGGAGAGGGGGGCGGAGCTCCTCCTCCCCATCCCCGCGGACCTGGGCGAGTACGAGTTCTTCCTGGCGGAGGTGAAGACCGCCTGCGTCCTCGACGATTGGATGGAGGAGATGGAGGAGGACCCCTTGCTGGAGAAGTACGGCATAGGCCCGGGGGACCTGCGCAGCAAGGTGGAGCTGGGGGAATGGCTGCTCTATTCCATGCGCGAGCTGGCCAACATATTCAACAAGGACGCCTACGCCCCCTTGACCGAGCTCATGGTCCGGATGCGCTACGGCGTCAGGCGCGAGCTCTTGGACCTGGTGAAGCTTAGAGGGGTGGGAAGGGCCCGGGCCCGCTCTCTGTTCGAACACGGTGTCCGCAGCTTGGGCGATGCCAGGGGCATCGAGGTGGGCAAGCTGGCGCACATCCCCAAGATCGGGGAGGTGCTGGCGAAGAGCATCAAGGAGCAGGTGGGGGCGAGCCCCGGGAAGACCGCCCCCGACCAGGTTGTCCCTAGGAAGGACGAGCCTGCCCCAGAAGAGAAGGGCAAGTCGCAGCGCAGCCTACTCGACTTCTAGAAATCGGATATGGCCCGGGTCACGGCGAACCCGCGCTCGTTGCGGAAGAAGCTGAAGTAATTGCTGGAATGCTCGGTCTCGCGCATCTTGACGCAACGGATGCGCCTTTGGACCTCAGTGTCCGTCACCTCGACCATCTTGAGGTGGATGATGCCATCGACCAGGAAGTCGATGTCATGGACCCCGTACGAGGTGTATTCGCCCACTGGCATCTCGCTTATCATGAAGGCGGTGACGTCCATCGCCCGCAGCCATTCCATCAGCCGGTAGAGCTCCTCCCTCGGGCGGTTGGTGGCGGAGATCATCTCCAGTGCGCCCAAGGAGTCGATGACCAGCAGCTCGTAGTTGAGGCGCTTCTTGGTCTCGTTCACCGCGAAGCGGAAGGTGTCCAGGAACTGGGCGCCCTCGCTCTTGCGCCTGATCTCGCCCAGGTCCAGCACCTCCAGCCTTCCCAGGGTGTCTCCTTTCAGGCCCAGGCCCTCCATCTGGCGGGTGAGGCTCTGCTTGTTCTGCTCCAGGGAGATGTAGAGGCCGTTCACCCCGTCCCTCTTAGCGTTCATGTGCAGGATGTGGTAGGCCAGGGACGATTTCATGGTGCCTGCCGCGCCTGCGATGATCACGGTGTGACCTTGCGGTATTCCACCGTTGAGGTTCTCGTCGAACCCGTCCACATAGGTGCGGTACCGGACACGCTTCGCTGGAGCGCTGTTCATGGCGTTGGTGGATGATTCTCCTTATCGCATAAAATTGTTTGCCACCGGTTGGCGCCAAGTGATACTGACTCCTAGGGAGGGCTTGAGCGTTGACCGCGTTTTATTGAGGGCACGGCTCATCCGAGCATCAAGCGCTTTACTTCGTCCACGGACGCCCCGGCCTTCAGGACCTGCCCGGCGTTCTTGATCACCGTGTCCGGGTCCTTGAGCAGGTTGCCTGTGCAGACGCAGACCACCCTCTCCTCCCTGGAGATGAGCCCCTGTCGACGAAGCTTGACGACACCAGCGACGGAGGCGGCGGAGGCTGGCTCCACCCCGACCCCCTCCCGCTTTCCCAGTAGCTTCTGGGCCGCGATTATCTCCTCGTCGGTCACGTCGGTCGCCAGGCCTCCGGTGTCGTATATGGCCTTGAGCGCCTTCCTGCCGCTGGCGGGGTTGCCTATCCTGATGGCAGTGGCAACCGTCTCGGGATGCTCCTCGGGGACGAAGTCCCGCTTGCCCTGGCGGAAGGCTGTGGCGATGGGGTTCGACCCGGCCGCCTGGACGCCGATGAGCCTGGGCATGCGGTCGATCCAACCTACCTCCATCCATTCGCTGAGGCCCTTGTAGACCGCCCAGATGTTCGCGGCGTTGCCGACGGGGAGAACTATCGTATCCGGGACCTTGAGCCCGAGCTGCTCGACGACCTCGAAGGCCACGGTCTTCTGGCCCTCGGGCCGGAAGGGGTTGATGGAGTTCAGCAGGTACAGATGCCCTTCCCTGGCCAGCTGCCGGACCACGTTCAGCGCGTCGTCGAAGTTGCCATCGATGGATATCACCTTGGCACCGTAGAACATGGCCTGGGCCAGCTTCCCGAGGGCCACCTTCCCGGAAGGGAGAAGGACGACGCAGCCGAGGCCTGCCTTGGCAGCGTATGCGGCCAAGGCCGCGGAAGTGTTGCCAGTGGAGGCACAGCCGACCACCTTGCAGCCCAGCTCCACCGCCTTGGAGACGCCCACCGTCATCCCCCTGTCCTTGAAGGAGCCCGTGGGATTCGCCCCCTCGTACTTGACGAACAACCGTTCCATTCCCAGCTCACGTGCCAGGGCGCGGCAGTCGTAGAGCGGCGTCCCGCCTTCCAGCAGGCTCACCGCCTTGCTCGCTTCGACGGGGAGGAAGGGGGCGTACCTCCAAACCCCCATCGGGGCATGGCCCAGTTGCTTCGCGCCCTTCCCCTTCAGGCCCGACAGGTCCATCTCGACATTAAGGAGGCCGCCGCAGCTTGGGCAGGCGTCCAGCTTCTCGTCCTTCGTGGGCTTGCCGCATTCGAAGCACCTTATCTCGTAGCTCATGGCTCCCATCTCCTGCATCCTTCCCCCCACCCTGTGACCCAGGCCGCGCACTCGATCCCTTGCCTACGATAAACTTCCTGGACGGCCTCGGCTATCGGCCTCCCATCGCTCGTATCCTTGTCGTACAGGGAGGCGACGCAAGGCCCAGAGCCGCCGAGGAAGGAAGATAGCGCCCCCGCCTTGAGCGCCGCCCTCTCCGCTTCCTTGAGGTGCGGGACAAGCGGCGCTCGGACCGGTTCGATGACCTCGTCCTTGAGGCTGCGCGATATCAGGGCCAGATCTCCTCTGGCCATGGCCACGGCCAACGCTGAGGCATGACCGACGTGGAAGACCATTTTCTTCAGGTCCACCTGCTTCGGCAGTATCCCCCTCGCCTCCTTGGTCGGCACCATGATGTCTGGCAGAGAGGCCACGATCCCCAGGTTGGGGGGCGGGGTGACCCTAACCACTTCCAATGGCTCGTAGGAGAGGATGATGGTGAACCCTCCGAGGAGGCTGGGAGCGATGTTGTCGGCGTGGAGCGTGCCCGATGAGGCCTCCTCGCCCTTGGCGGCGCAGCCCACCAACGCTTCGAGAGGCAAAGGCCTTTCCAGCAACAGGTTGGCGGCATACGCGCCTCCCGCGGCGGAGGCGCCTGAGGAGCCCATGCCGCTGCAGGGCCTCACGCCTTTCTTGATGCGAACGCTGAGCCCGAAATCCGCCTTGGCCAGCTCCAACACCTCGGCGGCCGCCACCGCAGCGGTGTTCCTTTGCGGGTCCAGGGTCACCTGCTTCCCGCCCAGACCCTCCACCTTGCGCACCTTCACCCCTCGGCCCTGCCTGCGCTCGACGGTGACGAGATCGTACGGCTCGCCCAATGCCAGGCCGAAGACGTCAAAGCCCGGGCCGACGTTGGCTATGGTCGCTGGTGCGAGGACTGTGACCCTTTCCAAGGACATGCTGGCTCCTTCCTATAGTTACCGGCGCCACAACCACGATTGGGTCTGATAAACCTTTCGACCCAGACAGGGACCGGGAAAGCATAAAGTACGCTTGGGCCATTAGAGGCGCCAGCGATGAGCGACTACGAGATCGTGGGTGCGAGGGGGGAGATGCGCGACCCGAACCAATTGCTCGGTCGGCTCAAATCGGTCAAGCGCGGCGAGGTCTTGGCCTTGGACGCGGACCTGGTCTGTGGCCGGGAGCATCTGGAGAGCGCGGTGGAGCATGCCCATCGCGCATTCGACCGGGGTACCAATTCCTCGAACAACATGATGATGGAGACTATGCTCTATTCCTCGGGGGAGCGGCAGATCTCCAAAGCCCAGGAGAAGATGAGCGTAAAGGCGGGCTCGGACAGGGTCGCCCTGGTGCTCTTCGGCGCCCACAAGAACGAGGTATTGCAGATCGCGGGATTGGAGGAGGACGAGACCGTGCTGGAGTGCACGGGGCAGAAGCTCGCCCGGTTCGGGATCGGGCCCAGGGAGCTCGAGGCGGTGCCTTCAGGGAAGGCCATCGACCTGGTCCTGGAGAGGGTGGCCTTCGTGGAGATCCTGAAGCGATGATTGCCAGTGAGAGAGAATTTGGGCAAAAGGCTTATGTGCTGAAGGCCAGTTATTTGATAATTCAACTAATGCGCCAGCCAAGACTGGCGTCCGAAGGCGGGGCTGGGACCCAGTGAGCGGAGATTACCTGAAGCAACTGCAGCTGACCAAGCAGCTGGAGCAGAAGACCAAGGAGGCGGCCAAGAACCGCAAGGAGGCGGAGGGGCGCCTAGCAGATGCGGAGAAGGCCATCTCGTCGTGCAAGTCCTTCGACGCTCCCACCGCGAACGCGGACCGCGCCCTAGAGGAGGCGAGCCAGGCCTTCCAGCAGAAGGACTACAAGCTCAGCCTGTCCCTATCCCAAAAAGCCATCGAGGTCTGCGAGACCTCGAAGAGCGGCAAGGTAAGGTCGATCCTGGAGTCGGCGGAAGCGCTGTTGAAGCTGTTCGCCGACGAACCGGCTCCAAGCGAGATCACATCTACTCAGAAGAAGGCGAGAGACCTGCTCGAGCAAGGCGCGCTCGACGAGTCCCGAACCAAGGCGCAGGAGCTCTGGGACGCGGTGGAGCGCTTCGTCAACGCCAAGGTCGCGGACATGTTCTCCGTCGCCCAGTCGCTGGTCCTGATGGCCGAGAAATTGTCGTTGGAGGTCGAGGGCGAGCGACAGATGCTCAAGCAGGCCCGCCATAAATTGGAGAAGGGCAATTTCGGAGAATGCGTCGCGCAGATCAAGGACTGCACCGAGATGG
>JAJRAN010000121.1 GCA_028682915.1 Methanomassiliicoccales archaeon | reverse complement strand
TGGCCGCCAAGGTGTCGAAAGGGGACATCATCGTCGCGGGGCGCAACTTCGGCTGCGGATCGAGCAGGGAGCACGCGCCGCGAGCTCTTCTTCAGGCGGGCTTCTCCTGCGTGGTGGCGGAGAGCTATGCCCGAATATTCTATAGGAACAGCATCAATGTCGGGCTGCTGCCAATAGAGTGCAGGATCGAGGCCGACGAGGGCGACCAGCTGTCGGTCGACCTCAGGAGCGGGACGATCCGCAACGAGACCAAGGGCAAGGAATGGCATTTCGCCCCCTTCCCGGCATTCGTCAAGGAGCTCATAGACAAGGGCGGACTGATGGCTAAGATCAAGGAGGCCAAGAGATGTACAAAGTAGCGGTAATGCCCGGTGACGGGATCGGGCCAGAGGTGGTGAACGAAGGACTGAAGGTCCTGAGGACCCTTCAGGCGCAGCACGGCCTGGATTTCGATTTCCAGGAGCTGGAGATCAATGCGGAGAGGTATCTGCGCACTGGCAAGCTCCTCACCGACGAGGACATAGAGCAGCTGAGGGGCTTCGACGCCATCTTCCTGGGGGCGATCGGCGACGACCGGGTCCCGCCCGGAATCCTGGAGAAGGGCATTCTCCTAAAAGCCCGGTTCGCATTCGACCAGTACATCAATCACCGGCCGGCACAGCTATGGAAGCCATTCGGCCGCTTGAAGCGGGAGGTGGACTTCAAGATCGACGTCTACCGGGAGAACACCGAGGACTTCTACATCGGTGCCGGCGGCCGGATCAAGGAGGGTGCGTGCGAGATGACCTTGGACATCGAGCGCGAGCTCTACGACCTGAGCATCGACATAGAGGCCAACGCCTCCAACACCGATGACTACGCCTTCGAGATCGGCATCATGTCCAAGAAGAACATCGAGAGGTTCGCGGACTACGTCATCGAGATGACCAAGCTGGCGGGCGAGAAGCGCATAACCGTCGTGGACAAGGCCAACGTCCTCTCGAACATCTACCACCTGTGGCGCGAGGTCTGGAGCGAGAAGGGAAAGCAGGCGGGCATCGAGATCCAGTACATGCTGGTGGACGCGATGTCCATGGCCCTGGTGAAGAACCCGGACAAGTTCAGGATTGTGGCCACGCCCAACATGTTCGGCGACATCCTGACCGACCTGCTAGCGGAGGTCACGGGCGGGCTCGGCCTCGCCCCGGGCGGGAACATCAACCCCAACGGCCTGAGCATGTACGAGCCGGTGCATGGGAGCGCTCCCAAGTACAAGGGCATGAACACCATCAACCCCACCGCGACCATACTCGCGGCGAAGATGCTGGTGGACAACATGGGGCGGCGGGACCTGGGCTTGAAGGTCGAGCACGCGGTGAGGAGGACCTTCGACAAGGGCATCTACACCCAGGACCTCGGCGGCAAGGCCAAGACCAGCGAGTTCGGGGACGCGGTGGTTGCTGAGCTGCGCAGGATGTGAAACCTCCTCCCTCTATTCTTCTCTTAACTGGGTTCCTGCACCATGACCGACCGATTCACGCGATGAGCGGAGGCTCTCAGCCCACCTTGGTTTCAATCCCCGTGCTCCCTTTTCGCTTCGCCATCAGCCGCTTGAGGGCAGCGCCCATGAGCAAGGAGGTCACCGTCGCCACCACCACCAACGAGAGCAGGTAGGGGGTTATCTGCCCGGCCTCGGCCACGATCGTCACCAGGAGAATGGCGGACAGAGGGGCCCCTAAAACTAGCGATATTGCGGCTGCCTCTAGGCAGAGGACCGCGATGATCAGCGGTACGCTGGGGATGGCCATGTTTATGGCGAGGCCGATCATGGTGCATCCGAACAGCACCGGAAATATCGGTCCGCCCAAGTAGCCGCTCTTGAACGATAGCGCCAGCAGCACCAGCTTCAACACGCCGAAGAGCAGGAGCATGGCGACGCCGTACTTCTCCGGGTCGTCGAGGACCATATGTATCTGGTCCTCGCCAGAGAACATCAGCTCGGGGAGGAAGTACGCGACGGCTGCGATGACCAGGCTGGCCAAGAAGATGCGCAGCACTACCTTGTTGTCGAAGCGGCCCATTACCTTGCCGAAGAACTTGAAGCATCCGCCCATGAAGAGCGCCAGGAAGCCTCCAAGGACGCCGAGGATGATGGCCTCGACAATGTAATAGATCTCCTTGCCCTCGAGCGGGGGCATGGGCACCTGGCCCAAGAAGGCGACGAACCCAAGGCCATCATAGATCAGGAATCCGATGACGCCGGCCAAGAGGGTCCAGGCCATCAATGTCAGGACGTTCTTCTTGTTGGGCACGAGCTCGACTGCGAAAACGGAAGTGAACAAAGGCTGGCCGATGATACCGTTGTAGGCGGAGGCCAGCGCGGCCACGCTCAACGCCAGGCTCCCTTCCTTGCTCTTGATCTTGAGATGCTTCTGAAGCCAGCTGGTGATCTGTCGGATGAGGGCTCCCAAAGCTCCTTCAGGACCGATGCTCGCCCCTGAGATCAAGGACAAATAGGCAGAGGCCAGAGAGCCAGGGAATTTCTTGTATTCGGTCTCTATTGCCCCGCTCTCCACGGACTCCGATATGCTACCGTGGATGGCCGTGTCCGCCTTCAGGTACTTGACGCAGAGGCCGACCAGGACAGAGAATAGGACGACAAGGACGGGAACGATCCATCGATTGCTCGTGACGAACTCGTTCTCCCATATCAAGGCGGTAAGGTCGATCCATATGACGAGGAAGGGGATGGTAAAGAATATGGCCACGATGGCAACGAAGAAGATCATCCACACCTTCGGCATGGAGGTGTCAGATGACGGCCTGCGCTCCGTTTTCTCCTCTCCTGCCGCTTCCCCCGATGGCTGCGTCATTCCAGAATCGTATGATTGTGCCAAACATAAGGCTTTAGCGCCTTTCAAATACGCCCCGGCAGCGTTGTCTTGGAGATCGTTCCGACGCTATTAGATATGCCTTTAGGACCAGGCCAAATAGCGCCCCTTCACCCTACGCAACCTTACCGGGACATCGAACAGGGCGCTGAGGTTCTCCTCGTTCAAGGCGCCGATGTCCGAGTCCACGAAGATGCGTCCTTGCTTCAACATCACCACCCTCCCCACCTCGGGCGGGATCTCCGAGGGGTCGTGGGTGACCAGGATGAGCGCCTTCCCGCTCTTGGCCACCGATCGCATGGCCCCCATGACCATGCCCTTGCCGATCAGGTCCAAGGAGGTCATGGGCTCGTCTAGTATCAGGGCAAGGGGGTCGTTGACCAGCGCTCGGGCCATGAGCACCCTCCGGGCCTCGCCGGTGGAGAGCGAGGAAACCGCCCTCATGGCCAGATGGGACGAGTCGACGGCTCTCAAGGCTTCCTCCGCCCTGCCCTTCAGGTCCTTGCTTACCCGCTGCGACCGGTTCGTCCCAATGGAGCCGAACGCGCCCGAGGTCACCGCCTCCAGGCTGCTTATCTCCCTCCTAAATTCGTACTGCAGGTCGCTGGAGACGTACCCGAACGCCCTGCGCACGTCGAACAGGTCCCATGTCTCGCTCCCAAGAAGCCTGACGAATGCCCCGGGCTCAGAGGTATCGTGCCAAAGCTCCCCGGTCATGACCTTGATTAAAGACGATTTCCCTGATCCATTCGGACCGATGATGGCCACCTTCTCCCCGGCATCGATGCGGAGGTCCACATGAGAGAGGATCTCGGTGTCGGCCTTGCGCACGACCACATTGTGCATCTCGACGATGGGCTTTCGGTTCACGACCAGGTAAAGGACACAGGATATTACCACTTTGAGGTCTTGTTGATAGTCATTTGTACAGTATGATAGTTCTTCAATCGCGGTTAGCTCGGTCTAAGGCCCTTTTTTTCGAAATCTCTCAATCTTCACGTATTCTAGGAAGGAAACGTATTAAGTCCCTCTCCTCGGTGCCAATTACACACTTTCCAGGTGATTGATTTGGGGATATACACCTCTAGGAACAAACTGATGACATTGGAAGCCGCCGCCTCCCTAATCAAGGATGGCGACAAGGTGGCGGTCGGTGGGGGGCTTTGTTTACGTGAGCCGATCGCCATGCTGCGCGAGCTCACTCGCCAGGGCAAGAAGAACCTGCATTTCTGCGGAACGGCGCATGGGTTCGATGTGGACTACGCCTGCGGCGCGGGGATCATCGGGGCCGCAGAGGAGACCCATGTGTCCTTCGAGCAGGACTTTGGCCTGGCGCTCAACTACAGGCGCGCCTGCGAGTCCGGCCAGGTGAAAATACATGAGAACTGCTGCAACTCCATCATCCAGCAGTTCCGTGCCGCCGCCTATGGGATTCCGTTCATGCCCATCATGAGCGCGAAGGGGAGCGAGGAGACCTTGCTGCACCCCGAGTTCAAGCACATAATCTGCCCATTCACCGGGAACGACTTGATCCTGGTGCCGGCGCTGATCCCGGATGTGGCGATTGTGCACGCCCAGAAGGCGGACATCCACGGGAACCTCAGGATCGAGCAACCCTACGTGGCGGACCTGCTGATGATCAGGGCGTCCAAGAACGTCATCGTCACCGCCGAGGAGATCGTCCCCGAGGGAGAGATGATCAAGCTAGGGCCCAACGTTCCCTATTATGAGGTGGCGCATGTGGTGCACGTCCCCTGGGGAGCGCATCCGACCAGCTGCTACCCTTACTACGCATATGACCGGGAGCACATCTCTAACTACTACAAGATCACGCAGGAGGGGCCGGAGGCGTTCAAAACCAAGTACCTGGACAGGTACGTCTTCGGCGTCAAGAGCCAGGATGAATACATCGAGCTGATAGGTGGAAGCGA
>JAJRAN010000103.1 GCA_028682915.1 Methanomassiliicoccales archaeon | reverse complement strand
AAACACGGCAGCGAGCATGGGCATGGAGGTGCACATTTTCCACACCTTCTTCGGCCTGAAGCTCGTCACCAAGAAGGCCAACCCAAAGGCTCCGGGGATGTACCGGCTGTTCACTGGCATGTTCAAGAAGAAGATGAAGGCAGTGGGCGTGGATGAGTATACAGCCCAGAAGAAGATGGCCATTGAGCTGGGCGTGAACATGTACGCCTGCGGGACCAGCATGGGCATCATGAACGTAACGGCCGAGGACCTCGATCCCGGGGTGAAGATATTGGGGGCCGCGGCCTTCCTGAACATAGCCGCAGACACCGACATGCAGTACTTCATCGGATGAGGATCGCATGACGTCGATACTCTTCGTGATGCTCAAATCGCCGCATGAGAACGTCAACCTCGAGCTGGTGGACGAGCTGGGAAAGGGAAGCAAGAAGGCCGCCCTCCTGTTCGAGGACGCCGTCTACTATGCGGTGGACAAGAAACAGGGAAAGCATCTGTCCGAGCACGTGGACGAGGTCTTCGTGATGGCGGACGACCTGGCGGCGAGAGGCTTCAAGGGCAAGGCCACTGGCATGTTCAAGGAGATCGATTACCCCGAGGCGGTCGACGTGATCATGGAGAGATACGACCGCACCGTGACAATCTGAGGTGGAAGAATGGCCAAGACGATGGTTATCCACCTGCGCACGGGCAGCATGATGAGCATGGACTCCAACGTCGCCGTCAAGCTGGCTCGCGCGGCGCTGGAGAAAGGCTACAATGTGCACATGTTCGGCTATGGCGAGGGAATAACGGTCATAAAAGAGGGGCAGGACCCCAAGCGCTTCCCGAACGTGGGAAAGGAGATCGGGGAGCTCGCGGCCAAGGGCATGACGGTCGTGGTGTGCGAGACCTGCTGCATGGCAAGGGGCATCCACAGGGGAGAGGAGGTCAAGGGGACGAAGGTAGGCTCCCTGACCAACGACTTCTCCAAGTTCATCAAAGAGGGCGACAAGATGATCACGATCGCGAGGTGAGAAAATGACTGACAGCATCCTGTTCATAATGACAAAGCCGCCTTACGGCTTCGAGGAGTTCTTCGCAGGCGCCAGGGCGTCGCTGGCGATGCTTGCTTCCGGCCTGATCGGCAGGTCCACCCTCCTCCTGGTCGGTGATGGGACCCTCAACGCGGTCGCATCCCAGGATCCATCAGCCGTAAAGATGCCCTCTAACATCGAGGCCATCAACGATCTGGCGGACTTCGAGGGAGAGGTCTACTGTATCGCCGATGATCTGAAATCGCGGGTCGGGGAGGTCCAGGTCATCGATGGCGTTAAAATGGTCTCTTGGGACAAGGCGAGAGAGCTCGTGAGCGAGCATCAGATGATTACCACATTCTGAGTCGTTTTCCGAGCCACATCGTATTTTTTTCTTCTCTGTTTTTCGTATTATTATAGATTCTCATATTTCAACAGGGCATAATCTATTTTGAACTTTTTGATATAAATACTACATATATTTTTAGCTATTTTTTACTAAAAAATTATTCATTTGTACACACTAAATGAAAAAAACCTGAGCATTTTCAACTGTTGATTTGAATATCGCAATAATAGATGAATATTTCTCTATAATTCGATTCAATTTTATGTAATTTCGAAGAAATGCAAAGCTTTATCGTTTTATGCGTCCTAGTCAAATGTCGAGGTGAAAAAACCATGAATTACGTGAACGTCGAGAAGAAGAAGAAAGACTTCCTGAACGAGAACGACAGATCCCAAAAGGAGAAGCAGAGCAGCTTCAAGACGTTCAATCAATTCTTGCGCCGGTGGGAATCGATACGCCCTCCCGTTCGCAGGGATTACTGAGCCCCGAAAAGATGGACAGCAATCGGTTATAGTAGGCTAGTCCATCTGTTTCGCTTTTATTTTACAATCGGACTCTTATCATCTCGTGATTTGAGAATATCCAAAGTCTTTATTATCGCATTGTGATGGCCGGTCCGTGTTGGAGGTCCTAGCGCGCACCTTCCAAGGACGAAGCGTCCTCTGGACTGGGATAGATTTTCGCCTCGAGACTCCTAGCATTCTCTTTATCCAAGGTAAGGGCTCGACCCCCGCGTTCGCCGAGGTCTTCCTCACATCGGCGGATGGTCTGGGCCCCTCCACAATAACTGCAAGGAGCGGCGCCAGAATGGCTGAGCTCCCCGGCGGCGTTTCCATACCCCTCTCATTGGAAAACAAGCTGATTGAAGTGGAGGAGGAGAGAGTCGACCTACCGCCTCACAACGAGAACGAGGTCGTGGTCGTCCTGGATCGCTCGTTCGAGATGAGGCGGGACGCAGGCCTGTTCGTGGAAAGGTTAAGTGCGCTACGCGGGTCCGCCGGGCCGAATAAGCTGATTTACGCCCCCGGCATCATGGACGTCACCAACATGGCCTTGCTGGCCTACATGGGCGTCGACCTGTTCGACTCCTCCCTGCTTGCCTACCAGGCCAGAAGGGGCGTGCTGTCCTTGCCTGAGGGGTCGATATCCGCCAAGGATGCCCGATGGATCTCACAGGATCAGACCAACAAGGGTACGGAGGAGCTCAACCTGAGCACCGCGTGGCAGGAGCTGGGGCTTATCCGTCATATGATCCGTGCCGGTCGGCTCAGGGAGCTGGCGGAGGTCAGGGCGAACTCGACGCCTTGGGGAGTGGCGGCCTTGCGCCTCTTCGACCTCGAGTGCTATGAGCTGCAGGAGGCCCAGGCATCGGTGGTCGGCCCGCGCTTCTACGCCAATTCCGCGCAGTCCCTCAATCGGCCGGACGTTGCCAGGTGGAGGAAGCGCGTCATGGAGCGCTGGTCACCTCCGCCCCACAAGAAGATCCTGCTGCTGCTCCCCTGTTCGGCCAAGAAGCCATACTTCACCTCAAAGACACATCAGATTTTCAGGGAGTCGCTCGTGCGCGTGCCCAACAGCGACGTGGTCCAGGAGCTCATCGTCACCTCGCCGCTCGGCGCCGTCCCCAGGGAGTTGGAGCTGCTCTATCCGGCGGCGCAGTACGACATACCGGTGACCGGCCATTGGGGCCTGGAGGAGCAGAGGATGGTCAGGGAGCTGGTGTCCTCGGCGGCCGAGCGGGGCTTCGAAAAGGTGGTGTGTCATCTGGGTCATGGTAACGACTTCGTGAAGGACGCCGTCGATTGCATCGACACCTCGCAAGGCAGCCCCACGTCAAGGGAGTCGCTGGCTCGGATGGAGGAGGTGCTCGCGCGGCTCTGTCAGGACTACGACCGGCCGCCTAGGGGCATGGACCGGGCGGAGTCCTTGGCCTCAGTCGCCAGGTTCCAGTTCGGCGAGGGAGGCGATTCCCTGACCGAAGGTTGCATCGTCAGCGGCAACTACCCCTACTCCAAGATCTTCGCCGGAAAGGAGCAGATGGGGATGCTAACGCCTGAGCGCGGGATGATCTCGCTAACCTTACAAGGAGCGTCCAGGCTGTTGCCCAAGCGCCTGCACTGGGTCATGATGGAGGACTTCGAGCTTTCTGGCAACCTCTTTGCGGTCGGGGTCAAGGAAGCCGATGCCAGGATACGCGTGGGCGACGAGGCCCTGGTCCTCAGGAACGGCGAGCTGGTGGCGGTAGGTATCGCCGCCATGAACGCCAGAGAGATGACGGAGCTCAAGCGCGGCGAAGCGGTCAAGGTCAGACATAAGAGAAAGGCGACCTGAGAGCGATCATCGCCCGGCAGTTTCAGGGCTTGCGGACCGCGGTCCGATATGCCAGTATTCTAAGCGCGTT
>JAJRAN010000123.1 GCA_028682915.1 Methanomassiliicoccales archaeon | reverse complement strand
CCTTACGGCAAAGGGTTCGAGCTCATGCCTGGAAGGACGCTTTTGGTCGGTGGAGGCAGCGGCATGGCATCACTGCTGACCGCCGCCGAGTTCATCCACGACCCGGCGATGGTGGACATCCTCATCGGGGCGAGGACCTCCTCCGAACTGATATTCGTTCAGCGAGCCAGAGGGCTCTCGGACGAGGTACATGTCTCGACCGACGACGGCTCCTCGGGCCGAAAGGGGACCGTGGTGGAGCTGGCCAAGGATCACTTAGGGAGGAAAGGCTATGCGTCGGTCCTCGGCTGCGGGCCTGAGAAGATGCTGGTGGCACTCCTGGCTGCATGCGGGGAGGCAGGGGTGCCCTGCCAGCTCTCGCTGGAGAGGTACATGAAGTGCGGCACAGGCCTCTGCGGCTCCTGCGCCATCGACGGCCTTCGGGTCTGCGCTGATGGCCCGGTGTTCCCAGGGGAAGCGCTTAGGAAGCTGCCCGAGTTCGGTAATAGCAAACGGGACGAGTGCGGGCGCCGGATCAAGCTTTGAAGTGCTCCTCGGGATGCATTACCTCTTTCACCAGGTCCTCGAAATCGGAGTCCGAGACGCGGCCTTTGACCTCGCCAAGGGCCTTCACCTTCTCCAATATCCGGGCCACCTGCTCGTCGTCGGACTCTATGCCCAGCTCCTCCAGCCTTCTTTTGATGTAATGCGTCCCCGAGTGCTTGCCCAGGATGAGGTGGCGCTTGTTGCCCACCAGCTCCGGAGGTATGGACTCATATGTCTGGGGGCAGGACAGCACCGCGGCGACGTGAATCCCCGATTCGTGCGCGAAAACGTTATCACCGACCAATGGATGGTTGCGACTCAGAGGGACCTTGGAATAGGCTGCCACCAGCTCGCAGAGCTCCTTCAGCCTCGTGGTGTCCACGCCCATGTCCTTCCCGTAAACGAACTTGATGGTGGCCACGAATTCCTCCAACGGCACGTTGCCCGCCCTCTCCCCTATGCCATTCACGGTCGTGGCGACCGCGACCGCCCCTGCTTTGACGCCCGCGATGGCGTTCGCCAGGGCCAAGCCATAATCGTTGTGGAGATGGACGGAGATCGGGGTCCTGAACCTCTTTCGCGCCTCGGTCACCATCATATGGATCGCTTCCGGCGAGGCGCAGCCGACGGTATCGGTTATGCCTATCCTGTAGGCCCCCCCCTTCTCCGCCGCCTCATAGACCTTCATTAGAAACCCCATTTCCGTCCGGGTCGAGTCCTCGCAGCTCAGCGCCGCCTTCACCCCCCTGGACCGGCAATAATCCAAGGACTCCGTCACCTTCTCCAGGACGTACTCCCTGGGCTTGTTGAACTTGTACCTGAGGTGGATGTCGGAGGTGGCGATGAATAACAATACCACGTCCACCCCGGCGTCGATGGCGGCGTCGATGTCCCCCTTCATGACCCTGGAAAGGGCGAGGATATCGGCGTCCAGTCCGAGCTTGCTGATGGCTTTGATCGCCCTCCGCTCCCCATCGGACACGGCCGGGAACCCCGCCTCGATCTGCGGGATCCTAACCTCGTCCAGCTTGCGAGCGATGGCCACCTTCTGCTCCAGGCTGAATGCGACCCCCGGCATCTGCTCCCCGTCCCTGAGGGTAGAGTCGTAGACCTGGACATCTCCCAGTTCGAGGTGCGGGTTGTAGGGACTGAGCACGATGCGCTCCATGCTTCCTCGTAAGTGGCCGCATTCGATTAACCTTTCGCTCGCAGCGGTCTACACATATGAAATGGAGCTCAGCCATCCTGCCCTCATTCCCCATAGCCATCGGTATAAGGCCCGGTCGCGATTCAGGTGGGAGCGGTGGTGAGATTTTGAGCGAGCGTATCGAGGTTGGGAGCAAGGGCAACCCTAACTTCATCGAGGTCCGCCACGGGAAGATGCTGATCAGCGTGCCCAGGTCGATATTCCGCAGCGGGACTTCGAGCCTGAGGAGGGAGGAGGCCGAGGAATTCAAAGAGGTGCTGGCCTCACGCTACCCCTGGTTGAGCCACCGTGCCCGGGAGGTGGTCCTTGAGGAGGCCCAGCAAACCATGGAATCCATCCTGGAGATGGAGCGGGGCGCCGTGGGTAATGCCCGGAAGCTCTTCGAGGAAGGACGGTACGCGCGAGCGCTCGGCCTCCTGGAAGGATACCTGGCAGAGCATCCCAAGGACCCGGACGCCTGGTACCTGAAAGGCGAGATCCATTTCAAGTTGGGGAAGAGGGAGGAAGGCTTCGGGGACTTCGCCCGCGCTCGTGGGCATTCAGGGAAGAGCGAGGAAGTCAAGCGAAAAGGGCGTTGATGGCCGCGGCCACCTCTTGGACCGTCGCCCCCCATGGGACTATAGCCATGTCCCCATCGATCTCGAACCCCTCGCGCACCCGGCAGCACTTGACTATGCGCTTGCCCTTACCCTTTGGAGCCATCTCTCTGGGGCACATGGTCCTGAATGCCGCCGGTCCTTTGCGGTAGATGTGCTGGAAGATCCGCCTGGAGAGGTCGCATCCTATCAGGGTCACCTCGCCCTCCAGCTTCGGCGTCTCGTCCAGGTACAGCACCTTCCTATCCGACGTTATGCCAGATGCTCGGCATGGGAACATCACCGTGGGGGTCGCGACCTCCGTCTCCAGGTCGTTCAGGTCGATCGTCCTTATGATCGTGACCACCGGTCTATGCACCAGGCCGGCAGAGAGCGCCTTATCCACCAACACGGAGAGCTTGGCCGGATGAGGAGGTACGACATCGAAGACCACCAGGTCCTCCGCCTCGTCCGATCCGATGAATGAGACGTGGTTGAAGAGCCCTTGCACGATGACGTACTTGCCAGGGTGCTGTCTCGCCAACCGAGCCATTTCAGAGCGGTTCAGGACGTCCATGGCATCGTCCTTGACGAAGACGGTGTCCTCGGGGAGGGCTAGGATCTCAATCTCCTTGATCGGCCGGAACAGCTCGACCCCTTCCTCCTTCTCCACGTGGACGATGGCGGCCTCTCCCCTATGGCGCAGTATCAAGAACTCGGTACGGGTGTACGCTTTCTTGCCCTTCGCCGCCTCAAGGATGCTATCCTTGGTGAGATGGAAATCGACGTCACGGACTGAAACGTCCTTGCAGTGGTCAGGCAGCATCATGCGAGGAATCCTCTCCCCTTTCAAAATCCTTTGCCTCGAACGCGTTCCCGGCATCTGGTGCGCCCTTCCTTCGAGAAAATTAGAAATACCAAGTACCCATTCTTCCGAATCGCCGGCCGGGATGACAGAGCGGCCATGTGGCGGACTGCAGATCCGCATACCCGTGTTCAAATCGCGGTCCCGGCTCCATTCCCCTTCTCCGTGAGCAAATCGAAGCGCTTATCAATCCGTAATCCACCATATGCCTTTCATGCTTCGTGGCCGAGAGCTCGTCGAGCACGTCGCCCATAAGCGCATCGAGATGATAGCCAAGGAGGTCGAGCCCTGCTTCCCCGGCGCGGGGACCACCATGGAGATGCTGGCCGATGGCCGTGCCCACATCGCCATCGAATGGGAAGGCGTCCCTATCGGCGAGGAATATGTCGAGACGGCCACCTCATGGAACCAGCCAGAGCGGCTGGTCGAATACCGGAAGGCGCTGGTGAGCAACCGGAAGCGGCTGGTGGTGCTGGTGCCGGAGAGGCACGCCCGCTCGGCCCGCCTAAAGATGCTCGAGCTAAACCACTGGTGGTTGTTCTATTACCTCGTCTTCTCCTACGACCACCAAGGCAACATCAGGAAGGTCGGGCGCCCGACATACTGCTTCCCTGATTCGGGTTACTCCTGATCCCCTTCTCGCATCCGTTCAATGATTTCAGGCACCGTGCCCCGGTCAGCATTCCCAGCTAACGGAAGGGTAGGCGCTTACTTCTTCCCCTTGTTCTTCTTGGGGGCGGGGGACCTCTCCTCGCCCTCCCACTCATCGAAGAGCTGGGTCAGGCCCTTCTTGGCCACCGACCAGGTCGGCACTCCACCGGTCAGGACCGCCACCTGCATTGCCTCAACGATCTCCGCCTTGGTGGCGCCATAGTTCTTGGCCACCTTGGCCTGAGGATAGACGCAATCCTCGCACATGCGCACGGCAACGCAGGCTAGGGCGATCAACCGCTTGGTCTTCTTGTCCAATGCTCCATCGTTCACCATGATCTGGTCCATATCCCGGATGAGCACCGCCAGCTCGGGGTTGTACTTCTTGATGTGATGCAGCGTCCCTGGCGTGTACCCGCACATCTTCTGGTTGAGCTCCTTCACGGCCTTCTCCGCGTCGTCCTTCTTAGCCATGGGGCTTAGAACCCTGCTCTTCAGTATTAAATCTAGCTCAGGATAGCGCTCTAGACCCGTTCCGGTTCGACTGGCTTTTTATAGCGATGTCACGCCTTACTCCACAAGGGATCCAAAGGATGCGCAATCCATCGGGGAGACTCACATTCTCTTTGATCGCTGGCGGATCGCTATTACTGGCAGTCATCATCTGCACCGTACCAGCGCAGGTCTCCCTTGGGGCAACCACGACCGAAATGGTCGAATTGGATGGCTCGTCGATCTGGAAAAACGCCACCAGCTTGGAGCAGCTCGGGGCTTCATATCCATCCTATCGCTGCGCAGGATCAGCGGGGGCCAATGCCTCCGCGGCCTGGATCCTCTCCAGCTTTCAGCAGCTCGGCCTCGCGGCTTGGTCTGAGGGATTCCAGTTCCATGGTTGGGACCTGGCCTTGGAGCCTTCTATGAACGTGACCTTCATTAACGGCTCGAGCGAGGAGACCCTCACTCTTACCTCGTTCCAGGCTGAGCAATTCAGCGCTCCCACCCCCTTGTATGGGGCCACCGGAGAACTCGTCCTCCTCCCTCTCCCTTCCACCAGCTCCCGGGGGTCGTTCACTAGCTTGTCTTACGATCCTAGCGGTTGGCAGGGCATCGACATCCACGATAGGATAGTGTTCGTGGGCCGAGAGGTCAGATGGAACCCCGAATATGAGGAAGGCCTGGCCGAGAAGTTGCGCGAGGACCCAGCTGCCCTAGTCTTCTTCTACTCCCAACCTTGGTCCTTATCATACGAGGTCATGTTCTCAGCCTCTTCCGGTGGCATGCCGCTGTCGAACGCGGGAGCCTACCTGCATGACCAGTCCGTCCCGGCAGGGCACATCGACGCAGTGGACACTGGATGGCTGCTTGAGAAGCTGGATCAAGGAAACATCTCCGCGCGGATCGCAATCGATTCGACCGAGGGAATCTGGACGCAGAGCAACGTCGTTGCCTTTCTGCCAGGCGAATCCGAGGACTCCGACCAGATTCTGCTCACAGCCCATTACGACACCGTGATGGACGGCGGATTCTGCGACAACGCCGCGAGCGTGGCGACCATGATCGAGGTGGCCGCCAAGCTCGTCGGTATGAGGGACGAGGGGGCGCTCGATCCATCATGCGCCATCCGCTTCATCGCCTTGACCGGGGAGGAGCTTGGCCTGGTAGGGTCCAGCTATTATTTCGCCATGCACGCCGACGAAATGGGCGAGGTGAGGGCGGTCGTCAACATCGATTGCCTGGGAGCAGGGGTCATGTCCCGGTCGACCACCGATCCCTCCCAAGGCATCGACCTGGACGAGCTGGTGGATCGGTGCGTGGCCGATGCCGGCATATCTTCGATCATAGAGGAAGGATCCTCCGACCATCAATCCTTCCTATACCCCCGCGATGTGGCATGGCAGATACAATCGCGATGGGGGATATCTCCCCAGATAGGCTCAGACGCGACTTCGGTAACCAGCTCCATCTGCCTGTCCTCCCTGCCTTTGACGCCATTGGACCCCTACCCGTCCGGACATCCGGGGTGGATCCACACCTCCCGGGACTCATCCTCCTTCTGCTCGTCCTCAGGTTGGATCACCGAGGAGAATTTGGGGGAGCAAGGAAACGTCGTCCTGGCGCTTTGCCTCGACCTGCTTGGAACCGCCCAGAACTCCGACGACAGCGCCTCCCCACTTCCCGTCATTATGGTGGTCGGCGTACTGGTCTTTGTGGCCGTGGCAGTCTTGCTGATGGTGATGGTGCGCAGAAGAGCAGCTTGACGATAGCTAGGTTCAAGGCCGAGGTCCACCATTCCAAGGGCATCCGACAGTTCAACGGGGGCCTGACTTGCGACATGAGAGCATCCTAGGGACCATAGGCGGCACCCCACTGGTGCGCCTCAGGAAGATGACATCCGAGAGCTCGTCCGATGTATACTGCAAGCTTGAAGCGTTCAACCCCATGCACTCGGTGAAGGACCGAATCGCGCTGGCCATGATCGAGGAGGCGGAGCGCTCGGGGAAGCTCAAGCCAGGCATGTGCGTCATCGAGCCCACCTCGGGCAACACCGGGATCGGCTTGGCCATGGTATGCTCGGTCAAGGGCTACCCCCTCACCTTGACCATGCCCGAAACGATGAGCGTCGAACGACGCAAGCTGCTCAAGGCCTTGGGGGCGAGTATCGTGCTGACCCCGGGCCCGGAGAGGATGGACGGGGCGATAAAATGCGCCAAGGACCTCTGCCGCAAGGACAGAGGCGCCTTCATGCCCATGCAGTTCGAGAACCCGGCCAATCCTCTGGCGCACAGGGTCACCGCGGCCGAGATCCTCGCTGACCTGCCCGACATAGACATCTTCGTGGCGGGCATCGGGACCGGCGGGACCATCACCGGTGTGGGCAAGGCCCTGAAGGAGCGCAGGGAGGACATCCGCATAATAGGCGTGGAGCCTGCCGCGTCGGCGGTGCTGACCGGTGGGCGCCCAGGAGCCCATGGCATCCAGGGGATAGGGGCCGGCTTCGTCCCCAAGACCTTGGACCGAAAGGTGGTGGACTGGATATTCACTGTCAGCGACGAGGACGCCAAACTGACCACCAGGGAGCTGGCCAAGCAGGAGGGGATATTCGCGGGGATTTCCTCCGGCGCCGCCCTGTGCATCGGGCTGCAGATGGCGAGGCAGTTCGGGCCGGGCAAGAAGATGGTGGTGCTACTGCCAGATACTGGAGAAAGATATTTGAGCACGGACCTGTTCAAAGAGTGAGGCAATGAGCTGGAAGGGAAGTTGGAAGGAGGACGTCGAGACCGTCCTGGAGAGGGACCCGGCCGCGCATTCCTACAAGGAGGCGCTCCTCTTCAGCCCAGGCCTCCATGCCATATTGCTCCACAGGTTCTCGCACAACGCCTACCTGAAGGGCAACCTCACCATCGCCCGCATGATCAACTACCTCGCCCGCTTCATAACCGGGGCGGACATCCATCCTGGCGCCACCATAGGCAAGGGGTTCTTCATCGACCACGCCACCGGTGTGGTCATCGGGGAGACCTCGGTCATAGGCGAGAACGTCTCCGTCTTCCAGGGCGTGACCCTGGGCGGGGTGAGCGCGGAGCGGGGGAGGAAGCGCCACCCGACCATCGGGGACAACGTGGTCATCGGGGCGCACGCCGTCATCCTCGGGGACATACACATCGGCGAGAACACCCGCATCGGCGCTGGCAGCGTGGTCATCAAGGACGTGCCGCCCAACTCCACCGTGGTCGGCATCCCGGGCAAGGTGGTGAGGCGGGACGGCCTGCCGGTGAAGGTCGACATGCGTCACGACCAGCTGCCCGACCCGTTCCTGGACGCGTTCTCGGACATGAGCCACCACATGGTGGAGCTGGAGAGGCGTATCAAGGAGCTGGAGGACCAGCTAGCGAAGCAGAAGTAAAATAATCGTACGCTGTTTGATGTTGCGAGGTATTCGCGTGTCCCTGAAGGTCTACAACACCCTGAGCAAGCACAAGGAGGAGTTCAAGCCCATCCATGAGGGCAAGGTCTCCATGTACGTGTGCGGGGTGACGGTCTACGATGACATCCACATGGGCCACGCGCGGAGCATGGTCGTCTTCGACATGATCGCCCGATACCTGCGCTACCGCGGCTACCATGTGGACCATGCCACCAACTTCACCGACGTGGACGACAAGATCATCGTCAGGGCGAAGGAGCAGGGGATTCCCCCGCTCCAGCTCTCCTCGATGTACATCGACCGCTACTTCAAGGAGGCGGACGCGCTGGGGGTAAGGCGCGCCGACAGGTACCCCAAGGCCAGCGAGTTCATCCCCCAGATCGAGGACCTGGTGCGGACCTTGGTGGAGAAGGGGTACGCCTATCGTGCCGCAGATGGCAGCGTGTACTTCTCCATGGAGAGGGTGCACGACTACGGCAAGCTCTCCGGGATGAAGCTGGAGGAGCTCAGGGCCGGGGCGCGCATCGAGCCGGGCGAGGAGAAGCGCAATCCCATGGACTTCGCGCTCTGGAAGGGGGCCAAGCCCGGGGAGATATCCTGGGATTCGCCCTGGGGCAAGGGCAGGCCAGGGTGGCACATCGAGTGCTCGGCCATGTGCATGAGCCTCTTCGGCGACACCATCGACATCCATGGAGGGGGCAACGACCTGGTCTTCCCCCACCACGAGAACGAGATCCTCCAGTCGGAGAGCGCGACCGGGAAGCCGCTGGCAAAGTACTGGCTGCATAATGGCATGCTCACGGTGCAGGAGGAGAAGATGGCCAAGTCCCTCAAGAACTTCTTCACCGTGCGCCAGGTGCTGTCCAAGCACACCAAGGAGGAGGTGCGCTTCTACCTGCTCAACACTCATTACCGCGGTCCCTTGGGCTACAGCGATGTGGCGCTGGAGGAAGCCGCGGCCTCCTTGGCCAGGCTGCATAACTCCTACGCCGAGCTGCGTTCCGCGGCTGGAACCGCCTCAGGGGGCGAGGACGCCAAGGGACTGGTGGAGAAGGCGCGCAAGGACTTCATCGAGCAGATGGACGACGACTTCAATTCGCGGGCGGCCATCGCCATCATCTTCGATCTCGTTCGGGAAGCGAACCGGCTCATGGCCGATGGCAAGCTGAGCAAGGAGGGGGCGCAGGCCGCCTACCTCTTCCTCGAGGAGGTGGACCAGGT
>JAJRAN010000106.1 GCA_028682915.1 Methanomassiliicoccales archaeon | reverse complement strand
AGGCGTGGGACTTTGCATTTCCAGCATTCCTTCCACTTGTTGATGTTCATCGCCCCACAGTCCGCGCAGCGCCAAGTCCCGGTCTGCTCGAAGGGGGCGCAGAGCGCGCATTCGATGTTCTTCTCGTCCTTAGGCTTCTCTACCATTCGCTCGCTCCTCCATCAGGCCATTGATGCCTCCGGCTAATCTACTTTTGTCCCCTCCTTGGCGTAATCCCAATGCTAACTAATTTATCATTATCTAATTAGATAACACTAAATCTGATATTCCTGCCAACGAAAAAACACCGCCCTAGGGCGGTCATATTCATATATTCCAAAGCACGAATGCATTTATCATGCCTGCCTACGAAGCCCGCATCAAGCTCGTCCACGATTGCTTCTACAGCCGTCTTACCCAGAGGTTCCCCGAGGCGGCTATCGCCATGTGGTGCAACCTGAGCACACACGTCTTCGAGGTAACGTCCCCCGAGGCAGAACTGACGATCAAGGTGGAGGGCGAACTGCTCCGCGAGGAGGTTGGCGGCTCCTCGATCAGGGAGGGGAACGTCGTCCGCATCGTGGCGCAGCGATGCGATTGCGGCCCCGGAGCCTCATCGGCCATAGCCGAGGCTGGCGCATGGATAGAGGAACCGGTCATATACAAGGGAGGATGGGAGCACTATCGAATCATAGCACACGAGAGGTCTACCATCGCGGAGGCGGTGAAGGACCTGAAAAAGAAAGGAGCCAAGGTCGAGCTCGTGTCCCTCAAACCCCTTCGCCTCAAAGGCGTGGCGGAGGACCTGGTGCTGGCATCATCGAGCGTTCTAGCGGGAATGACGGACCGCCAGGTGAAGGCATTGGCCGAGGCGTGCAACCAGGGTTACTTCGAGGAGCCGTCGAGGACGGACCTGGACTACCTTGCCAAGAGGGTAGGGCTTTCCCGTTCTACCTACGCCGAGCATCTGAGGAAGGCTGAGGGCAAATTGCTGACGAACCTTTCGGCGATAATCCAATTGGCGGCGGACCAAGGCTAGGTCTTGAGCTTCTTCACCAGCCAGGCTATGTTCATGCCTAGGTTCTGCATGGTCTTCACGCCCTCCTCGTCTTTCGAGGCCTCACCGGGCTTCAGGGCATTGACAACGTTCCAGTAGGTGGAACTAGCCAGCACCATCTCCCCGATGAGAAAGAAGCGGTTGATCTCATCGAAGGTGTTCAGCGAGCCAGCCCGGCGATTCACGGCCACGGCCGCACCGACCTTGCGGCGAAGCATGTTGCCGTTGCCTCTGGACACGTACCCGGCCCGGTCGATGAAGGCCTTGGTCTGGGCGCTCATGCCGCCGAAATAGGTCGGGCTGCCAATGATGATGGCGTCCGCCCTCTTCATCTTCTGGAGCCAGTCGTTGAGGTCGTCCTCGATGATGCACCTCTCGTCCTTGTTCTTTCCGCAGGCGCCACAGGCGTTGCAGCCGTGCAGGTTAGCGCTGCCCATCTGGACCAGTTCGGTCTTGATCCCTTCCTTCTCGATCTCTTCGAGAACGATCTGCAATGCCGCACATGTGTTCCCGTTCTTCCTAGGACTACCATTGAACGCGATGACCTTCATCTCGTCACCCTCCTACCTTACGAGGCGAATAGATGTATAACAGAAAATGATTGCTTTTTTTGGAAAGTAGTATTCGCGTGATTTAGCGAACAGCATCAGCTTGGTCCAGAGCCTTTCCCTTGGACCTTGGAGCAGACGGCCACGCACATGAGGCATACCCCCGGTGCACCTGAAGCCTCCAGTTCGTCCAAGTGAGCCTCGCATCTTCTAGCATCGAACCTGGCCTCACTCGGCTCGCTTGAGAGGAAATCTCGACCAGCGTAGGCATGGACCGGGCAGGCATCGACGTAATTATGGCACTTGCCGCATTTTGGGTGATTGGATGACGATACGATTTTCACTTGGGTGACACCTATAAGTCTCCAGAATACTATTCTCGTCGGATTATGGCAGTGAGGCCTGTCGAACGGCCTTCGATGAGCGATCGCGACCGGGGGAGGGAGAGGGAACGACCAAGGTAAAGATCTGCGGGATGACCAGACCATTCGACATCGACATGGCCAGGTTCGCGGATTATCTAGGTTTCGTTGTCGGTTCCCGTTCCTTCCGCAACCTCGAGCTCAAACCAGCGAAGGAGCTCATGTCCACCACCGACCAAAAGAAGGTCATGGTGACGACCACCACCGACCCGGCATCGGTGGTCAAGATGGCCAATTACCTGGAACCGGACGTGGTCCAGGTGCACAGCCTGATGGGACCCGCCGATCTCCGCTTCATGACCCGGATGGTATCCGGCTCGGTCTGGGGTCTGGTACCAGTGGGCGGCGGGGACGAGGATGAGCGCCTGAATCGCGTGCGCCATGCCTCGAGCGCAGCCATCTTGGACGCCAAGGGCGATTATGTCCGTCTCAGCCTTCTCCAGGAGTGGGATTTCTGCGCGAAGCTCAGGGACCTGGTTGATCCATACCCCGTGGTCCTGTCAGGAGGTCTAAATGCGGAGAACGTCAGAGAGGCGATCCGCATCGTGAAACCATTCTGCGTCGACGTGTCCAGCGGCGTCGAGTACCAGAGCGTCAAGGACCCCAGATTGGTAAGACGCTTCATCAGGCGCGTTTGGGAAGTGAAGGATTGAACTGCCCTTAATCGAGGCGTTCCTCGGAATGCCGATGGCAACAAGT
>JAJRAN010000081.1 GCA_028682915.1 Methanomassiliicoccales archaeon | reverse complement strand
CGCCCTCCGCGCGAGCTCATCTCCTCTAAGATTTCATAAATTCTAATATAAATTCTCCAATGTGAGAATCAAATTTGAACATGAGGGAAATGAAAGGCGTCCAGGCAAGACGCCGCGCTTGAGAGGTCAGAGCAGCTTCTTGCCCGAGTCCGGCCCGGACTTGCAATTGTAGACCTCGGTTACCTTCAGCACTAAGAGAGATTTGCATACCAGGTCGGCCTTCCGGGCCTTGATCATGTCCTTCATCTTCTCAAAATCGGGACCGGTTTCGAGAATCGTGACCTTCGCCTTTATCTTCAGGCAGCCTTTGATCTCCGGTCCCCAGACGTACAGGCATGCGCGAGGGTTCTCCCTTAGGTTCCTTATCGATGCGTTCATGAAATTGTTCCCGATCCAGATCGTCTCGGGGTCGATCAGGTAGACCGAGCCGACCGGGACGACGTTAGGCTCCCCGTCCTTCGAGGCGGTGGCCAAAGGGAACTTGCCCATGGCCTTGAACATCTCCATCATCTCAGAGGTAAGAGCGACCATGATGATTCGAATGCCCGACCCAGTATTTATGTGAGTGGAACGCGGGGCGGCGCCCGACCGCAATCTTGATGGGCGGTAAGGCGATGGCGGGCAACGACCTGAAGGTGAGATGTTGAAAATCGAGCCCATCACCATAGGCGATCCCGGTCATCGCATCCCCGCGTTGAGGATCAGGCCGCCCCATCCGCTCGGCGCCGCCATCATGGTCCATGGCTACGGGGGCCGCAAGGAGGAGCAGGTGGGCCTCGGATGGCATGTGGCCCAGGCAGGCCTGGTGGTGGATTGCGTCGACCTCAGGGGCCATGGGGAGCACCCCCTCCCCTTCGATGACGACGTGCTCGACGACGTCAACGCCGCCATCCATCAGGTCAGGCGATTCGGGAAGGTCGCCTGCATCGGCCACTCCCTCGGCGGGAGGCTTGCCCTCGTCAGCGACGCTGATTTCACCATCGGCATCTCGCCCCCGCTGGACGGGACGAACAGCGCTAGGACGGAGGAGCTGCTGAGGAAGCTGAAGGGGCATAGGGTCCGCACCGCCAGCCCCCGCCAGGTCTTCGACATGCTCGCCAAGCTGCCCCACTGGGACAGCAGCGACTGGACCAGGTGGATGATTGTCTATGGATCCAAGGACGTCCCGGAGATATTGGCCTCATGCGAGCGCTTGAGGTCGGCGGGCCCGAACGTGCTCCGGGTGGAGGGCGCCATGCATGCCGACACCTATCTGATGCGCGAGTCCATCGAAGGCATCCGGGCCCAGCTGGGTATATGGTTCCAAGGCGCTCATTGATCTAATTTTATAATGATTTAAAAAATATAAAAGTCGTTCAACCTGCGACGCGAGCCATCGGACCGTACCGCAATTTACATAGCCCCGCTCTCCTTCTGAGCCAAGTCGAGGTTCGGACGATGGGCGAGGAAGCCAAGAAGGACGAGGTCGCGCCGAGGATCAAGGTCAGCAAGGACGGCCCCTATCTGGTGAGCGGCAACGTCCCTCTCGTCGAGCAGCTGGTGATCAGCGACGAAGATGGTGTCCCCTGCTCCTGGAAGGAGGGCAGGAGGTACCCTTTGCAGCGGTCCTACGCCCTGTGCCGCTGCGGCAAGTCGTCGAAGAAGCCGTTCTGCGACGGCGCCCACGCCAAGGCCAAGTTCGTCGGCACCGAGAAGGGGAGGGGCAAGTTCGCCGAGAAGGGCACCGAGCTGTTCGACGGCCCGGTCCTGGAGCTCAAGGACATCCGCCCGTATTGCTCGAGGGCGAGGTTCTGCCACCGGGGCGAGGGGATCTGGAAGCTGACCGCCGAGTCGGACGACCCGGAGGCTAGGAGGACGGCCATAGAGATCGCCGCCAACTGCCCCGCCGGCAGGCTGGTGCTCAAGGAATCTTCCACCGGGAAGGAGATCGAGCCGGAGCTGGAGCCGTCCATCGGCGTCACCTCCGACCCTGCCCGGGAGGAGGAGGGGCCGCTATGGGTTAGGGGCGGGATCCAGGTCGAGGGGGCGGACGGCTTCCTCTACCAGAAGAGGAACAGGGTGACCCTCTGCCGCTGCGGAAAGTCGAAGAACATGCCCTTCTGCGACGGGTCCCACGCCATGAAATGAGCGCGACAAGTAACACCTTTCGCCGCGATTTATGCGATGTCCAGATGCTCGCGGAACGCTCGAATGAGGAACATACATTAAAATACTGAAATCCTCAATTGTATCGACCCAATAAGTCGGCAAGGAGGTGTGATGACATGTCCTGTGGAAAGTGTGGAACCGACAAGAAGAAGAAGGATGACAAGAAGAAGAAATAGGCCAAGGGGACAAGCGCCTTGGACTACCGCTTAACCTGTCCTTTGGGGCAGGATTTCGTTTCTTACCTCTTTTATGCTATGCCCTTTTTCCCAATCCTCTCTTCGTCCAGTCTTTTACAAGATAAGCCATCTGCTAATCGGGTAGAAACGAAGGCCGATGCAACGGCCTAGGCGATCTCGTCCTCTGAAATGTATATGTATTCGCTCGAAACTGGTTATATACTTTTTCAAAGTCCGGAGCGAGAGAGCGAGGGACGCGGAAGATACTGTTCGACCAGAGGACAAGGTGAAGGTGATGGCTGACGACGAGAGGGTGGAGATCATCGCGGTGGAGTGCCTCAGGGTACCAGCGAAGGAGCTGACCCCTGAGAAGATCGAATCCAAGGTGCAGGAGCGGGCCACCGACGCCTCGACCAAGCAGGTCCTCCAGAAGACCATGCTGGAGGGCGTCGAGACCGTCTGGGACCGGTTCGAGAAGCAGCAGCCTCCCTGCAAGTACTGCTCCACCGGCATCTCATGCCAGAGGTGCGCGATGGGGCCGTGCAGGCTGATGGGCGGGGAGAGGACCCGCGGCGTGTGCGGCGCCGACGCCGACCTGATGGTGGCCAGGAACCTGCTGGAGCACATCGCCACCGGCGCGGCGGCGCACTCCGACCACGGCAGGGACGTGGTGGAGACGCTCCTCAAGCTGGCGACAGGCGAGGCCCCCTCCTATGCCATCGGGGACGAGGCGAAGCTGATGCGACTGGCCAAGGAGTACGGCCTGGACACCTCCAAGCCCAAGATGAAGGTGGCCGAGGCTCTTTCCCGAGCTATGCTGGACGAGTTCGGGACCACGAAAGGCTCCCTACAGATGGCCAAGCGCCTCCCTCCCGGCACCTACGACACTTTGATGAAGCTCGGCCTCCTGCCCCGCGGGATCGACCGTGAGGTGGTCGAGGCCATGCACCGGGTGCACATGGGGGTGGGGGCGGACTATCGCGACTTCCTCGCCCACGCCATCCGCACCTCCCTGGCC
>JAJRAN010000056.1 GCA_028682915.1 Methanomassiliicoccales archaeon | reverse complement strand
GGATACCTCCACCAAAGCCCTCTCGTTGAGCCTCTTGACGGCGAGGTAGGCGACCTCCACCTGCTCCGGCCGCATGTTGTCCAGCATTATTATGTCCGCGCCGGCCTTGGCAGCCTCCACCGCCTGCTCCACCGTCTCCACCTCAACCTCCACTTTCTTGCTGAAGGAGACGCCCTTGGCCTTACCGATGGCCTGGGAGATGGAACCTACCACCCGCAGATGGTTGTCCTTGATCAGGATTGCGTCGTCCAGGCGGAAGCGGTGCGGGTCGCCCCCTCCCATGGTCACCGCCTTCTTCTCATAATAGCGGAAGCCGGGGGTGGTCTTCCTCGTCGCCGCGATCTTCACGCTGGGATTTTGCTTCCGGCACTCGCGCACGATGTTGTTGGTGGCCGTGGCCACGCCACTCATCATCATCAGGAAGTTGAGGGCCAAGCGCTCACCCAGGAGGATCTTCTTCAACGGGCCCTCGACCACCAGGACGTCCTCGCCCTTGGCCACGCGCTCCCCGTCCCGGGCCATGGGGAAGACGTTGACGCCGACCTCCTTGAAGACCTCGATGGCCTCCTCCAGGCCTGCCAGGAGGCAGTCCTCGTTGGCCTTGATGCGGGCGGAGCCAAGCTCGTCACCGATAAGCGTGTCGCTGGTGATGTCCCCGAACCCTATGTCCTCATCGAGGTACTCGCTGATCCTGCTCATCGGGTTGAAAATAATGATTGGTGAATATATACCTATTTAGTGGGCGCCTGCTGGCCAAACCGAGCTAAATGCAGTCCCTGGCCTTCATTCTCATTCTTTAATTGCCTTGATCGAATATGGGGTGATGGAAGACATGGCAAGGGGAATGCCTGCGTGGAAACTGCTCATGATCCTGCTGTGCGCAGCTCTTACGGTTCAACTTATCTTGTTATTGATAATGGCGGCCGAACCTAGCTGGTCCCATCTACATACTCTCGGATTCTTCGCGCTGGGGACCTTCCTGCTGTTGATGGCGAGCCTCGCCGCTTTCTTCGCCACGGCCATTTGCCTCCAGAATCTCCGCAAGTCAAGGCTCAGGACCGCTGCCGGCTATTTGTTGATGATCGTGATGGTAGGGTACAGCCTCGCCTCGGTCCTGATGCTCTGCGAGTTCGTTCTGATCGGGATCTAGCCCATCAGAGCTCGAATACCTGCCCGGTCTTGGGCATGATGACGTTGAAGTCCTTCTCCAGGTCCTTGGCCAGCATCTGCGGCTGGTCCGAGTGCATCAGCACCACGTTCTGCGGCTTGCAGCCTTTGATGAACTTTAGAAGCTGCTCGTGGTCGGCGTGCGCGGAGAGATCGAACTGCTCCACCTCGCACTTCACCTTGATGCGCTTCGTCTCCACTGGTCCGAGGATCTCCTCCGGGCTCCTTCCCCGCGAGGAATCGGCCAGCACCTCGATCTCGTGCTTGTCCTTAAGCATCTGGCCATTCGATTCGGGCACCTGGTAGCCGGTCATGAGTATGGCGGTGTCCGGGTCGTTCTGGAAGGCGTCGATGTACTCCAATACCGGGCCCCCGTCCAGCATGCCGCCGGTGGTGACGATGATGTCCGCGTCCCTCTTGACCCTGCGCCGGTCGGAGGAGGTGCGCACCGCCTGGAATCGGTTGAAGGCGCGCTTGAAGTCCTTGAGGTTGAGATGCTCCGGGAAGTCCAGGTAGATGCGGTTGACGTGCTTCCCCATACCGTCGACCCACATGTTGAGCTTGAGGTCCTTGAGCAGTAGCATGACCTCCTGGGTGCGGCCGACCGCGAAGCAGGGGATGATGGCCTTGCCCCCGCGCTCCACCACCTCCTTCACCTTCTGGATGAGGCGGTACTCCTCCTTGAGGCGGGTGTTCTCGTGGTTGCGGCCGGCGTAGGTGGCCTCGATGAACAGGTTATCGCACTTCACCGGTATGGCCCCTCGGACCAGGCGGGTGGAGATGGTGTGCAGGTCCCCGGTGAACAGCGAGGTCTTGTTGCCGTTCAGCTCGTACATCGTCGCCCCGGGGATGTGCCCGGCGCGGTGCAGCTTGACCTCGAACCCTCCCCAGTCCAGGGACTGGCCGAAGTCCTTGAGCACGAAACTGGACATGGCGATGCGGATGTCCTCCGGCTCGAACGGCCGGTGGTGGCCCTCCATGTCCGCGATCTTCAACGTGTCCTGCCAGATGAGCTGCGAGACCTCGTAGGTGCTCTCGGTGGACAGCACCTTGGCGTCACGGTTCTCGCGGCAGAGCCATGGTATCATCCCCGAGTGGTCCAGATGGCTGTGGGTGAGGAGGACGTGGTCCACCATGTGCGGCGGCGGCTCTGGAGGCACGGGCGCCTCCTTCGGTCTCAGCTTGAGACCGTACTCTATCAGAATGTTGGCGCCGCTCTCCTCGATGTAGGCACCAATCTTGCCTACCTCTTCCGCCCCTCCTAGGAACTGTACCTTCATCTTTCCCCATCCCTGATTATGAACCCATTACTTGAATGACGACCTTTCTCTCCCTTCCGCCGTTGTCCAGCTCCATGAGGACGATCTGTTGCCAGGTACCCAGGTCTGGGACGCCCTCGTGGAAGGGCACGGTCATCGAAGGGCCAAGGAACGATGAGCGGATATGGGAGTGCCCGTTCTCGTCGTTCCAGGTCTTGTGATGCTCGTATTCGATCCCTTTAGGCATGAGCCTGTGAAGCGCCTCGCGCATGTCCTTCCTCAGCCCTGGTTCGAACTCTATGGCGAAGATCGCCGCCGTCGAATGCGGGACGAAGACGCAGGCCAGGCCGCTCTTCAGCGAGGACTCGCCCAAAGCCTTCTTCAGTTCGCCAGTAAGGTCGATCATGTCCCCTTCGTGTTGGGTCTGCAGATGGAGGACCTTACGGAACGTCGCCATGCTTTCAAGTGGCTAATTTCCCCCATATATTAGCCATTTACGGTTTGGGTCATCGTAGCGGCAGGACGTTCGAACCACCCAGCCTCGTGCACGCGAGGTCCCATAGCGCCGTCCGCGCGCCTCAGCTCGTCGTGCTATATAAATACGGTCAAGGAAGGGGACGTGTCTGGATTGCTGCACCTCAAGTTGGCCAATCGACGATGAAATACTTCGACATCTTAATCGTCAAATGACGAAAAATTCTTAATACGAAGAAAAAATCCCTCTATCGTGTCTGACTTTGCGATAGGTCGATTCGGAAGGCATGAACTACAGTCGGACCCTAACAAGGTATGGTTAGCATCGAGCTACCGCGTGATGCTGATCAAAGAAGGGATAGAGAAAGCAGGTAGCATCAACAAGCTAGGCAGGGAGCTGGGATATCGTTCCAGGGTTCACCCGGGATGGTCGATCCGACAGATACTACTAGGATACCAGCCCTTCCCGACGGACAGGTTGAAGAGACTGGCGTCTTACCTCGACCGGCCCATCGATGACGTGCTCCAACACCAGACCCGGCCGGCGGCCGTCACCCTGGAGAGCACCAAGGTCGCCCTCTACAAATATGGCCTCGGGTGCTACTACCCCAGATAGTCGGCCAACCGTCTGCTACCCTTTTCATCATTTTTCATTATTTTCTAGCGTAGGCCAGGGAAAGTCATTTATACCATCCTAAACATAATACCTCTGTCGGACAACTTGTCCGACCGAAGGGATGGGCGTGCTATTCGGCAGAAGGAAGCATGACGAGACCACTCACTCACTGCTAAGGAGCGGGGTCTATCGCCTCAACGACATCGAGGACGAGGAGATCGAGAAGTTCAACGGCGCGAAGGTAGCCTATGGCTTCTGGAGCGCGGCCAAGTACACCTTCATCCTCACCGTGCTCCTCTGGTGGCTTCCGGTCTTCGGACAGATGATCGCGGGATACGTGGGCGGCAGGCGCGCGGGCTCCCCTGGACGGGCGATATTGGCGGCCCTCTTCCCGCTCATCTTCATATTCGCCATCTCCATGGCCTTCGATGCTGGCCTCATCCCCAGCGAGGTGAACGGGTTCGTCATCGACCCGGAGGCTCTGATGAACGGGGCCGGGCAGAACATTCCCTTCGTCGGGCCCTACCTGGCCTTCGCCACCATGTACATCGACTCCTGGATGGGGGCGATCCAATCCATCACCCTGCTGAAGGTGGACAATTACATCATCACCATAGCCTTTGCATACATCGGCGGCATAATCGCGGACCAGACGCGCCGCGAGATGGAGTTCATCGCCGCCCACAGCGGCCGCGAGACCAACATCGTGGTCGGGCGCGAGCACCCCGTCGACCAGGCCCCGGTGAGGGCGAGGGGGCTCAGGTACACCCGTCCCAGCGGCAAGGCGGCGCAGGGCGAGAGCAGCTTCGAGAGCATGAGCAACGTGATGGGCGACGCGTCCTTCGAGGAGGAGGAGACGCCCATCCGCGTGACCAAGAGGAGATACTCCGCAGTTTCCGCAGAAGAGCCCCTGAGCAAGAAGGAGATCAAGCAGAAGGTCAAGCTCATGGAGCGCGCCCAGAAGGACGTGGAGCGCAGGGTGAGGGGCAAGAGCTCGGTGGACGCCCTCGTGGCCAGGTCCGGGAAGAAGCCCGCGCCAAAGGCGCATCATGCCAAGGGGGACCAGGACTCCAACGGATGGGAGTACATCTGAGCTCCCTAGGCTCGACGCTACGCCTCGACCAATTCCTTGGTCGAAGGAGTTAAATACGGCCATTTTTTACTCGGGTCGGCGTTTCACGATGAAGTATTGCCCCTCATGCCGATCCTTGATGATGCCCGATAGGAAGACCAACTTGTTCGTGTGCAAGAAATGTGAATGCACCACGGACATGGATAAGAACCTGTGCAAGACGGTCAAGGTCGCAGACGTCCGCCAGAAGGAGATGGCGGTCATTGAGGGGAACGCCGCGCCGACGCTGCCGCGGACGGCCGTGGAATGCCCTAAGTGCGGGCACAACGAGGCCTTTTGGGTGCTGAGACAGACCCGCGCGGCCGATGAGCCGGAGACCAAGATCTACCGCTGCGTGAAGTGCTCTCACTCTTGGCGCGAATACTGAGTCCAGATTAATCGTTCTGACAATCTTTATTAAACCCCTCGCGATTATCGAGTAAGCGGGGGAAATGGTTTGTTCCAAGCAAAGGTCAAGTCCGAGACTCTCAAGGGCATCGTCGACGTCGTCTCCACGCTCGTGGACGAGGCAAAGTTCAACATCGATCCGAAGGGCGTGACGCTCAAGGCGGTGGACCCGGCCCACGTGGCCATGATCGACATGAAGATCGAGAAGAGCGCCTTCGAGGAGTACGCCGCCGACGACACCGAGCTCGGGATCGACCTGGACAAGATCAAGGAGGTGCTCCGCCTCTCCCGCAGCGGGGACATAATCTCCCTGGAGCAGGACGAGGACAAGAACCGCTTGGTCATCAACGTAGGCAACGTCACCCGGCGCATGAACCTGGTGGACACGTCCGGCATGTCCGACCCCAAGGTCCCCAACCTCAACCTGCCAGCCAAGGTCGCCGTGGCTTCCGAGGAGCTGCAGAAGGGCATCAAGGCCGCGGAGAGCATCTCCGACCACATCGCCCTCACAGCGCACCCGGAGGGCTTCGAGATGGTCTCCGAGGGCGACACCGACTCCGTCTCATTGAAGCTGTCCAAGGATCAGCTCGTCTCCCTCGAGTGCAAGGAGACGGCGAGGTCCCTATTCCCGCTGGACTACTTCTCCAACATGATCCGGGCGATTGCCGTCGGTACCGTCGTGACCATGAGCTTGGGGAACGACTACCCCGTGAAGCTGGAGTTCTCCATCGCCGATGGCCGGGGAACGGTGAACTATCTGCTGGCGCCGAGGATCGAGTCCGAGTGAGCCTAGAGCTTCAGCTCCTCGATTATCCTCATCTCCTCCTTCGGGACCTGGATGACTATGGTCATCTTGTCACGGATGGAGGTCTTGGCGATCTTGTCGCGCAGCAGCTCGTCTATCTGGAATATCCCAGCCGAGTTGTTCATGCATATCTCCACCCGGATGGGGCGCTCGTCGCCCTTAGTTATGTAGACCTTGTCGATGGCCAGAGCCGAGACCGAGTGGATGTTCACGCTTCCGGCGCTGAAGGGGATGCGCGCCCTTCCCTTTTCCATGTCCAGGGCGTCGCCTACCCGGACCGCGCTCGCCTCCAGGGTCAGTGGTTGCAGATTGCTTCCATGCGCTATCATGGCGTGCAGCACCTCGACCATCACTATGATCGTATCCCCTTCAGAATAAAGGCCGTCCAGCAAGCGCCTGATTATGCTCGGGGCCAAGGCCACCGAGAACTCCTCGTGGTTGTCGCGGTGAACGGCGTGGCCGATGTCGTGGAGCGCGGCGGCGAGGACCACCACGACCTCCGCATCCTCCTTCCGCAGCCCATAGCTCTTGACGATGCCTGGGACCTCGCCAGCGTCCATCAGGAGCCGCATGATCTTCAGGGCCGAGCGGGCCACGATCTTCACGTGCGTGGGACCGTGGTCGTTGAACCCCATGCGATCGATGGCGGTGATGTTCGAAGCGCGCCAGTAGGCCTTCAGCTCTACATCGGAATTGATGCGCTCCACCACCTTGGCCAGGGTCTTATTTCCCTGCAGGGGGACCTCGAACGGCATTGCCATGCTATCAGGCAGGCGCCCAGGGGGATAAAAGGCCATCGCGCCTCCCAGGATATCGCCGGGTTCCTACAAAAGGTTTAAACCAGCAGGCCGATTATTCCCCGCCCAACCCCTGAGGTGCTTGTTTGGTAGCCTATCCTGACGACGTCATCGCCGAGCTGGAGAGAAGGGCCAATCTCATTCGCAGGCACGTCATCCGCATGACGCGCGCGGCCGGTTCCGGCCATCCTGGCGGTTCCCTGTCCTCCACCGACATCCTCTCCGCGCTGTTCTTCAAGGTCATGCATCACCGCCCCACCGACCCCACCTGGGAGGACCGGGACCGTTTCGTGCTCTCCAAGGGCCACGCCGCGCCCGCCTATTACGCGGCGTTGGCTGAGAGCGGCTACTTTCCGGTCGAGGAGCTGCTCACCTTGCGCAAGCTGGGAAGCAGGCTGCAGGGCCACCCCAGCCGCAACAAGCTGCCGGGCATCGAGATGTCCACCGGCTCGCTGGGACAAGGGCTCAGCACCGCCCTGGGAATGGCGCTGGCGGCCAGGCTGGACCGCAAGGCCCATCGCATCTACTGCCTCTGCGGCGATGGAGAGCAGCAGAGCGGGCAGATCTGGGAAGCGGCCATGTTAGGCGCCCATTACGAGCTGGACAACGTGACCGCCTTCCTGGACCGCAACAAGTTGCAGATCGACGGACCGACGGAGAAGATCATGTCTTTAGAACCTCTGACCGACAAGTGGAGGGCCTTCGGCTGGAACGTGATCGAGATCGACGGCCATAACATGCGCGAGATCCTCGAGGCCTGCGACAAGGCCAAGGAGGTCCGCAACCGGCCCACCATGGTCCTGGCCCACACCGTGAAGGGCAAAGGGGTCAGCTTCATGGAGAACGCCCTGTCGTTCCACGGGAAGGCGCCGAACGACGAGGAGACCAAGAAGGCGCTTCGCGAGCTGGGGGAGGACATATGAGGTTCCAATACGCGTCCCAGAGGAAGGAGTACGGACGCGCCCTGGTCGATCTGGGCAAGTCCAGGAAGGACGTGGTCGTGCTCGACGCCGACCTTTCCTCGTCCACCAGAACGGCGGACTTCGCCAAGGAGTTCCCCGAGCACTTCTTCAACTGCGGCATCGCCGAGCAGAACATGATGGGCGTGGCCGCAGGCATGGCCGCCAGCGGGAAGGTGGTCTTCGCTTCGAGCTTCGCGGTGTTCGCCACCGGCCGCTGCTGGGACCAGATACGGCAATCCATCGCCTATCCCAAGCTCAACGTCAAGATCTGCGCCACCCACGCCGGGATCACCGTCGGGGGGGACGGCGCATCCCACCAGACCGGGGAGGACGTGGCGCTCATGCGCACCCTGCCCAACTTCACCGTGGGCGTTCCGGCGGACGCGCCGGAGACCTACAAGATGACCAGGGCCTTCGCCGAATGGAACGGGCCGTGCTACATGCGCATGGGAAGGCTGGACTTCCCCACGGTCTCCGACCCCGACGAGGGCTTCAAGATAGGGAGGGGCAGCGTGCTCCGGAACGGGGAGGACGTGTCCCTCATCGGCTGCGGCATCATGGTCTCCCGATGTTTGGAGGCGGCGGAGGCGCTCGAGAGGCGCAACATCTCGGCCCAGGTCATCAACATGTCATCCATCAAGCCCCTGGACGACGCCCTCGTTGCGGGCGCGGTCAAGCGGACCGGGGCGATCGTTACCGCCGAGGAGCACAACGTGGTCTCGGGGCTGGGAGCGGCCGTGGCCACCTACCTGGTGGAGCACGACCCGGTGCCGATGAGGCGGGTGGGCATCATGGACACCTTCGGGGAGTCCGGGGAGGGCGAGGAGCTGATGCGCAAGTACGGCCTCACCGCGGAGAAGGTGGTGGAGGCGGCGGAAGAGGTCATGCGGAGGAGATGAGCAATGAAGATCTTCATCGATACGGCGAACCTGGAGCAGATCAAGGAAGTGGACAGCTGGGGCATATTGGACGGAGTCACGACCAACCCCAGCCTCGTGGCCAAGGAGACCGGGGATTTCAAGACCAACATTCGCAAGATATGCGAGGTCGTGGGCGGCCCGGTCTCGGTGGAGGCGATGAGCACCAAGGCCGAGGAGATACACAAGGAAGCGAAGGAGCTGGCCAAGATCCACACCAACGTGGTCATCAAGATCCCCATGACCGAGGAGGGGATCAAGGCCACCAGCATGCTCTCCAAGGAAGGCGTCAAGGTGAACATGACGCTCATCTTCAGCGCCAACCAGGCCTTGCTCGCCGCCAAGGCGGGAGCGGCCTACGTCTCTCCCTTCGTTGGAAGGCTCGACGACGTCGGCCAGGACGGCATGGACCTGGTCTCGGAGATCCTGGACATCCTGGACAACTACGGCTACCCCACGGAGGTAATCGTGGCCTCGGTCCGGCATCCCATCCATGTGTCCCAGGCAGCCAGGATGGGGGCGCACGTGGCCACCATCCCCTATGACGTCCTCAAGAAGATGTTCAAGCATCCCCTGACGGACATCGGCATTAACCGCTTCCAGAAGGACTGGGAGAACGTGGCGAAGCGGTAAGGCCGGTAAACGCGGGTTAGCCTTTTATTGCATCGTTTCAGCGAAAGCTAGATTACGCAAAGGGTTCGTGCTCTAGGTCCGTGGGCAGATCCATAGCGGACCTGGCGGAGCTCTGCGCCAAGGTCGAGGCGGAACCCGGCAAGAAGAGGAAGGCAGAGCTGGTGGGATCGTTCCTCGCCTCCCTCGAGGAGAACGAGATCGGTCCGACCGTCCTGTTCCTCCTGGCCCAGGTCCTGCCCGAGTCCGAGGATCGCTCCTTGGACGTCGGCTATCGTACGGTGAGGAAGGCGGTGCGCAGCGGCCAGATGACGCTCTTCGGGGAGGACCGGGTGAGCATCACGGAGGCCTACGATACATTCCAGCGCATAGCAAGGGCCGAGGGGGCCGGCTCGCGTCGGACCAAGGAGGCACTGCTCAGCGGGCTGCTGTCGAGATTGGGCGAGATGGAGCGCGAATACCTCCTCCGCTCACTCTCGGGGGAGATGCGGATAGGCGTCAACGAGGGGGTGATGTTGGACGCGATCGCCCGGGCCTCGGGGGTCGACCTGGAGACGGTCCGGGGCGCGCACATGCTCATGGGCGACGTGGGGGGGCTGGCTGCACTCGCGCTGAGCCGAGGGGGACCGGGCCTCCGAGCGGTGGGGATCAAGGTCTTCACCCCCATCCGCCCGATGCTGGCGGAGATGGCGTCAGGGGTCGATGAGGTCATTGCCGCCCTGGGCACCGCGGCCTTCGAGTTCAAATTGGACGGTGCCAGGGTCCAGCTGCACAAGGAAGGCGGCGAGGTGCGGATATTCTCAAGGAGGCTGACCGAGGTCACCGGCAGCCTGCCTGAGATCGTCAGGATAGCCCAGACCGAGATCCAGGCCGACCGCTTCATACTCGAGGGTGAGGTGGTTGCCTACAGCGACCGCCCGTTGCCCTTCCAGGACGTAATGAGGCGGATGACCCGCGTACACGAGGTGGTCGGGTCGTCCCAGGAGGTCCCGCTCCGGCTCTTCCTCTTCGACGCCCTGCTGATCGGGGAGAGGGAGCTCATCGGCACCCCCTGCCAAGAGAGGTGGGAGGCGCTGCAGCGGGTGGCTCCGGCCCATCATCTGGTACCGCGCATCATCACCTCCGACGCTAAGGAGGCGGAGGGCTTCTACCGGACCGCCCTGGAGCAAGGGCACGAGGGGCTGGTGGCCAAGGACCTGGGCAGCCCCTACACGATCGGGAAACGGGGGAGGCGGTGGCTCAAGATAAAGAAATCCACCTCGCTGGACCTGGTCATCGTGGCCGCGGAATGGGGATACGGGCGCAGGGAGGGGTGGCTGAGCGACTATCACCTCGCCGCGCGGTCGGGGGAATCCTTCGAAGAGGTGGGAAAGACCTACAAGGGATTCACCGACGAGGAGTTCAAGGCCATCACCGAGCGTTTGCTGGCCTTGCGCACCTCGGAGACCAGGCACGTCGTCCAGGTCAGGCCCGAGATCGTGGTGGAGGTGGTCTTCGACGAGGTGCAGCGCAGCCCGAAATATCCTTCAGGATACGCGCTGCGCCTGGCCCGCGTCAAGTCCATACGGGACGACAAGACCGCCCGGGAAGCGGACTCCATCGAGACCGTGGCGCGCCTCTACGAGGAGCAGTTCAGGACCAAGGGGCGCCTCGCGGACGGCTCCAGCGGATAAGGATTATATAGCGTCCACTCGGGTCTCAGCACGTGGTGGAAAAGGACAAAGAGGGCGACATATGGCTGGCGACCGCCGCCCTAGCCTTGGTCATCATCGCCTTGGCGCTGATGATCGCGAACATGGGCTATTTCCAGCTCGGGGACCAGCAGTCCCCGCTCGGCCCGATGAGCCGCCAGGTCGCCGAGGTGCTCTCCTATGTGCTGCTGGGGGTCTGGATCTGCGTCGGCGCCCTGGTCTTGGTCCAGATGGCGCGCAAGGGCAAGGCGCCCGGCAAGGAGAGGAAGGGGAGCCGTAGCGGCGGGACGGTGACGGCGCTGATCGCAATATTCGTCATCTTGGGCTGCGTCCTGGCCTTCATTTACGCGACAGGAGGGGCGGTGGTCACCCCACCCTCACCCCCCGATGGCGGAGGTGGGGGTGGTGGTGGGTCCGGGGCGCCGCTGACCGCGGACGGCCCCGCAGGGTCGCTTATGCTCGTCGGACTTCTCATCTTCGTAGCCTTGCTGGCGATCGTCCTCGGCCTCAAGTACGTCCGCAGGGCCCCGGTGCGGATGGGGGCGGCCCGAGAGGCGATCGAGCGCCAGAAGGCCAAGGACATCGTGGACCAGGCGGTGCGCGACCTCTACGCCGGGGACGATGCCAGGAGCGTCGTGGTCCGTACCTACCAGATGATGTCCCGGCTGCTCAGGGGGAAGGTGTTGGACGCCGAGGCCCTGACGCCCCGGGAGGTAGCGGCCATGGCGGAGAGCCAGCTGGGATGGCCCAAGGGGCCGACCAACGAGCTCACGTCCCTATTCGAGGAGGCCTGGTACAGCGACCACCAGCTGAGGGAGGAGAGCAAGGAGGCGGCCTTGCGCTGCCTCCGCCAGATCTCCACGCACGTCAGCAGTTGGCAGGGGGCGCAGGGGAGGGGAGCGGATGCAGCGGGATCCTGAGCAGGAGTACCTTCGCTACCCGGGAAAGGCGAAAGGGTTCGAGGATGGTGAGGGCGACATCCTGGTCAGCCTCACCTGGCTGGGCATCGCCCTGGCCTTGGTGATCGTCTCCATCCCCTTGCTGGACGCCATAATCCAAGACCCTGAGCTCCGCTGGGCCTTCCTCTTATTCATACTTACTATATGCGCCTGCGTCTTGGTGCTCAAGACCTATCCACGGAACGGGTTCCAGCTGGCCCCGGAGATCGCTCAGGTATCGAGTAAGAACGAGCCGGGGGCGGCGGAGCGCGAGCTGCTCACCATCACCAACGCCCTCCAGGGCTCGCCCTACAGCCAGATGATCGCCTATCTCGAGCTCAGGGACATGCTGGTGCGACGATTCATGCTGCTCCATCACATCTCACGTGCCGACGCCGAGGCTCGGCTCGCCGACCCCCATGCCGCCAGGCGCCTGATCAAGGATGACCAGCTGGTATGGCTGCTCGGGTACGACTTCAAGGGCGCCTATGAGCCGGAGCAGCTGAAGACGCGGCAGGGCCAGATGATGGTCGGCGATTTCAATCAGGTGTTCCCAAGTCTATTGAGGAAGTTGGAGGCGATGAGATGAGGAGCGAGGAGCTGCAGGCGACATGCAACGCCCTGATGGACGAGGTGGGGATGTCCATCGTCGGCAAGCGCGAGGTGATGGAGAGGGTCATGCTGGCCATCCTATGCAACGGCCACGTGCTGTTCGAGGACTATCCGGGCCTGGCCAAGACCATGATGGCCAACTGCTTCGCCCGGGCGTCGGGCTGCGAGTTCAAGAGAGTCCAGTTCACCCCGGACCTCATGCCCGCGGACATCACCGGCACCTTCGTGCTGGACCGGCAGACGGGACAGTTCAAGCTGCGCCATGGGCCGGTGTTCACCAACATATTGCTGGCCGACGAGATCAACCGGGCGCCCCCCAAGACCCAGGCGGCGCTGCTCGAGGCCATGCAGGAGCGCCAGGTCAGCTTGGAGGGGGAGACCATGGCGCTGCCGAGGCCTTTCGTGGTGCTCGCCACCCAGAACCCCATCGAGTACGAGGGCACCTATCCGCTCCCCGAGGCGCAGATCGACCGCTTCCTGATCCGGACCAGCGTCGGCTATCCCACCCCCGAGGAGGAGAGGGAGATCCTGCGTAGGCGCAGGGCGCGGGGCAAGGAGGACGTGGATGTGCGCAAGGTATGCTCCCCCGAGAGGGTGACGGAAATGCAGCAGTACGTGGAGGGGATGCACGTCGAGGGCGTGATCGAGGAGTACATCGTCAGCATCATAGCCGCCACCCGCAGGCATACCCAGGTGGAGGTGGGCGCCAGCCCGCGCGGTTCCTTGGCGCTGATGCGGCTCTCATCGGCCAGGGCGGCCTTGAAGGGGCGCGACTTCGTCCTCCCCGACGACGTGAAGGAGGTAGCGGTGCCGGCGCTGGCCCACCGCCTCATCCTCGCGGCGGACCCCTGGATCCGGGGGGTTAAGCCCCAGACCGTGATGGAGAGCATCCTCAGGGACGTCCCGGTTCCAAAGGTCGATTGAATTGCGCTCCCGCTCCGGCGCCGCGCTCCTGCTGATGGCCTTCTGCTTCCTTCTAGTGGGATTGATCGCGCTCCGCTGGGAGCTGGTGAGCCTGGTCATACCGATGGCCATGATAATGTACCTGGCCTTCCTGCTGCACCGGCCGCCCCTGATGGACGTCCGCCTGACGCGTACCCTGGACTCGGAGAGGGTCCAGGAGGGGGACGTGGTGGAGGTGACCCTGGCCCTCGAGAACCGGGGGGAGGGGCTCGACTACATCGAGGTCTTCGACAGCCTGCCTCCCGGCGCGGCGGTGACGGAGGGCAGGGAGCGGTTCCCCCTCAGCCTGGAGAAGGGACAGTCCGCCACCCTGCGCTACAAGCTCCGCTTCGATCGGCGCGGCTCCTTCTCTTTCGGTGAGCTGACGGTGCGATGGTCCGACCCCACCCAGATGGTGGTCCGCGAGCAGAGGATATATGCCGAGGGGAGGATCGTGGTCCTGCCCCGGATCCAGGACCTCCGGCGATGCGGCCTGGAGCCCGCGACGCTGAAGAACCAGTCGGGCAGCATCAGCTCCTCGTCCATCGGGCCAGGGACGGAGTTCTACTGCCTGCGCGAGTACGTCCTCGGCGACGAGCTGAGGAAGGTCAACTGGAAGGCCACGGGCAAGCGCGACCGGATGATCGTCAACGATTACGAGAGCGAACGCTCGGGGGACGTGGTCATATTGGTCGACGCGAGGACCAGCATCTCCGACCAAGGAGTGCGCCAGAGGATGGTGGACCTGGAGGTGGACGCGGCGGCTAGCCTCGCGAGCTACTTCCTGAAGCATCGGGACCGGGTGGGGGTGCTGGTCCTGGGGGACACCATGGAGGTCGTGCCCCTCGGTTACGGCAAGAGGCACTTCTACCGGGCCATGGACCGTTTGCTGGTGACCAAGCCCGGGAGCGTGCGCCAGGCCAACTTCCTCGCCTCGGTGATGGAGCGCTACTTCCCCACCTCCTCGCTGATCGTCGCCATCACCCCCATGGAGGACCGCAGGCTGGTCTCGTCGCTGGTGGGCATGGGGGGCAAGGGCCACGACGTCTTCGTCCTATCCCTGGACACGTTCCCGCTGGAGCAGGCACAGACGCGGGACGCGACCGCGAAGGAGGTGGCGGAGCTGATGCACCGGCTACGGCGCAAGGACCTACTGGCCGAGCTGGGGAGATACTGCCGCGCGGTGGATTGGGACCCCCGGGTCCCACTTTTCAAATACCTGATGGAGGGGAGAGCATCGGGCGTGCGCAGACGGTGAGTTCCTTCCTCACCGCCGCCCGGGTGGCGGTGCTCGCGTCATTGGCGTCGGTGGAGATCGCCTCCTTGGCGCTGGCCGCGACGATGGAGACCATGCTCCCCTTGGCAGCGGCCCAGACCATATTCCTGGTGTTGGCCGGCTTCCTGCTCTGGCGCGACCGGTGGGACTGGTTCACCATCGCGGCGGGCTTGGGGGTCCTGGTCGGGGTCATTGCGCTCGCCCTCGACCCGGACGGGGGGTTCGTGTGGCCTTGGGCCATGCTCTGGCTGGGCATGACGGCGATTATGACCGGGAACCACACCTGCCGCTCTGCTTACGTCCTATCGGCCAGCGGCGCCCCCGGGGACGCCATGGAGTCCGACTTCCGCCGCACCGCCATCCGCGGCTACCTGCGCATCCTCGTCTTCACGGGGCTGGTGTGGCTCGTCTCCCTGTTCGTTCTCCTGATCTCGCTCAACGCCGCCATAGGCGACATACCCTTCTGGCTGATGGCCTTCCTCGCCCTGCTGGCCATGGTCGCCCTCACCTTCCTGGCGCTGGCCAAGCGCTCCGCGGGCTGAGAAAAATGCCATATAGGCCAGGATGGTTTGAGGTCTTGTGAAGGAGTGCGACTTCCTGGTCGTGGGCGGAGGGCCTTCGGGCATGACCTTCGCCACGGCGGTGGGCAAGAAGGCGAAGGTGGTGGTGGTGGAGGAGCACGAGGCCATCGGCGAACCGGTCCAGTGCACCGGCCTGGTGACCCCCAGGGTGGTGGAGATGGCGGGCGCCCGGGACACCGTCCTCAACCGGCTCCGAGGAGGATACTTCAATTTCCCGGGGGACCAGGTGGTGGAGGTCAGGGGCAGGTCCATAAAGGCGGTGGTGGTCGACCGCGCGGCCTTCGACCGGACCTGCGCGGAACGGGCCATGGACGCGGGCGCGGAGGTCGCCCCAGGGGAGAGGTTCACCGACGCCCGCATCGGCGCCAACGCCACCGCGCATTGCTGGGACTCGAGGGGGTCGTTCAACTACACGACCAAGCTCATCGTGGGAGCGGACGGGTACAAGTCTAACGTGGCCAAGACGGCGGGCCTGGGCGGCCCCAAGGACTTCGTCCGCGGGGTGCAGATGGACATCGAGCACAGGGAGGAGGAGCAGGACATGCTGAGCGTCTACCTGGGCAAGAAGGTGGCCCCAGGGTTCTTCGCCTGGAAGATACCTTGCGGGGAGATGACCCGCGTGGGGCTCTGCGCGTCCCTGAGCTATGACGCGCCGATGACCTACCTCGGCCCGCTTCTGAAGAGGCTCGGCCTCCAGAACAAGGAGAGGATCAGGGTGATATCGGGCATGATCCCCATCGGCTCGCTCGCGCAGACGTACGCAGAGAGGATTCTGGTGATCGGGGACGCCGCCGGGCAGACCAAGCCCTTGAGCGGGGGCGGGCTATACACCGGCATGGTGGCCGCGGGATGCGCCGCCAGGACGGCCCTGGGTTGCCTGGAGGAGGACGATTTCAGCGCCGAGGCGCTCTCCTCCTACCAGGAAGGGTGGAAGGCGGAGCTGGGACGGGAGCTGGACAGGGGGCTCATGATCCGCAAAGCCTACACCAAACTGAGCGACCGGAAGCTGGAGGAGGTGGGGCGGATCCTCTCGCGCGAGGATGTCAGGGAGGTGCTGGCCGAGGGCGACATCGATTCCCCGGCTGAGCTGGCGCCCAAGGTCCTGAAGACCGCTCCCGGCCTGCTCAGGCTCGCGCCCTCTTTCCTTCGGGCGCTCTTCTCCAGGTCCCCGCCGGGAAACCAGATATAGGCGGGCGCCGAATCCGAGGACGAGATGAGGTTGGTCAAGGCCCCGAGGGAGCGCGCCGAGCGGGTGCGGAAGAGGATCTCCAATATGAGGGCGTTGCGTAAGGACGTGCGCATCTTCGAGGAGGGCGAGCATGTCTTCATCCCCTTGAAAGAGGGGTTCGACGAGCGCAGGTTGCTAGACCTGGGGATCGAGGTCGTGGACGGGGACGCGCGGTCGCGCTCCTGCTACGTCTCACCCTATGACCAGGTGCGGGGGATTTTGTCCTTTCCCGAGGACCTGGACGTCCTCCTGCCGCAGAAATGGGAGATGTTCGGTGACGTGCTGGTCCTCCGCCTTCCGCCGGGGCTCGAGGACGTAAAGCAGGAGGTGGCCAAGGCGTATTCCGGGGTGCTCCACGCTCGGACCGTGTGCCTGGAGAGAGGAATCATCGAGGGCGTGTACCGGACCCCGAAAGTGGAGGTGATCTGGGGGGATGGGACCGAGACGGTGCACCGCGAGAACCGGATCCTGTACAAGTTCGATGTGGCCAAGGTCATGTACTCCTCCGGCAATTTCCCGGAGAAGAAGCGTATGTCCGAGCTCGACTGCCGGGGGGAGACGGTGGTGGACATGTTCGCGGGCATCGGCTACTTCACCCTGCCTTTGGCGGTCCATGCCAAGGCGAGGAGGGTCGTGGCCTGCGAGATCAATCCGGTGGCTTTCTCGTATCTTCAGGAGAACGTGGGCTTGAACTCGGTTGGGGACGTGGTCGAGCCGGTGCTTGGGGACAACCGTGACCTGCCTGGCGAGAGGTTCGCGGACCGGGTGCTGATGGGTTATGTGGGAACAACGCACGAGTTCCTTCCTAAAGCCTTCGACCTGGTCAAGCCAGGAGGGGTGGTGCACTACCATGAGACCTGCCCCATCGACGAATGGCCCCAGAGACCGCTGCGCCGCATCGCCCAGGCCGCGGGCGGGCGGAGGTTCGAGATCGGCCACAAGGGCGAGGTGAAGTCCTTCGCCCCGTCCGTCTCGCACTACGTCGTCGACGTGCGGTTGCTCGATTAGACGCTCAGCATCGGCGTTGCAGGCTCTCCCCCGACCCGGAGGCGGTGAGCATGTTCTCCAGCGCCTCGTGATAGGCGTCGCCGGAGGCGTCCAGCAGAGCCTTGACGAAATCCGACAGGTACTTGCCGAAGTCCCTCTCCTCGGTTGTGAACTGCCATGCCCGGGAGTCCGCCTCGCCGACCGCCACGAGGAAGCCGAAGACCACGGCCTTGCCCCGATGCTCCTTGGGCTTGTTCCTATCGATGGCCTGGAGCAGCCCTCCCTTCCCCGAGGACTTGAAGGCGCGGGCGAGGTCGTCCGCCAACGCTCCCATCTGGCCCCGTGAAGAGTACTGGGGCAGCTTGTCGAGTATGCCCTTGCAGCGCTGCAGGCGGTAGGCCTCCTGCACCACCAGCCCGGGCGGCATGTTGCTTTGGCCCAGGAGCCCTTTCCAGATATCGGGCGAGGCCACCTGGTTGAGCAGGGGCTCCTTGGCCTCGGCCCACAGGTCCGCAACCACCTTGGACGTCTGGTCGGACGAGGAGATCACGACCATGGGGCTGCTCCTGACCAGGCCGGCGATGGCGGTCACCTCGGCCTCGCTGCCTTTCAGCGCCTTGATGAAGGCCTCCTTGTCCCGGCCGTAGCAGTCGTTTCCCAGAATGTAGAGCTCCCCCGAGGAGCGGCGTAGCGCGGCCTTCCTCTCCACCAGGAACCGGTCGAGAAGGGTCGCGTCGTCGATCGTGCCCTTGCGATACGAGTCCTTGAGCTCGGAGCTCATGGTGAACGGGGCCTTGGTGGGGCACTCGGAGTGGGCCACGCACCTTGGGGAGTACCGCACGTCCACGGTGAAATCGTCCGTGGGGTCCCGGGCCGCTATCCTGGAGGTCAGGCTATGGAGGAGGTTGACGTCGCCCGCGCACTCGGAGCAGACGGATAGTTTGGTGGAGGCTGACTTCCATCCGACCAGCAGTAGCAATGGAGCGTTGGGGTGCCCGCAGGAGCCGTCGGCCTGCAGCTCGTAGGGGGCGTTGGCGAGGGCCTCCTGGACGAAGGCCTTGGGAGCCTTCGGCGAATCGGAGCACTTCATCCCCGCCTCCTCGGAGTAGATGTGGAGGTCGTCATCGCGAGCGATGTCCCAGAAAGCCAGAAGGCGAAGGTCGGGATCGTCGAAGTATTGCGCCCCGATCAGCTTCTCCTGGTCCACCTTGCCCCTCACGGCGAAGGACACTCCGCCCGTGGGCAGCTGCTTGACCGTGAGGAATGGTATCTTGCCCGAGGCCGCCAGGGAGACGGTGGCGGCATAGGCGCGGACCAGCTGGTCGCCATGCGAGGCCATGCTGATCAAGGCCTCGGCGTCGTCGCTGTACCTCTCCACCTTCTCCATCTTCTTGAGCAGCTTGTCGAATGGACAGCGACGGCAGGGCTGGTCGCATTTCGGGAGCATGAGGGAAGGGTCGAGCGCTAAACGGCGCGACTTCTCCAGCAGGTCCTTCTCCAGGCCCTTGGGAGTGGCCTTGACCCCTCGGAAGCGGACACGGCTCATGTGGTTGGCGAGTCGTGCACCAGCGATATTTAACTTTTCTCAGCGCCCCGCGGGCACGCGAAACTTTGTTAACCCGACCAGCCCTACATTCACTCAGAAGGGGTGCGATGCCGGAGCTGAAGGCCTATACCGAAGGCTATACCAAAGGCTACGAGGAAGGGCTGAAGGAGGCCTGGGAGGATTTCATATCCCTGACCAACAAGGGATACACCAGCCGAGAGATCCAGATCCTGGCCAAGAGCCAGCGCACGGCCATCGCCGAGAAGGCCGCGCGCAAGAAGCGGAAGATGCTGGCCGAGATCGAGTTCGCCGAGCCGATCGAGGAGGCGCCAGCCCGTACGCTGCCACCCCAGGCGACTACGACGCCGTCCCCAGCCCCCCCGCTCGACGTCCAGCCAGGGGGGATGTACCTGGTGAAGGAGGGCGGATTGGAAGGAGGCCTGGGGCTGATGACCAAGAACGCCATCGCCGGGGCCAAGGGACTATGCATCCTCAGGACGCATCCGGACACGGTGCGAAAAAGGTTCAAGGTGGATTATCAGATGGTCTGGCTCACCAAGACGGAGTCCTGCCCCGTCGACGATTCCTCGACCAAGTGCGAGTTCGTCTCGCCCACCGACCTGCCTCGCCTCAACACCATGATCAAGTCGTTCTTGACCGACAACAGGGGAGGCAAGGTCCTCCTGGAGGGAATGGAGTACCTCGTGACCCAGAATGAGTTCAAGAACGTCCTGAAGTTCCTCCAAGTGATCAGGGACCAGGTCATCTTGGCCAAGGGGATAATGCTCATTCCTCTGGACCCGGGAGTGCTCGAGGAGAGGGACCTCAAGGCGCTGGAGCGAGAGATGAGCTGAGCCTCGCGAGCGGGCTTGGAACAGCATCTTCAGCGCGTTAACTGGAATACCTTTAAGACGGTGCGAGCGATTTTCCCCGACACAAGGGTTCGGCCTTCATGAAGGAGCAACTGAAAGGGTTCGTCGATTTGACGAGGCTGCAATTCGGATTTGCGTGGCCACTGCTCTTCTGCTCCGGGCTGCTCCTTGCGTTCTGGCAGTACGGAGGGTTCGATGAGGTCGTCCTGTTGAAGGGCATCGCCATCGGGTTCTTCGGATTCGAGGCGGGGCTCATCCTCAACGACTATGTGGACCGCGAGTACGACAAGAGGGACGTCGATGAGGACCTGACCAATTACTGGAGGGCGTTCAAGGAGCGCCCCATACCATCTGGGGCGATCAGCTCGCGAGGCGCGCTCTTGCTCTTCTTCCTTTTCGCTGGCATCGCCGTCGCCCTGATCGCCACCCTTCCATACCCTCATTCGCTGTACCTCCTCGCCATACTGGCCTACGCCTACTGCGTCGAGGTGTTCTACCAGATCAAGAAGAGGAAGCAGAAGTACCCGGTGGCGCAGCTGGTCGGTAGGACGGACTTCGCCATGTTCCCAGTGGCCGGGTACTTGATGGTTGGCAGCCCCGACCTGATCGCCCTGCTCTACTTCCTTTTCTTCTACCCCTTCGCGATGGCCCACCTCGGGGCGAACGACCTGGTCGATTTCAAGAACGACATAGCACGCAGGATGCAGACCGTTACCGTGCTCTACGGGCTGACAGGGACGGCCCGATGGGTGCTGGCGTTCACGCTGGCGCATGTTTGCATGGCGTTGCTGTTCGCCTATTACCTGGGATGGCAGGCGCTCGTAGGATTCGCCATCGGGTTCCTGCTGCTTGGCATCGCTAACTATTTCATCATGAAGAGGAAGACCCCTGCCATCGGGCTCAAGGTGTTGCCGATGTTCCATGTGACGA